>NZ_JBYTCM010000005.1:0-234151 GCF_058790275.1 Mycobacterium sp. FW102-FHT13B02
AGCGTTCACCATGACTCGTTGATCACAACGCGTGAACCACGCCAGATCCGAAGTCCACCACTCCCCGGGACGCTATCGTCCTGTCCAGCACCCAGTCGCCGGCCGCGTCCGAGAACTACGGTCGAGCACCAGTTCTCCGCCGCGGCGAGGATGCGCGAGCGTACCTGGTCCGCGCAACACCCGCCATGGGCCTTCCGCCAAGTCATCCAAGGTGCTCGGCGCGTGCCGCATCTCCTGTTAGCCAGATTGCCATGGATAGACGCCGGCCGGCCTCGACGGGCGTGACTTTGTGCACATGCCGACGACCGCTAGGAAATGCTACGAACAGTCCCCGCACAGGTTCAATCGTCTGGCCGATCCCAGGTAGATCAAGCAAGCCGCCGCGGTAATCAGCATTACACGTATTCAGATACAGGAGACCAACATGGGATCGCCAAGGGGTGTGATTCGGAACCCACCCTTCTGCCGTTTGCCGCTCAGCATCCGCGTGTAGTGGATGGCAATCGCCAACGCGCATCTCCGACATTAACGTGAACTCAGGGTATGCCGTCACGTGGAAGAACTCTCGCATTGTCGCAATCGCACGAGCGCGGATTGAGATCACTCGATTACTGATCGCGCGGTCGCAGACGCCGACCACATTGCGGCAGGATGCCTCAGTCCGAAGCGGCAATGGCCTTACTTCGGTGAGGTCATCACCGGCTGGTCGAGCCGCGACTAATGCGCGGAAAGCTGAGAGCAGTGCGACGACATCGGCTTCGCACGCGAAGTCACGGAACACCAGCAACTGGTCGGGTTGAGGTTTGGAAACCATCGATACAAGGATGCCTTACGCTTCATACAGCCGACCATCGTTCGCGCCGTTCTCGCCGAACGTGACGTGGCGTGGCGCTGCTCGAAAGTCACAGTCCCCACAAATGAGTGCCAGCAATCGTGAAACTAGCCGCTTACTGTGGCGGTATCGATCAACTGCGGACATCTCTCGTGGTTCACTTGGCGGTGTGGTCGCAGGCGCAAGACGGCCGGGCCTCATCCGTTTGAACCGACGTTGGGACGTACGTGTCGAAGCAAATCCGTTCCTCCGACTGTTACTCTATCTGTGCCGACCACGGTGGGGGCTGCACGCATCGTGAGCCGAGGCTGGTCGCATACGAACTCGATAGTAGCTCAGGCTTCGAGTTAGCTGCCGCTTCGCCTAGCCGTGAATGGATGAACTCGACCGATCAACGATTTGCCAACCGATGCTTGCCTCTGCTGATGGCGAATCAAGCTGGTTGGTTCGTGCTCAATAACTCTCGGCTACGTCTTAAGTGGAATGGCGGGGCGCAGACTGATTCAGTTATAATTGATTATGATGGTGAGCGATCCTCATGGCGGCCAAAAACTCATTTTGGCTACGGGATTGTAACCTGGAATATGCCCTTTCTGTTCCGTACCTCTCCCGGCTTCAATCTCTTGGTTCGCGGTCCAGCCAACTGCATTAAGGATGGAATTGCACCTCTTGAAGGCCTCGTCGAGACCGACTGGGCGGCATCGACGTTCACAGTGAACTGGAAGCTCACGCGGCGACATGTATGGGTGACTTTCGAACAAGGCGAGCCACTCTGCATGTTAGTGCCGCAGCGCCGCGGCGAGCTCGAGGAGTGCATTCCCCGAATAGATTCGATCGACGACGCACCTGAATTACGTGACGCGTACAAACTATGGAGCGCAAGCCGCACTCAGTTTAATCGGGAGCTAAAAGATGGCACGTCACCGGCCGCAAAGGCGCGCTGGCAGAAAGACTACTTTCAAGGACAGTTGCCGGATGGTTCACCTGTCCCGGAACACCAAACCCGAATGCACCTACAACCGTTCATACGTGGCGACCGCATATGACCGTGACAGGCATGAATTTTTCGCGCTGGTCGACCGCATGCCTATCGGCCGTTGCCCGGATCAATCCCGGGGTGCGTTTGTTTCCTGACCGACCGGCAGCTTCATAAATCTGCGCGAATTGCGAAATGCGCAACGCCAGGACCCGAGCGTGCCAGATGAGTGCTCGGCGGCAGCTGCTTGCTGCTTACGTTCCGATCTGTCAAGCCGGTACCTCGGGATCCGATGGCGGTGGTGGTGGCGATGGCGGTGGTGGTGGCGATGGCGGTGGTGGTGGCGATGGCGGTGGTGGTGGCGATGGCGGTGGTGGTGGTGCCGGTTGATGGTGTGGTTCCGGAAATTGGTTCGGGTCCGGTAGGGGACCAGGAATGGCACTGTCTTTGCGTTTCGCAGATTGCTCAGATGATATTGCCGACCAATCATGACCTATGAAAGCCACCCAAATTGGCTTGCCCGCGCTGGACCCAAAGCAATTACTCGCACGAACACTCAGCAATGCGTGAGACGCACCGTCTTTGTGGGCATCCCTGATCCAAGGCCCGCGTATGCCCCCATTATTGGGGTGTTGATCGTGTTCAAGCGATTCTGGTACAACCAGTGCAATATGACCGTTCGCGTGGTTAGGTGCGCTATGCGCTGATCCGATAACGAAGTAACCCATATTAGCGCGCCTCTTCACTTCGTCGCTAGCGTAACAGTTTTCTTTGTCGTCAGAGGACAGATCTTCCCACAGGTCCGGTTTCGATTTCACCGCCTCCACTAGGAAATTATATATCTCATTGGCTAGTGGAATCGGCTCCTCTCGGAAATACGGAATATCCAATATCTTTCCAATGGCGCCTATATACAGATTGCAGTCCCCGATTTTCTGTTGCGCCGCCAAGGCGATGGTTTCGGTAAGGGCTTCCAGGTTCTTCCGACGGCCTTCAATAAGCGCATCCGAATATGACATTCTCCCACCGCCATCCCATTGGTAGGTCACCCAACATCGCGGGTGAGCATCCGTTACAACTCGTTGGCACTGCTCACCTGCGACCAGTAGTCGGCCTGCCCGCCTTCGCTTTTCCGCTTGCTCCGTCTTCATACTTGCCTATCCCCTTCGGGCCCAGTCGGCTCATATTCTTTCGTGTAACCAGCCGGCACCCACCAAAGCCTACGCCCCCAGAGGGCCTGCCATAGCGCAAAATCTCAACACCGGCGTTGGCGAACGCGTCCGACATTGACGAGAACTTGTCTCCGACATCTGCGAAAACTGCAAAGCACGACTCAGTATTGTTAACATGACGAACTACCTAACGACGGTGGCCACGGAAACTAAACGGAGTGTCTATATGGCCTACTTATTTGCGGCACGGTGTCTGGACTGCGGGAACTCGTTCCAGATAACCGTGGGGGGCGGCATGCACCACTATCTTGTCCGCTGTGATGCATGCGGGAAGGAGAAAGGGATTCCTCACGAGGCCGGACCCGATTTAGCCGCGATCGAGGCCGTAGCGGGGAGCTGTAGCTGCGGCGGCAGTTTCAAAGTTGATGCGCCGCCTCGTTGTCCCCAATGCCGCTCATTGAACATCGAGAGAGGTGAGCAAACGGGCAACCTCGACTGATTAGACGCCGACCGGCCCATCGATTAGATTTCCACGCCGTGGGCAAGGCAAGCGAAGACGATCCCTTCGCTAGCACCGCGTCCCTATCGCGTGAAGCCTTGCGGATGCCGGTACCGGACCGCTTTCGAATCGCGCTCGGAGAACGTTGCTGCGTCATCGCCAGTCGCCCTATGCTCATGCGCGACGAGGAAGAACTCAAAGTGGCTGTCCAGGTCCTGGTGGTGGTTCAGCGGTCCGCCAGACGTGAGTCCGGTCCCGCTCGGCCAACAAGACGCGACGTGGACAGACTTCGAGTGCTGCAGAAGCCCAGCCGATGTCACTAGCGGGTGCGATGAGCCCATCGCGAGGGACTGCCCCCGGTTTGGTTGACTCCTGACCTGTGAGGATTCGTCCTTGCTGGAAGGATCAATCTCGGCTGACACCGTTTCCTGCCGAGTTCCGAGCTGACGTCATCGCTGTGGCCCGCAAGGGCGAGGCGCCGCTGCGCCAGATCGCGAAGGACTTCGGCATCTCGGAGGCCTGCCTGCACCGCTGGCTCAAGATCGCCGAGCGGGAGGATGGCCGCGGCCAGCCCGCGTCGCCGGCCACTGCTGACGACATGGCTGCCCAGCTGCGCGAAGCGCACAAGCGGATCAAGCTCCTCGAGCAGGAAGCCGAAGTGATGCGCCGCGCGGTCGGCTACCTGTCGCGGGATGCCAACCCAAAATGATGTACCCGCTGGTCCTCGACCTTGCCGCCGACGGTGTACCTGTCGCGGTGACCTGCCGGGTCCTGAGATTCTCTACCCAGGCGTTCTATAAATGGCGCAAAGCACCTGTATCGCAGCGGGATTGGGACGGCGCGCACCTGATCAACGCTGCCCGCGACATCCATGCCGACGACCCCGCGTTCGGGTACCGGTTCATCGCCGACGAACTGCCCGGCCGCGGGATTACCGCAGGCGAAAACCGTGTCGCGCGACTGTGTTCGCAGGAGCGCATTTGGTCGATCTTTGCCAAGAAGCGTGGGCTGAACCGTCGATCCGGGCCACCGGTCCATGACGACCTCGTCCAGCGCCAGTTCAGCGCAGCCGGCCCCAACCGCGTCTGGCTGACCGACATCACCGAGCATCGGACCGATGAAGGCAAGCTCTACCTCTGTGCCATCAAAGACATCTACTCCAACCGGATCGTCGGCTACTCGATCGGCTCGTGGATGAAGTCCTCACTGGCGGTAGCCGCCTTGACCAACGCGGTGGCACTTCGATCGCCCGCGGCGACGATCGTCCACTCCGACAGAGGCAGTCAATTCCGATCGCGGAAGTTCGTCCATGCGCTGTCGCACAACGGATTACACGGGTCGATGGGCCGCGTCGGTGCGTGCGGTGACAATGCCGCTATGGACTCGTTCTTCGCCCCGTTGCAACGCAACGTCCTAACCCGGAAACGCTGGGTCACTCGCACCGAACTGCGTCTGGCGATCGTGTCGTGGATCGAGCGGACCTATCACCGCCGGCGCCGGCAACGCACACTCGGCAGACTCACCCCGATAGAGTTCGAACTGCTCCACACACCGGTCGCAACCGCCGTCACCCA
This sequence comes from Mycobacterium sp. FW102-FHT13B02, assembly GCF_058790275.1. NCBI lineage: Bacteria > Bacillati > Actinomycetota > Actinomycetes > Mycobacteriales > Mycobacteriaceae > Mycobacterium > Mycobacterium sp. FW102-FHT13B02. Next base: position 5,054 of record NZ_JBYTCM010000005.1, read on the forward strand.
CGAACCCAAGTGGATAACCCCGCACTACCACGCCGTTCTCTTTGACGAACCGGATCAACGATATCCACAGGTGATCGACCTACTATTGACCGCAAGGACTGACCCTCACCAGCCTGCTCGCCTGGTCACGATAGCGATGACGGCACCAATCTTCCCTCTATCGACACCGCGAACATCAATGATCCCAATCTACAGCTGCATTACTAGTCCGACAGAGGCGTTGTCAACAGCATCGCTTCAACGCCGTCGCCGTACCAGAATAAGTTTGGCTGTTGGGTGAAGGGCAGCCGCGAACGGACCAAAGTCAACAACTCCTTATAATTGCCATTGAATTTGCCGCCGTTCCAGGCGCTGAGAAATGATGATGTGAACGCGCCGTTGTCTATGCCGTCCATCGACGTCTGCCAGTCCTGACATCCGGACATCAGCACGACTTTGACGTGCGGTCGGGGAAGCGCGCACGAGGCGGCCCATGTCAGCCGGTCTCGATAGGCGGCCTGGTTCTGCTCGAATTCCCGTAGGGTGACTTCAAGGGGGGCGGCCTTGCTGCCCGCTACCGCGTTGGCCTCCCGATGGGCGACCACTGCCCTAGCGACCGTGCCACTGTGGCAACTGTCGGACAAGACAACCACCCGCACACCGGGATCGAATGCGCTCAGCAGGCCGTAAAGTTCGTCGTCGAGGATTTGGGTGTCGTAGAGTACCCAAGTCTCGTCAAGTTGGTCTTTCTCCTCATCACCATTGACGTCCGGCACCTGTCCACCGTGGCCGGAGTAAGTGATGAAAAAGAGGTCACTCCGGTGCAACTGTGCAGCGGCCTTGCGTATCTGCGTGTAGACGTTCTTGGACGTAGCGTCCTTGGTCAGCATGACAGTCGGCTCGAAGCCCCGCTCCACCGCCACCTCACGCATGCTATGGGCGTCGTTCTCACACGCCCGTAGCGTCCCATCCCATCCGCCGTAGCGCGTGGTGTCGACACCATTAAGCCCAATGTGAAGCGACAGTCGTTTCGATCCAGCCATGATTCCCTCCACTTGTCGTCACTTAAAGGGGGATGTTCGAAAGTATCAACGTCGTGGCGCGTCCAGTAGGGCAGTTGGTCCTTTGATGACGAACGTAAGAAGTGCTCGTCGCGGAAGTCACCAATCATGTTCCGTCAGAATCGCATTCAAATGCGGTACCAGCGAGCACAGCGCATTCCTGTCACGCTCCTATGGGGTTGCTCACCGCAACTTCGCTGCCGTACGTCTAACGGTGCGTCTGCCGACTTCAGTTGAACCATGCTAATCCGGACTCGGTTGCCCAAACCTCAGACGGCGGAAATTTGATAGATCGCCCTGTCTCTCCCCTGTGGCGAGTCAGTCGTCACACGAGTGAGATCGCTGGCGCCTGGGACTCCGTGCTGCCGTCACCAGCGATTGGAAATGCGGCAGGTACCAGCAATCTACGCCAGATTATGCTGCGCCCCAATCGCTCTGGCATCGACGGTCGTCGGATAGTGCTCAGTCGGTGGCCTATCGGTGGCGACTGGAACTGACGGCTGGCTCGGCGGCCCGGCCACTCAACCGCGGCCCGACTGCTTGGGGGGCACCACCTGGGTGGACACTAGGACGTGGCCCTTTCCGCAACAGTATTCAAAGTCGAACTTGCCGTCTCCGATGTCGATCACGGTTACTACGCCGATCACACGCTGACCGTGGCCCGTCATCCCAGTGAGACCGATGAGCGGATGGTGGTGCGGTTGTTGGCTTTTGGGCTTCGCGCACACCGTCTCAGCGACGTCGACGGTGAGCTGGCGTTCGGGGCAGGCCTGTCCACCCCTGGCGTCCCGGACTTGCGGCTCGCCGACTACACCGGCCGGATCCTGGAGTGGATCAACGTCGGCCAGCCCGACGAACGCGCCTTGGGCAAGGCGGCCAGCCAGGCAGACCAGGTGCTGCTCTTCCCATTCGCCGCCGGCGTGGCCACCTGGTGGCGCACCGTCGGCCCCAAAGTGGCGGGGCTGCGGAACCTGTCGGTGGTGCAGATACCGCACGCATCGGTGCAGCAATTGGCCCAGACTGTCGATCGACGGGTCTCTGCGCAGGTGATGGTCATCGAAGGTCAGGTGACGATGACCGTAGGCGGAGCCGACGTTACCTTCACGCCCGAGCCGTTGGAGTGAACTTCTACCAGGATCGAGATATGAAGAAGAGTTCGGCGCGGCTGATACCCAGAGGTACCGACGAATCGCGCCATGTGGTGGAACGGGTGCAGCTTGTAATGGACCTGACCTCGCAGCTGAACGTCCTACGGCACTCGGATGTGGATGGTCGCAACTCGTTGCTGAAAGAAATCCTGGGGCGTTCGCTGCCTCAAACCACCACAATCTACCCGCCATTTTATTGCGACTACGGCCTGAACCTGCGTCTGGGCGACCGCGTCTTCGTCAACCAGAATTGCTCGTTTTATGACCTTGGGGGCATCACAATCGGAGACCGCACAATGATCGGGCCGGGCGTCACGCTCTGTACCGCCGGCCATCCCGTCGAGCCAGCGGCCCGATACGACGGCATTACAGTCTCCCCGATCAATGTTGGGACGAATGTGTGGATCGGGGCCAACGCGACGATCGCTCCTGGTGTCACGATCGGTTCCGGATCGGTCGTTGCCGCTGGCGCGGTCGTGGCAACCGATGTTCCGCCAAACTCGCTCGTTAGCAGCGCTGGTCACATACAGCGACGTGATCTTGGCGATGCCACCCAATAACGCCTGACGGCCCGGCCCGGCCCGCGAGCGATCATCACTCGTGGGGAATGCGGACGGTACGTCGCCTCCGGTCGCACTGACCCCTGCTGGATGACACTGACCGCCGGACGGGGGTCAGTGTCATCCGTGACGAGTCGAGAGACGGCGTTGATGACCTCGGATCAAGGCACCGAGACGCAACCCACGCCGGGCATACAACCTCCACCACCGCCGGGACCGCCGCCGCCGGACGGACCCCCGGGAATGCTGCCTCCTCCGCCGCCGGGACCCCCACTGCCGGTGGGTCCGCCCGGGATGGAACCGCCGCCACCTCCAGGGCCGCCACCGCCGGTGGCCCCACCTGGGGCGGGTGACGTGGTTACCGCTGACGGGCTCGAAGCCGGCGTCGTGACCGTCGTAGTCGGCGTATTGGTCGTTGTCGTTTTGCCGCCGTCGTCGGCGCCGCATCCCGTTGCGAGAGGAAATACCGCCACGCCGGCGATCAGGCCGATCCAGGCCGGCTGCCTACGCCAAGGTGCTCGGGGTTGCGCGCCGTTACCCGTGTCAGCTGTCAATCTCATGGTGATGTTTGCCTCCCTCTCGACTGTCTTTGCGGTATTCCCCGAGATCGAGACTTCCAATCCTCAATGCCTTCAACGGGCGACTCGCGTCTTCTGGATCGCCTCTGGTCGCTGCGGCCCACGCGGCACACGGGGAGGAACATGACTCTTCGTGCCTGGTGTGCATCGACGGCGAATGGGGTACGTCCCGTCGTCGAGGAGGTTGCGCATGTCAGGTTGGCCGCTATGGGCTCTGCTGGCAGTGTTCCTGGCGGCCGCCGCTGCCATCTGGATCGCAGGCGTCTCATTGTCCGATCAGACCGACGTGCTGTCCACGCGCCTTCATCTCGGGTCGGCGCTCGGCGGGCTGATCCTGCTGGCAATCGCCACCAACCTGCCCGAGATCGCCATCGTCGCCAGCGCGTCACTGTCCGGCAACGTCGGCGTGGCGGTCGGAAACATCCTCGGTGGCATCGCAATTCAGACAGTGGTCCTCGTGGCTCTCGACGCCTTCGGCGTTCACGGGGACCGGCCCCTCACGTATCGCGCCGCCTCGCTGGTGCTGGTGTTGGAGGCCGCACTGGTCGTTGCCGTGCTGGCGATCGTCATCGCCGGCACCCAGCTACCGGACTCGCTGATCGCGTTCCACGTCACCCCCTCCGCACTGCTCATCTTGCTCGCCTGGGTCGGCGGGCTGCTGCTGTTGCGACGCGCCGGCCAGTCGCTGCCGTGGCACGAATCCGGTCAACCCCCCGATGGCCAACAGCATCCGCGAGGCCACAGCACCACCCAAACCGAGCAGAAGGCGGCCAGGCGCGGCGTCAGCACCGCAAAGGCCGCGACCATCTTCGGCGTCGCGGCAGTGGTCACACTCGTCGCCGGCGTGGTGCTGGAGCGCAGTGGTGACGCGATCGCCGACCACATCGGGCTATCCGGCGTCCTGTTCGGCGCCACCGTTCTGGCCGCCGCCACCTCGCTGCCGGAGCTGTCGACGGGTCTGACCTCGGTGCGCAACGGCGACTACCAGCTCGTCATGTCGGACATCTTCGGTGGCAACGCCTTTCTGCCGGTGCTGTTCCTCATGGGCACGCTGATCTCGGGCAAAGCGGTGCTGCCGCAAGCACAACGCACCGACATCTACCTGACGGCGCTAGCGATGGTGCTGACGCTGATCTACGCCGCCGGGCTGCTCTTCCGGCCCCGTAGACGCATCGCGAGATTGGGTGCCGACTCGCTGGCCGTCTTGATCGTCTACGCGCTCGGTGTCGCGGGCCTGTTCGCCATTGCGCAATCGGGTTGATGGCGTACTCCCGCAGGTAGGGCTGACGGTTCGCTGTGAACGTCGTCGTCCGAGTGTGGCCACTGGAGACCATGGGTAAGTCGAGGCCATGCGTGCGCTGACCGTCGAGCCGGGAACCGCGAACTCCCTGCGGGTGGAGGAGCGCCCGGATCCGCAACCGGCGTCCAACCAGTTGTTGGTGGCGGGCATGGCCATTGGAGTGTGTGGCACGGACAAGGAGATCGCCCGCGGCGAGTATGGCTGGTCTCCCCCGCACGCATCACGTCTGATCATCGGTCACGAGTCGCTCGGTCGCGTCGTCACGGCGCCGGATGGTAGCGACTTCACCGCCGGCGACCTCGTGGTCGGCGTCGTGCGTCGTCCCGATCCGGTGCCATGCGGCGCCTGCGCCCAGGGTGAGTTCGACATGTGTCGCAACGGCCGCTACACCGAACGCGGCATCAAGGAGAATGACGGATACGGCAGCGAGAAGTGTTGCCTCGAAACAGATTACGCCGTCAAGCTCGACAAGCGGCTTGAGCACGTCGGGATGCTGATGGAACCGACCACCGTAGTGGCCAAGGCGTGGGAGGAAGTTGAACGTGTCGGTGCACGGGCATGGTTCGATCCGCAACGGGTTCTCATCACCGGAGCGGGGCCGATCGGACTCCTCGCCGCGCTGCTCGGCGTGCAGCGGAATCTCGACGTCCATGTGCTCGATCAGGTGGCCGACGGTCCGAAGCCCGGTCTCGTGGAGTCACTCGGTGCCACGTATCACCACGACCCGATGGACGACGTGGCTTCAAAGCTGCAGCCCGACGTGGTGATCGAAGCCACCGGCGTCGGGCGATTGGTGTTCGACGCGATGGCGCACACGAGTTCTTACGGCATCGTGTGTCTCACCGGAGTGTCTCCAGCAGGCCGCAAACTCGATGTCGACGCCGGTGATATCAATCGCGAGATCGTGCTCGAGAACGACGTGGTGGTCGGTTCGGTGAACGCCAACCTGCGCCACTATCACCAGGCTGCCGACGCGCTGGCCCGTGCGGACCTCGACTGGCTCGGCCGCCTCATCACGCGACGCGTGCCGATGGAGAGGTTCGCCGACGCATTCGACGCCGGACCGGACGACGTCAAGGTGGTCATCACCCTCGACGGCGCGCAGTAGCTCGTTGCGAGCAGCGAGGGCTATGCCCCGGCGGGTTACCTGCAGGAGTTTCCCTTCCCGGGCTCTCTACGTGGCGCGCTCGGCGACAATCGTTTGTATCGAAGCGCCCGACGACATACTGGCGTACTGTGCCGAGAACTTGATGGCAGCGCCATCCAGTGCATCGATGACCCGGGCCACATCGACGGCAGAATAGAGCCGTCCACGGTCGTCGCGCCGGCACGTGTCCGCCACCCGCCAGCTCAGATACAGCATGCCTCCCGGCCGCAACAACCGCAGCAATCGGCGCACCGAAGGCGTGATGTCCGCAATGGGCAAGTGCATTATCACGGTCTCACACAGCACATTCGAGAATGTGCACTCGCCGGCACTGCGCAACTCGGGCAAACAGTCACGCGCGAATTCGACTCCTGGGTGGCGACGACGGGCCTCCCGGAGCAGGCCGGCCGACGGGTCGTATCCAGTTGGAGGATAGCCATTCTCGTTGAGCCACGCAGTATCTCGTCCAGCGCCGCACCCGATGTCGGCGGTAGGTTCACCTGAGTGAAAGAAGCGACGCACAAGCTCGTGCATGTCGGCAGGATCAGATTGTGTATGCCATGCGTCGGCAAAACCCGTGGGGTTGGCGTCGTAGGCGGCGAGCGTCAATTCATCCATGGTCGCCCTTCTGCTTGCGGGCCGGCGCCTGGAGTTCGGGCCGGACAACAGAACCCCAGGGCAGTGCGCTGCGTGGCTGCCATAGCAGTGGCTGGCGTGCGGCGGCCTCTCCCCTGATTTCTCACCAACGATCTGTTTGGCACCCGATGAAAGGAACTGATTTTTCAGCCGCCGTTGAAGTGGGTGAACTCTATTTGGATTCCGTCAGGGTCGACGAAGTCGAACATCATCCCAGTCCCCCGGCTGAGTTCCAGATCTCCGATAGCGCAACACCAGAGGTATCAAGCCAACTCGCCACTTCCCGGAGGTTATCCGGGCGTCACGCTGGCTGACGCCGAAGTCAATTGACGGCGGTGCGAATGTCGATGCTGGCGTGTGCTTCTTGGAAGCTTTGGTCGGAGACCAGGGTCAGTCGTGCGCTGTCGTGGAATTGCCGGAGATCGGTTGCGCCGCAAGAGGTCATGGTGGCTTTGATCTTGGCGACGGTCACTGCGAGGCCTTCGTTGAGGTCACCGGCGTAGGGTACGTAGCCATCGACGCCTTCTTCGAAGGTCAGTCCAGTGCCGGGTTGTTCGTAGCGCTGCCAATTGCGGGCGCGGTAGGAGCCCTCACCCCAATATTCTTTGACGTAGCCGTCGGATGTGGACACTTTCGCCCCGGGTGCCTGATCGAACCGAGCGAAATAGCGCCCCATCATGACGAAGTCCGCCCCCATGGCCAAAGCGAGCGCCACATGATAGTCCAGCTGCAGGCCGCCGTCGGAGCACACCGGCACGTACTGACCGGTGCGTAGGGCGTAGGCATCGCGGGCCGCCGCGACGTCGAGTACCGCGCTGGCTTGACCGCGACCGATGCCTTTCTGGTCGCGGGTGATACAGATCGATCCACCCCCAACGCCGATCTTGACGAAGTCGGCCCCAGCATCGGCCAGGTACTCAAACGCTTGTCCGTCAACGACGTTGCCCGCTCCGATGATCACTTCGGGATAGCGGGTTTTGACCCAGTCCAACGCACGGGCCTGCCACTCGCTGTAGCCGTCCGATGAATCCAGGCACAGTGCGTCGGCACCGGCGTCCAGCAGCGCAGGGATTCGCTCGCGATAGTCGTGTGTGTTGACGCCCGCACCGACCCGCAACCGTTTGTCGGCGTCGACCAATTGATGTGGATAGCGGTTGTTGTCGGTGTAATCAGATCGAAAGTCCGAGGTGCTATGCCCGGTGCGCGGCATCGCGTTCAACGGCTCGCCCAAAGTGGTGTCGGGTCGTACGTCGGTGTCACTGACGACGAATCCCACCTTGAAGGCCTTTACGGCCTGGACGTCGGCCACCTGCTCGGCGATCGGGCGATTGTGATGCAGAAAGCTCAATCCGCCGTGGTGGGCCAGCGCAATCGCCAACTGCGGTGTGCTGACCGCTTGCATGATCGCTGAAGTGAACGGCACCTGCAATTGAAGCCGCGAACGCTCCCCGAGCGCGTGGCGTGCCAGTGGCGCCACGAGTTGTACAGCGTCAGCCCGACATTCGGTCGATGTCTTGTTGGGCAGGAGCAAGAACTCATTGAAGGTACGGGAGACGTCCTCGACGATCTGTGCCATAGAACAGCTTCGCCCATAGCGATACAGGAGATCAAATCAGCCAAGCCGTTTTATATCCGACAATCGGGGAGTCATCCGCTTGCTGTAATCCGACAACGCAGCATCTACGCAGGCGAAGCAATCCTGCCCGGCGGCAACGCGACCTAGCCGTTCAGCGAAAAGTACTCACGCGGTTCATTGAACGCTGCACTCGCCAGCACCCTCGAACTCACTGACGTCACCGCGGACTGCAGCCCCTAGTGCGAGATGACAAAAGCCCCTGACTTCGCCACCTCCTCTGCGGTCACACTAATTCGACGTCATCGTTAGTTTTGGCCGCAACCGGACTCGATGACTCGACCGATCGGCCGTCCCGCCGTAGGAGGTGGACAATGAGTACATCTGCGGCTGGGCGTCTTAGAGCCTTTGGGTTGCGCATGCTGATCGCAACGCTTCTTGTGGCGCTGGTGTGTCTGTATGCGACGGATGCGGTTGTGCCACCGTCCCGCTTGACAACGATGGTTCAGATCGAGGACACCGCCTCGATCGCCGAGGCGCCGTCGACCATCGGCATTGCCGACTCCGGCCTCTACGGCCAGACTCAGGCGCAGATCAACCAGACGCTCGACACCCTGCAGTCCATCGGGGTCCAGGATGTCCGCGTCTTCGTCCCGTGGATCTACGTCGAACCCGCCAACGGCGTCTACAACTGGTCCAGCATCGACATGGTCATCCAGGCTGCCCAGGCACGGAACATGGGCGTCATGGCCGAGGTCGCCAGCACGCCGCTGTGGGAGGGCTCGTCCACCGCGATCACCGGTGCCGGGACGCCCAACCCCGCTGACTACGCCTCGTTCGTGACACAGGTGGCCCAGCGGTACGGCACGGCCATCTCGGCCTACGAGATCTGGAACGAGCCGAACTACGTGCTGTCGTCCGATCCGATCGACCCCGTCGCCTATGCGGCCTTGCTGAAGGCGGCATATCCGGCGATCAAGGCGGTCAACCCATCTGCCACCGTGGTGGCCGGTGCGCTGGGCAGCGTGATTACCTTCGGCAGCATCACGATGGACCCGACGACCTTCGTCCAGCAGATGCTGGCCGCGGGCGCGGCGAACTACTTCGATGCGTTGTCGTTCCATCCGTATCAGGAGTCGCTGCCGTTCTCCCAGGGCCTTGGCGTCGCGAATTCGCCTCTGACGCAGCTGAATACGATCTACCAGCTGATGACGCAATACGGTGACGGGCTCAAGAAGATCTGGATCAGCGAGTTCGGCGCGTCCACCAACGACGTGAGTCAGCAGACTCAGGCCGACCTGATCAAGAACCTCCTCGACACCTGGCAGACCATCGCCTACGCCGGCCCGGTATTCATCTACACCGCCCAAGACGGTGTTCCGGGTGCCGCCGGGTACGGCATCTGGAACGCCGACTGGACGCCGAAGCTCGCCGTTGCCGTCGTCCAACAAGCTATCCAGCAGTACTCAAGCAGCCCGGCGGCGTGCGATATCGGCTCGATCATCGGCAGGATCGGCTCCACAATCAGCGGCATCGTCCAGTCGCTGACGAACGCCGTCCAAGCGATCGGTCAGGCAATCTGGAGCGTATTCCAGCGCGCGGGTCAGACGATCACAGCATGGTTCACCGCCATCTCCTCGTCACTGAGCGGACCGCTGGCTGCCGAGGCCGTCGCGGCGACAACCCCGACGGCCCCGGCAGCTGCGCTGAAGACCACAGCGACCACCACCAAAGCGACCACAGCCGCAACGCACACCACCCAGACGACTGCGCCGACGCCCGCAAAGGTCGCATCGACCGGGACAACCGGAACCACTGCGTCGACCGGAACAACCCGATCGGCGGGAACCACTGGCACCAAGGCGACGACCGCCGCCGCCGCGACTTCTGCCGGCGCAGACACCTCGTTCGGCACGGCCGCTTCGCGCCCGACAACGAGCACCCCGCCGCCCACTGGCGCGTCGGGGACAACGATATCGGTCGACTCGAAGACCAGCGGGACATCTGAGAAATCTTCGGCTTCCGGCACCAACGAGGCCGAAGGCACGCCAGGCGCGACGGGCGCACCGCGCAGCTTGTCAGGCGAGTCGACGCGCCGGCAACGTCCGCAAGAAACACTCCAGATACCAAGCCTGACAAACGATCCGCGGACTCCACCAAAGAATCGCGCCACAAAAACCACGTCCTGAATCACAGCGGATCGTGGTGCCTCGACCCCGATCTCAGTCGCCCGAACTCGTCAACAGCCTGATCGTCGACTTTCTCGCGGATCAGCCTCCCCCCAAGGGTTCCTGAGATCGCAGCATGCGCTTGTCATTAGTCCTGGTGCGTGGGTTGGCGTGCCGCTGTCGGAGAGTTCAGCTGCTTTACTACGGTCTCGACCCAGCGCTGAACGTGCGCCTGGCTCCGCCAGTCGCCGGCGCGCGTTTTGGCCATCGCGCTGGCCGGGAAGCCTTTCGCGTCCCGTGCGAGGCGACCACCGAAAGTCACATGGCCGCGGGCGTCAATTCGAGCGGCCAGCTTGGTTACCTGTTTAGTGGGCGAAATGTCTTGGCGTTCAGCCGAATCGTCCAAGGGTCCGCTACTGACCAGCCATACCGGCAACTTGCGCAGCACTGCACTATTCCGCCGGACGAAGCGGCGAGCGTCGCGGTGCCACCTGTTGGAGTAGAGCGCGCCAGCGACGATCACCGCGTCGACATTGGCCAGGTGTTGGTCGTCGCCGGCTGAGGTGACCACCGCTTCACATCCCGCTTTTGTCAACGCGTCACCGATCATGTGGGCCAACCCGGACGTGCCGCCCCGCTTGGAACCGAACGCAACGAGAACACGCATCATCGTTCTCCGTTCATCAGTGCCGCCTCAGCATCGGCCTTGATTTGGTTCACCGTCGCTCGCATGATGTGGGCGACGAACGGCCGGATCAGCCACCAGTAGCGCAGGAATTTGCGCCGCGAGTCGGAATCCGTTGTAACGGTGCGACATTGGTAGCTCAGTAGGGTGTTATGCTGCCCATAACGCATTACTGAGAAATTGGCTGCGATCTTTCCCCAACCGGGTTCGGCGAACGCGCTGAAATCCTCTGGCGCCACGTCCCGCCATTCGATGACCGGTTGCCAGAACCTTCCCACGGCGCCGAAGGCGATCTCACGGTCCTCCACTTCTCCGAGCTCCAACCAGCCCGGCAACCCGACTCCCTCACCGACCACAAGCCGGGGTAGCCGCGGTGTCGTCGCGCCCGACAATCGGGCGGGCAGACCGCGCATCCACATCGAGGCTGTCAACAATGGCGTGCGTACGGTGAGCAGGTCCAGCGCCCGCGCGGCGCGGAAAGTGCTCGACGGGTCGGCAGCGACCACCGTGTGCTCTGCGATCATGGCGTCGAACTCCGGCATGACGGATTCGATGAGCATGAGATCGGTACCAGCCGGTGTCATGGTGCGATCGTCGCCCAGGGGCTCACGCGGGGCTAGGGACTCTGGTCCTCACGGCACGGGACCTCCCGCCCCGCCCGTTGTGGTCACCGGGGTGGACTTGCGAGTGAACAGACGATCATGTCGAGGATCCGGTCGGCTTGGGCCAAGCCCAAGCGGACCAGGCATCCGAACCGCGATATGTTGCCTACTGCGAATGATCCTGTCCAAGTGTCGCGGCGTCCCGCGAGGCCGGCGGGGGAGCTGTTTCCAGGAATGAGGTCGAAGGTCATGCAGACTGGCGCCGCGCGATCGGGGCTGACCATCGGCGAGTTCGCGGCGATGACGCACCTGAGCGTGCGGACCTTGCGGCGCTATCACGAGGCCGGGCTCCTCGAGCCCGCCGCAGTCGATCCGTTCACCGGCTACCGCTACTACGGGCACGACCAGATCGGGACCGCCCAGGTGATCCACCGGCTCCGGCAGCTCGACGTTCCGCTGTTCGAGGTGCGTGCCATCCTCGCGACTGACGACCCGCACCAGCGCGCCGACGTCGTCGCCGGTCACCTACGTCGGCTCGAAGCCGAACTGGACCGCACCAGCGCGGCGGTAACCTCGCTGCGACGCCTTCTCAGTCCCGATCCCGCTGACATCGACGTCGAGCTGCGGTCAGTTCCCCGCCGCACCGTGGTCGGAGTTTGTGACCATGTGCGACTTGAAGATTCGCTCGCATGGTATGACTCCGCCATGGCGGAGCTCGATGCGGCTTTCCCCCCGTTCGAGCGCACGGGACCGCCCGGCGGGCACTACGACAACGAGCTCTTCGTCGACGGGGCAGGGCAGATGACGGTCTTCCGCCCGGTCCGGTCACCACGGGCAAGCGGCCGCCTCGGCTCCTGGGTGGCCACCCACACCCTGGCGATCGACGGGCCGGTCCAGGAGATCTATCACGTCGGTCCTCGCGACACTGCGGACCCGGCCGCATGGCGCACCGAAATCGGTTGGCCGGTCTTCCGTCAGGCCCCGGTTGAATGATCAGTCGGTAGTCACGTCGGCGGACTTACGAGTGTGTAGCCGTCACCACGGGGAAGTCGGCTGCGCGGGAACGGGTTTCCTGCGTACGGATATCGGCCAACGTATCCTGCAGCGCTGCCACAGCGGCATTGAACCCGTCGCCGCCGAGCACCAGTCGCCGGGGTGGCGGTTCTTCAGCCAAGGCGGCGATCACCGCCTGCGCGCCGCGCCGCGGGTCGCCGGGCTGCTTGCCATCTTGGGCGATCATCGCGGCGCGGACCTCCTCAAGCACCGGTCTGTAGGCGGCGATGGATTCGTCAACCGGGTCGTCGGCGAAGCCTGCATAGGCACGGGTGCGGAAAGCGCCCGGTTCAACTGCCAGCACGTGGACGCCGAGCGGCGCGACTTCCTCGCGCAGTGCCGCCGTGACAGCCTCGACAGCCCAAAGTGGTCACGGCTCGATCACCAGCCGGCCGATCAGCCCGCCGTCGAGGGCGAACCGGTAGTGCAGATCGACCACGCCGCCTGGGAAGTCACCCTCGAGGTGCTGCACGACGTCGACTGAGTCGGCACCCGTGGTCGTCGCTGCGGTGAACTCAGTCGTGTAGGTGTACTGCGCGCCAGCAATGTCCACCCACCCCGCGATCTCCTGCCGGCCTCGGTAGGTGTTGCCTTCGTCAACGACGATGGCATCTGGGCTGAAAGCGTCAGTCACCGCGTCGACATCCTTGGCGCGGTGTGCCGTGAGATACGCCGCGATCACCGTCGGCAGCTCGTCCCCGGTCGTCGTCTCTTTGCTTCGATGTGCTGTCATACCTCGAGCCTGTGGTCTCCCCCAGGGAGAGGGTCAAGGCGACCACGCTGACGCGTGTGCCTAGATTTCTCCGGTTTGGGTCCCTGCCTGTTTGCCGGCCCTTCGCCTAAGGTGCGATGCGGATGGCACCCGGATTCCACAGGCCGGAGCGGGTGGCGGTACCGAGGTCGAGATGCGCTTCTGGGGCGTTTGCGACAGGTTCGAAGCGGCGCAGCGATCCCCAGTCTCTTCCCCAGTCCCGGGACAGATATGTCGGCATGACGTGAGCCCGCAGCAGGACATCGGTGATACCGAGCGGTCCGCCATTCTCCCCGGCTTGCCAGGTGTCGGGCATCTCGATCTTGGCGGGATAGTCCGGCGAGATCCGGTACCTCGGGACCTGAGTGACGCCATTGGCGTGCAGCATCGGCTGCTGGCACGGAAATGCCAGTCCCACAGCCCAATCCAGCAGGATCGGCTGCGAAGAACCGAGGTACTCCTGGATCGATTTCAGCTCGGGTACTCGCGGCGGGGTGACGGCCACCCAGTCGCCGACATTGAGTGACTGGTCTTCGGCGACGATCCGAACGTAGCTGGCGCCCCGAGGAATCGCCGCAAGCGGGAAGCGCAGGTCCCGCCATGCGGGTTGCGGCCCGATGTCGTACGGGGTGAGTCGTCCAGCGGCCACCGGGACGCCATCTGCCCCGGCTGCGCCATATTCCAGGGCGACGGTCTGCGCGGCGGTGTGCCCGGACAGCACACTGTTGCCGGTGATCGTGCCGGCGGCGGTAACCACCAGGAGGGGGTGGGCGTCGTCGGCGGCCGGGAGGCGGTACCACGCCGAGGTTAATGCGGCGACCTGTTGGGGGCCCTCGGCGAAACTTCCGGCCATCGGCACCCGCGCGGGGTCGAGGCCATAGGGCAGCACCACACTCGAGCCGTTGATGCCGGGCCGGTCCAAAGCGGTCGGCGCGTCCCAATCGTAGTCGGTTCCCGGGCGAGGGTTGCTCTGCCAAATCGATTCCGCCAGTGTGTGTTCGGGTACCCCACTGGGGTCAAAGCCGACAGGTTTGGTGCCGCCGAGCGGGCCGAGCGAGCCATACCGGCCGGGCAGCGGGGTGAGGAATCCGGCGTTGGGGTCGGGTTCGACGAAGACATCGTCGGCCAGACCGCAGCCACCGGCCAACTCCCGCAGGTTGGCCCATCCGTTGGAATAGCTGGGGTATTCCTTGATCGCGCCGGCGAGCATTGACCCCGCAGACACCAACACCATGAAGCCCGCCGCCACGGGCACGGGGGCGGCGGAAAGCATCCGGATCCAGCGTGGTCCGGGTGTGGTCGACACGGCCAGATGCAGCCAGCCGGCGTAGCCGGCGGTCAGCAGGCACAACATAAACAGGACGGTGCTGGCGGTGACCGGTCCCCAGTGCGGGCTGCTGTCGTTGAACGGAACGCCATAGCTGGAGACATACCAGAAGCCGTTGGTGGAGGCGAAACATAAAGCGAGAACGAATAATACGGCCGCCAAGAACGCGACGCGGTTGCGTCGTGAGCGCAGGACCGTAGGCCCGAGCATGATGGTGGCCACAGCCGCCATTGCGGCGCCGACAGCGGCGAAGAGCCCGAAGTGGTGAATCCATTTCGTCGGCGCGAACGTCAATAGGAACAAGGTCGCGAAGATGACCCCCATCAGCCGCCACACGGGTCCGATGGCGATCCCGGGAATTCGCTTGCGCCGCAACAGCAGGAAGACGGACGGGAACAGGCAGACCAAGGTGATCAAGATGCCGAATCGGCGCGACAAGGCCGCGTCGGTGGTCGGCAGAAACAGGTAGAAGTAGCGCAGGTTCTCGGTGTACCAGGGCTGCGCGGGCCCGATCGCGGTACGCACCGCGGTAGCCTCCCGCACCGCGGCGAGCGTTTGATCGGCGAACACCACCGGCAGCACCACAACTCCAGCGGCGGCCAGCGGCAATACGACCGGCCACACCCCGATGGTTCGGGCCCGGGTGACAATGATCCGCACGATGGGACGCCCGCCGGCCAACAGCACCGCGACCGCGATCAGTCCGGTGGGTTGGATTCCGAGGGTGAACGCGGCGACGACGATCGCCAGTCCGACCGTGGCGGCGCGGCGGGTGATGATGGCTCGTTCAACGAGCACGTACGTGATCAGTGCCCCCGTAGCGATCTGCCCTTCGGGACGTAGCCCGTTGTTGAACGGCATCCACGCCGCGATGAACACCAGCGCGGCCGCCCACACGGCGGCCCGATTGCGCGAGATTGCCGGCCCGAGCCGTGGCAGCACCTCCCGTGACAGCAGCAACCAACAGACCAAGGCGCACAGCAGATCCGGAAGGCGTAGCCACAAGCTGGCATGCCCGACGTGGGTCATGACCGCGATCAGGTCGTAGAACCAGCCGAACGGGTCCTCGGGGCTGCCGAACCATCGGAAGTAGTTGGCCATGTAGCCGGCATGACTGGATGTGTTGGCCATCTCGAACTGGTAGCCGTCATCCGAGGAACCCGCACCGGCGACGAACCAAAACACCGACACGACAATCACTGTCGCGTCCACCGCGGTGAAGTAGCGCCAGCGGGCCGGGATGAGCCGGCGCCGGTGGCGCCCGTCGAGTCGGTCCAGTCGCCACAGTGCCGCCAATGCGATGATCGTGCCGAGAATTCCCGCCAGCATCGCCGCCGCCTTCAGCGGTGCCGGTGAACTGGTGTACCGGGTGTCGATCGTCGCAGTGAAAGACAGTCCGGCCGGGGCGGGACCGGCCAAGTCGGTGAACACCCCCACGATCTGCGGCCGCAAATTCGGATCATTGAACCCGCCACGCACCTCGGCGCCCGTGATGGGGTCGGTCAGCCCGCTGACTGAGGCGAACGTGCCCGCCGTCGACGAAGCTACCTGGAGCCGTTGACACTCCGGGCTGTCCATTCGGGAGCGTGGCACGCTCAAGATAACGATGTTGCGTGCGATCACATCGACCCGCTGCGGGGAGGCCGTCACCAACAGGCCGTTGAGCATCGCCTGTTTGCCGGCCGGCGGCACCGTCCCCAGTACCAGTCCGCCATCGGTAGGCAGACCGTGGATCACGCTGCACGGCAACGCAATCGACAGCGATACCGGTGTCAATGTGATGAGCGGCGCTGTCACGCTGCCCAGCTGTCCGCCTTGCGGCCAGTTCAGCGTTGCGGTGGTCTGCACGACAGGCAGCACCGGGATCAGCACACTGGCCACCAACCCCACCAGCCCTGCGACGATCGCGATTAGCCGAGTCCCCCGCAATGGCCGGCCCACGCTAGCCGAGGTCCCCTCCGGACTTGCTTCATCAAGCGTCGAGTCGGTGTCATCACGAATCAAACTCACCGAGCGCCCCCCGCCCACGTGTTCGCACGCATCAACTCATCAATATCCGAAGCAACTGTTACAGTCAAGTGTGCCGCGGCCTTTCGACCATGCGAAACGGGAACAGCTACTGGCCACCGTCGGCGCGGTTCTGGCGCGCACCGGCGTGGTCGACACATCCCTGCGCGAGCTCGCGTCCGAAATGGGCACCAGCGCCCGGATGCTGGTCTACTACTTCGGCAGCAAAGAGGAACTGATCCTGGCGGTCTTGAACCGCCAACAACGCGCCGCGATCCCCGAAACGGATGAGCTCGACCTGCCCGACTCCGTTGCCGCACACCGACAATGGTGCTTCGACGACTGGCATGCCTGTACCCGTGGCGAGCGCACCGATACCCTGCGCGTCGTGCTGCAAGTGTTCGGTGCCGCGTGCGGCCGCGACAGTCCCTACCGTGACTACACTTGGCAAACGCTGTCGCTGCTGACCCGCAACTCCAAGGCTCGCCTGCAAGCCCTAGGCATGCCAGAGCACGTCGCCGAAACCCGATCACGGCTCGCGCTGGCCACCTTCCAAGGCCTCATCATCGAATTCTTCACCGCGAACGACCCAACCTACGTCGACGACACCTTCGCCCGGTTCGTCGACGAATTCCTGCTGGCGCCCTTCTAACCGACACACCCTCCCCTTAGCTGCCGCGCCGACGGCCCCGGTCGCCGCTGGAGAACGCGGCTCGCTTCCGACCTAAGCCCTTTGCAGTCCACCCTCCGCGGTGTTGCGCACCGCGTCTCCGACTGCCAACGCCTCCCAGGTGGCGCGGTCAACGCGCACCGTGACTGTTTGCCCGTCTTCGAGCCGAATGCGCAGGCGTCGGTACAGATTCGCTCCGTCGAGAAGCGCCCGGTATTTCTTGACGACGGTGCCTTCCCACTCCCCTGTCGACATCTCATCTACCGCCGTTCACCGTGTGACCCGATAGCGGAGGTGAGCCACACCGGGTGCTTGCAGCACGCGAACGAGCTCCAACTCCGGTAGGCCGGGCTGGAATCCGTCGAATAAGCGCTCGCCCGAGCCGAGGATCACCGACGACACCTGCAGATCGATCTCGCCGACCAAGCCCGCCTGGATCGCCTGGCGTGCGCACGACGCGCCACCGGCGATCGAGATGTCCTTCCCTCCGGCAGCCGCCTCCGCCTGTTCGTACGCGGATTCGATGCCGTCGGTGACGAAATGGAACGTCGTACCGCCGTTCAGCTCGATCGGGTCGTGGGCGTAGTGCGTGAGGACGAAGACCGGACAGTGATACGGCGGAGTGTCACCCCACCAGCCCTGCCAGTCCGAATCGTTCCATTCGCCGCGAACCGGTCCGAACATGTTGCGCCCCATGATGGTTGCACCCATGCCGTCCAACATCTCTGACATCACCTGCCGGCTGACTGGGTGATCTCTGCTGGGACCGATATGCCAATCATGGAGGGCCAGCCCGCCCACTCCTATCGGATTCTGTTCGGTCTGATCGGGCCCGGCGACATAGCCGTCAGCCGAGATCGACATCGAGAGGTTGGTTCGCGCCACGTCAAGTTCCGTTCCGTCGGGTGATTCGGTTGCCTCTACTCAATACGACCGCTGCGCCGTCGGAAACTCATCGGCGCCAGGTATCCGCTCGGTCGAAAGCTGACGTCAATCCTCGGTTGAGAGCACCTCGTTGACGAATCCGTGCACCTTGCGCCGTAGCTCACTGACCTGCTGTTCGCGCAGGCTGGCAAGATCGGTCCCCTTGTGATACGCCGGTGGCAGCTGCCGCACGTTGCGGGAGCATCCGAAATTCGCGCAGATCAGCGCGCCGATGGTGTCCCCCTTCCGGCCGGAGGCACCTCCCCGGCGCACCGTGTACAGCACGGCCTCATCCGTGAGATTCACGTCGTTGCACCACGCGCACATGGCTCGCGCGCGTGGCTTGACCGCAGCCCGGTTCAACAGCAGCGCGACCGGCCCGTCGGGTCGGTCGACGAGCACGTAAGCACGGCGCGGGATTCGGGGGTCAGTCCAGCCGTAGAAGTCC
This sequence comes from Mycobacterium sp. FW102-FHT13B02, assembly GCF_058790275.1. Lineage (NCBI taxonomy): Bacteria > Bacillati > Actinomycetota > Actinomycetes > Mycobacteriales > Mycobacteriaceae > Mycobacterium > Mycobacterium sp. FW102-FHT13B02. The sequence continues at coordinate 23,671 of NZ_JBYTCM010000005.1, forward strand.
AACTTGTCGAAGTCGACGGCGTCGAAGTTCGCAGCGAAGGTGACCTTCTTGACCTCGCTGCGGGTGGCACCCCGGAAGGCGCCGAGGATCTGGTCGCGGGTATAGGAGTCCATTGATGAATCCATCCTGAAATAGGGAGCGCACGATATGCGCACCCGGCGAGTGAGGGCATGACGATGTCGCCGACCTGGGTGGGTCGGCGACGGAGCGCGGTCATCTGATGTCGGCGCAAGCGCCGACGACCTCCTCGACTCGGATGTTCACACCCGTGACGATAGCGGCACGACAGTCAAGCTCGCCACTGAATTCTCGCCTGCCAACTCTGGTCATTCCCGAAATAACCTCTGCGACAGTGTCTCTGAGGGTCGATATCGCGCTGTGCTGCCGTGAAGGCTCACGCCGTTTGACCTGCCGATCAAAGTCGATGCCGTTTCGCCATTTAGTCGTGCGGATACGCTTGGCGCAGCGACGCAGGTATCGCGTGATCGTCGCGTTGTGAGGTGATGTTGATGGAGCTCGCACCAGCCAAGGTCCGAACCCGCCAGTTCGTGCTCGCCACTTACGCATTCACCTGGATCCCGATGCTGACCTTGATCGGCCTTGGAGCGAATGTGAGTAGTGGACCGGCGCAGGTGGTCTTTGCCACGTCGGCCTGCGGGCCGAGTCTGATGGCTGCGGTCATGTGGCTGGCCCATCCACGCGAGCGCCGCGAGCACCGTCGGCCAGTGGCGTCGGCAATAGCGCTCGGGCTTGTTCTCGGCGCGGCGGTTCCCTGTGTGCCTGCACTCGTTCTGCACAGGAACGACCTGTCGGCTCTATCGCTCAGTTCATCGGCAGCCCTGGCCGACGCAGGCGGACTCCTGGGATTTGTCGGGCTGACGCTGTTGGCCGGACCGCTCGCAGAGGAGTTCGGCTGGCGCGGTTATCTGCAGCCAAGAATTCGCCGCAACCACGGTGTCGCGGCAGCCAGCCTGATCATCGGACTGATCTGGGCGATCTGGCATCTGCCTTTGTTCTTCCTACATGGCACCGGGCAACACGCGGCTGGACTACTCAGCGTCCGAGCTGTGGCACTGCTGGTCGGACTGATTCCGTTCTCGCTAGTGATGCTGTACCTCGTCGAGCGTTTGCGCGGCGGGGTGCCGGCCGCGGTGGCTGCGCACTTCGGATTCAACGGCGGTGACTCGGTGGTGCCGCGCCCGGCAGTGATCGGCACGCTCCTGGAACTGGGCGTTTTGCTGTTGATCGCTCTCGGCGCGGCATTGTTGTACGTGCGGGACCGAAAGCGGACCAGACCGAGTGACTAGGGTGCCGTCTTTTCGAAGCGACCTGTCTTTTCCGTCAGGCGGATTCGGTAGACGGTCCCCGGGAAGTCTTGTCCCGAGCGGTGCGCGACGTGCATGGCGGTGAACTCCGGCCCAAGCACCGGCGCCAGGTGATCGAACAGGATTTCCAGGCCGCTGCGAGCGGCGGCTCCGTCGAGCAATTCGGCTGTGCCCCAAGCGATAACGCTGCGCCAGTTCGAAAGGTCCGTGATGTTCTCGACTTCGAAGCAGACCGCGCCTTCATTCTGCAGCGCTTCGAGTTTGGCACCTGGCATGCCGTGACCGTAGACGCAGCCCTCGTGGTAGGCGTAGCACACCGGGACCACGTAGGGGCGCCCATTGCTCAGGCAACCGATGCGACCGACGACGCCATTACACAGCTCGGTCTCTACGTCAGCAGAATCGAGTTTGCCCAACATCAGATACCTTCCGAGTGATGTGCAACAGCACGCTGGTTGATCTGTGCTCCCACGATGAGCACGCAACGGGCGGAGTTGATGTCCGACGTCGTGAAGCGTCACGCTGGCGGAACGCCGAGCTGCATGGCCCGATCACGCATCCGCATCGCGAACGCTCTGGCGCGCTCGAGATCGTCCTGGTTGGGCCGTCCCTTGTTCACGCCGCCGACCAAGCCGAGCGGCCCCACCGTGTCGAGTCCACGGCATGAGAACGATCCCAGGACGTCGAACCCCTTCGACTCAAGCCGGCGCCGAATACGTCCGCTGTAGCCGAGCAGCGGCAGCTCCGGGCCGCCGCTGGTGAAGAACGTGAAAACGGGTCGGCCGTGTCCGGGAGGAAGCTCGCTGATGAGCTTCTGCAACCGTGGATGCGGGGCCAGGTAATAGACCCCTGACCCGAAGCCGACCAGGTCGTAGTCACGGATCGTGTCGACGGCGACGTCCTCAGGCTCGATCACCGTGGCGCCCAGTACCTCACCGATCTGATCGGCGACACGGCGCGTGTTTCCATTCGATACCGAGACGCAGACCACCAGTGACTTCATGGTGCAGCCTTTCGATGTGCGATGCCGAGATCGACCCCACTGCGGACACCCTCATGTTGCGTCGGCCATCTCGTCGCCGAAAGGGACGAAAGGCTTGGTTACGCGCGGCCATCGGTCATCGATTGCGGGGTCCCGAGCATCGCCGGTACGGGAAGCAGCCGACTTATCCGCCGCGCGCAAGCGCATCCACGACAGCCGACGAGAACGCCGGAAGATCATCCGGGCCACGACTGGAGATCACGTTCCCGTCGATAACGACCTCGCGATCAACCACCGTCGCTCCCGCATTCTGCAGATCGATACGCAGGCTCGGATATGAGGTCAACGTCCGCCCTTTCGCGACGCCGGCGTCGATCAGCGTCCAGGGTCCGTGACAGATGACGCCCACGAGCTTGCCGGATTCGACGAAGTCGTGAACGAACTTCACCGCCTTGTCGTCGCTACGGAGTTTGTCGGCATTCACTGTGCCGCCCGGAATGAGCAGAGCGTCGAACTCGTCGGGAGTGGTGTCAGCGACCAAACGCTCCACGGGTTCGCTGCCGCCGGGGCTCAGGTCATTGTCGCGCATGTCGATCGAGCCCTCTTGCAAAGACACCAGCTCGGTGCTGGCACCGGCGGCTTGCACAGCGTCCCGGGGCTCTTGCAACTCGCGACGTTCGACGCCGTCGGTGGCGAGGATCGCCACCTTCTTGCCCTCGAGTGGCCCGATGCTCTCGTCCAAGTTCTGTTCGGCTTGCTCGGCGTAATCGGCCAGCTCGGCGATCGATTCGTCGCCTTCCTCTGCACGCATTGTGAACTCCTTGCCTGCGCCGCAGCATTTGGCAGCGCCGCTCGGCTGGGTACCCAGGGATGCCGGGGGTGAAACGCTCGCCGGTACGCGTAGACCTGCGCCAGCCCTGAGCTTCTGAAATACTCGGTGCGGCAACCACTTCGGGGCTACCGGAATAAACCCGCCAGCCATGACCTTGGCTCAAGAGTCGCCTTTCCACGACCATGGAGCTTTCAATGACTCGTCCCATCCGCGTCGCCGTGCAGATCCAGCCCGGCGGAACCCCCGACTACGCCACGTGGCGCGACGCCGTCCTGGCAGCCGACGACCTCGGTGTCAACGTGATCTTCGGCTACGACCACTTCCACCGACCGGCGATGAAGGCCATCGTCGACGGCAAGCCCGTCCTCCACGACGAGCAGCCCGATGTCGCCAACTTCGAGGGCTGGACCGCACTCGCATCGTGGGGCGAGATCACGTCGCATGCCGAGATCGGGCTCCTCGTCACCGGCGTCGGCTACCGCAACGCCGACCTGCTGGCCGATATGGCGCGTACCGTCGACCACATCAGTGGCGGCCGGCTCATCCTGGGCCTCGGCGCCGGCTGGTACGAAAAGGATTACACCACTTACGGTTACGACTTCGGCACCTTCGGCTCCCGCTTCGATCTGTTCGACGAGAGCCTGATCCTCATCGAGAACCGGCTTGCCGCACTGATCCCGCCGCCCGTGCGCAAGGTGCCGATCCTCATCGGCGGTACGGGGCCCAAGCGCTCGTTGCCCGCCGTCGCCCGGCACGCCGACATCTGGCACGCATTCCAGGACCTCGACGCGTTCCGCAAGGCCAGCGACCGCGTCGATGAGCTGGCAGCGACGTTCGGCCGCACCGGCACCGATATCGAACGCTCGACACTGTGGCAGAACGCCGACAGCGCGGACGCTTTCCGCGAGGCTGGTGTCACGTTGTTCCAGACCGAGCTCACCTCCGACGACGGCTACGATCTGACCTCGCTCAAAGAGGTGATCGCGTGGCGGGACAGCGCGTGACGACCGGGCGACACCAGGCACCCAGGTAGCGCTGCCCGATCGCCGTGTGGCGAAATTGAGTGGTCACCATCGGTAACACGTTGGCCGCAACGCGTGGTGGTCTTCGAAATCTGACGCGGTTTGCTGTGGCTTGCATCAGCAAACCTGAACGGCGACGGCGCGGATTTCGCGGGGTACTCCCGGTTTGCAGCGCAGCTCAGCTTCGGGCAATAAACTGACGGTCGTGCAAGTGCCGTTGTGCAGGACTGACGAGCCGCCCGCCCGTATCGCCGCGGAGCTGGATCGGAACGGGGTCGTGTGCCTCGCCGACGTCGTCTCCGCCGATTGGCTTGCCGTCGCACAAACCGCCGCAACTTCACTGATCACTGCCCATGACGGCCGCCACGTCACGGTTTACAGCGCTGCCGAGCAAGGCTTCGAGCCGGCCCGCCAGATAGTGACCGACGAGAGGCTGCAACGGCTGTTCGCAGAGTTGATGCTCATAGGCTGCCCCGGGGGCGGAGCAGCCGGGGAGCGTATCCACACCGTGCTACGCATCAATTCCGGCGCCGCGCCCCACGACGACCCGATGTGGTTTCACTACGACGCCAGCGCGATCACGTTGGTCATCGCCGTCTTCATGTCGGAAGGCGCTCGCGGTGAGTCAGGGGAACTAGTGGTCTTCCCCAACAGGCGCCCGTTCCGGCGCTTCGTCGGGGCGAACATCGCCGAAAAGTTCCTGACCCAGAACAGCTGGTATCGCAGGCGGATTGAGAGCCAGTTAGCTCTGGATCCAGACGGCCATATCCTGGCCCTCAAGCCGGGCAACGCTTACCTCTTCTGGGGCTACCGCACCTACCATGCATATGCCCGTATCCCGCCGAGCGATGTGCGGGCGACGCTGTGTCTCCACTACGGACGTCCGCATGGCCGTCATCCCGCCCTCGCTGCAGCGGTCGTGGCCCGGAACGTCTTGCGTAAGGCTTTTTCTCGCCTTTAGTTTGGTGTTACCGCTAGCAGGAATGGACGAAGTAGGGCTTCCGGCAACTCCTGATTGCCGACCGCATCCATGACGAAAGCCTCCCAGCCGACGACACTGACATCTGTCGGCTTGACCAACGAGGAGGCACCCTATGACCACGTCCATCGCCCGCAGCAGCCACACCGTCTCGCTACTGGGCGGCGAGATTGTCGAGGAATCCGAACTCGGCTCGATGCGCCGCGTCACCGCTGATGCCCTGCCGATTCTGAAGAATCTGTCGATCAAGCGGCTATTGCTCAACCCCGGGGCCATGCGCACGCCACACTGGCACGCGAACGCCAACGAACTCACCTACTGCGTCTCGGGAACGGCCCTGGTCTCCGTCCTGGACAACCACAGTTCGTTCTCGAACTTCATCGTCACGGCCGGGCAGATGTTCCACATCGAATCCGGCGCGCTGCACCACATCGAGAACATCGGTGCCGACGTCGCCGAGTTCATCATCGCCTTCCGCAACGAACGTCCCGAGGACTTCGGCCTGGGCGCCACCTTCGGAGCGTTCACCGACGCGGTGTTGGGCAACACCTACGACCTACCGTCGTCCGACATCACCAAGATCCGTCGCAGCACCGTCGACCACAAACTGGCAGCCCGCACCGGCAGCCCGAGCATCCCCGCGGCAGCCCACTTCAACGATCCGCACAAGTTCGACATCGAAGCCCAAGCGCCCGGCCTCAACTTCGCCAGTGGCAACGCACGCTTCGCCCGCGACCAGTTCTGGCCCGCTTTGAAAGATATTTCGATGTACTCGCTGCGCATCACAGAAAACGGTATGCGCGAACCGCATTGGCATCCCGTCACCGCTGAGATGGGCTATGTCCATTACGGCGACGCGCGCATGACCATCATGAACCCGGACGGCACGCTGGACACCTGGAACCTCACCACAGGAGACATGTACTTCATCCCCCGCGCCTACCCCCACCACATCGAGAACATCGGCACCGACGACTGGCATTTCCTCATCTTCTTCGACCAGCCGTTCCCCGCCGACATTGGCTTCAAAGCCTCTGCCAGCGCTTATTCACGAGAAGTCTTGGCCGCCGCATTCGACACCCACATCGATGATCTGCCGACGTTCCCCTTCACTCCCGCGGACCCACTGGTGGTTTCCCGGGTGAACCCTGTTGACGCGCACGGAGTCGGCCAACTCTGACTCCCCACGCGGTGTGGGAATGCGCCCGCACCGGGCGGTCATCGCGCACACTAGGACCCGCCGTCCGCTGCCATGGAGGATTGATCACCAGAATGAGCCCCGCCGCCGACTTCGACTTCATCATCGTGGGCGCAGGCAGTGCGGGCTGCTTGCTCGCCAACCGACTCAGCGCCAACCCCGATCACCGGGTCCTGCTGATCGAGGCCGGCGGTAAAGACAACTGGTTCTGGATCAAGGTGCCGGTGGGCTACCTGTACACCATTGCCAACCCGCGCACCGACTGGTGCTTCACGACCGAGCCTGACGAGGGTCTGGCCGGGCGCAGCATTCACTACGCGCGGGGCCGCGTCATCGGCGGCTGTTCGTCGATCAACGCCATGATCCACATGCGTGGCCAGGCCTCCGATTACGTCCTCTGGGCGCGGGCCACCGGCGACGAGCGCTGGCTGTGGGGCGGCGCTGACGGTCCCGGCGAGACGCTGGCGATCTACAAGGAGCTGGAAGACTATTTCGGCGGGGCCGACGACTGGCACGGCGCCGGTGGCGAAATCCGCGTCGAGCAGCCGCGGGTGCGCTGGAAGATCCTGGACGCGTGGCAGGCCGCCGCGGCTCAGGTAGGGATCACCCCTATCGATGAGTTCAACCGGGGCGACAATTCGGGCAGCGCCTACTTTCACGTCAACCAGCGGCGTGGCCGGCGCTGGTCGATGGCCGATGCCTTCCTGCATCCCATCGCCCACCGACCCAATCTCACCGTCTACACCGAGACTCAGGCCGTGCGGCTGCTACTCGACGACCAGGTCCAGCAGCAGCAGCGTCGCGGTGCCTGGACCACGGCTCAGCACCGCGCCACCGGCGTGCGCCTGCTCAAAGACGGCCGGATGCTCGACGTCCAAGCGCGCCGGGAGGTGATCCTGACGGCCGGCGCCATCGGCTCGCCGCAGCTCATGCAGGCCTCAGGTCTGGGCCCGGCAGAGCTGCTCACCCGGCATCACGTGGCGGTGGCGGTCGATCTGCCCGGAGTTGGCGAAAACCTCCAGGACCACCTGCAGCTGCGAACCGTGTACCGCATCCAAGGCGCCCGAACGGTCAACACGCTGTACCGGAATTGGATCACCCGTGGTGGCATGGGACTCCAGTACGTGACGCTGCGCTCCGGACCGATGACGATGCCGCCCTCGACGCTGGGGGCTTTCGCGAAAAGCGATCCGGCACTGGCCAGTCCGGATCTGGAGTGGCATGTGCAGCCGTTGTCCCTGCCCAAGTTCGGTGACCCGCTGCACTCTTTCGGCGCGATCACCCCCTCAGTCTGCAATCTGCGCCCCACCTCGCGTGGACACGTGCGCATAGCCAGCGCCGATCCGCTAACCTACCCCAAAATCTCGTGCAATTACCTGTCCACGGATGCCGATCATGACGCCGCGGTGAAGGGTCTCCGGATGACGCGGGAGATCATGGCGGCACCAGCACTGTCCCCCTACCACCCGGACGAGCTGCTGCCCGGACCGCAAGTGGTGAGCGACGATGATCTGCAACAGGCCGCCCGTGAACTAGGCACGACCATCTTCCATCCGGTGGGCACCTGCGCGATGGGAGCCTTTGACCCGCAAGGCCTTCCGCGGTCAGTCGCAACGGTGCTCGACACCGACTTTCGTGTGCATCGCGTCGCCGGCCTGCGCGTGGCCGATGCCTCGGCCATGCCCACCATCACATCGGGCAACACCAACGCGCCGGTCATGTTGATCGCCGAGCGCGCAGCCCGGGCGATCCTGGGATAGGGCGGTCGGCGGCGACTTACTGCGCGGAGGGCTTCGGTGCGTCAAAGAAGTTTCGCAGAGCTGATCGATCGCCGGTGATATCAACAAGTGCGGCAACATCATTGAGGGACAACACGCCCGCCGCGAGCCCAAGGATCAGCTGGCCCTCGCCAGCCAGTACGGCATCGAGATGCCGCCCGTCGGGTCGGCCGACAACGATGCCGCTCGCGGTGGCATGCAGTTGAACCGTGACGTCATCCACGGTGATTCCCACGGCGACCGATTGATCAGCGGGCACACGGCCTGACAGCAGGGCGGGAAGAGCGACGAGAAGGCCGTCTGGGCGGAACTCGTCGCCTTCGGGCCCACGGATCATCAGCGGCGTCGACCATCGGATCAGCGCATTGATGGGCTCCCGCAACTCGGCACCCCACGGCGTCAAGGCGTACGTGATCGAGCTGCTGTCGTCGGACAAGCGTCGCTCGATCACGCCATTGGCTTCGAGATCTCGGAGACGGCCGGTAAGCAGATTGGTCGCTACGCCCGCCAACCCTTCGCGCAGCTCGCCGAACCGCGCAGGTCCTATCAGTAGCTCGCGGACAATCAGCAGATTCCACCGGTCGCCCACCACATCGAGGGCCCGGGCAAGCCCGCAGTACTGACCGTAGTCTCGACTCATCTCACGTCTCGCTTGCAAATTTAAACTAATGTTGCTTTTATAATCTTACATGGTCGAGGGGTGGACGGATATGACCACGACGAGCAAGGCCGGAATCCTGGCTGCGATATATGTTGCGGTTCTTGCCATCAACCTCGACGTCACGATCGTCAACGTCGCGCTGCCGAGCATCGCGACCCAACTTCACGCCGATACCCGAGGCCTGCAGTGGGTCGTCGACGGCTACAACCTCACGTTCGCCGCTCTCGTGCTGGCAGCCGGCAGTTTGTCCGATCGGTACGGACGACGTCCCGCCCTGCTCATCGGGCTGCTCGGTTTTGCCGCCACCAGCGCAATCGGCGCCATGGCCACGAGCACTGGAACACTGGTCGCCGCACGGTTCAGCATGGGTGTTTTCGCCGCACTGATCTTCCCGACGACGCTGTCGATCATCACCAACACCTTTGCCGATCGCCGCCAGCGCGCCGCCGCGCTCGGCGGTTGGGGCGCAGTGGTCGGGGTTGGTGTTGCCGCCGGGCCGGTCACCGGCGGGCTGCTGCTGCAACACTTCTCGTGGAGCAGCGTCTTCTGGGCACTCATACCCCTTGCGCTGCTGGCCGCAGTCCTCACGTTCTTCCTCGTGCCGGAATCACGAGACCCCAACGTGCCGGCGCTCGACATCCGAGGTCTCGCCACCTCGATTCTTCTACTCGGCGTTCTCGTGTACACCATCATCGAAGCCCCCGTCAGGGGCTGGCACAGCACCACGACGGTGGTGGGGTTCACCCTCGCAGCAGCATTGGCATTGGCCTTCGTCATGATCGAGCAAGCGGCCGAACACCCCATGCTGGATGTCAAGCTCTTCACCGACCGCAGGTTCAGCGCCGCCAGCGCGTCCGTGACGGTCGCCTTCTTCTCGCTGTCAGGCTTCATCTTTTTGATTACCCAGTACTTCCAAGTTCTCCGCGGGTTCAGTCCGTTCTCCACCGGCGCACGCATCCTGCCCGTCGCGGGTTCGATCGCCGTCGGCTCGGTCGTTGGCGGATTACTTGCCCCACGGATCGGTACGCGCGCGGTGGTCGTCAGCGGACTGGTCTCCTTTGGCACCGCGATGGCCTGGATCGCCGGCAGTATCGACATCAACACGCCCTACTGGTCCACCATCATCGGACAGATGCTGCTCATGGGTTTGGGCATAGGGCTGATCTCCACGCCCGCAACAGAATCCATCATGCTGGTGCTACCGCCGGCCCGCGCCGGTATCGGCTCCGCGGTCAACGACGCCACGCGCGAGTTGGGGTCAACATTGGGCGTCGCCATCATCGGCTCGTTGTTCTCATCAGCGTTCGGCGCACACCTGGCCGACAGCGCATTCGCGACTACCGGTAAAGCGGCCGAGGCCGCCGACTCCGTCCCCATCGCGTTCGGCATCGCCTCCGACACCCCAGGACTTCTTGCTGCGGTACAACAGTCATTCCTCGCCGGCCTCACCGAGGCGTGCACCGTAATAGCTGCCCTGTGCTACACCGCTGCCGCCGCGGGGATCGTCGCGCTACCCGGCCGCCGATTCCAACAATCGCTCACGACGGCAGCCCTGACGGCACGACCTTCCCGTTGACCGTCACCTCAACCTGACCGGTCGTCGTGTTGTACGCGATCTTCCCGTGCTCGAACGTCGTGACCCGCTGGCCGCCAACGTTGGTCTCGTCGCTCGTGACGACACCCAACGGGCCTGCCGAGCCGTTGCTGCCGGTGGCCGACGGCACGCCGTCCGCATCCCGCTGGACATTCCAGGCGTCGCGGATCGGGCCCGAGATGATGTACGCCGGGGTGCCCGCATCGTCGTTCTTGGCGACGATCGCGCCACCCTGGAACTGCTGGAAGACCACTCCGCTGTCCCGCGTGCCCGCGTTGTGGTCACCTGTCAGTGGCTTGCCGAGGGTCGCCTTCTGGCTGTCGGTCGCTGACGAGAACTTCGCCGCGATCGGGCCGGTGAGCGTGACCTCGACGTCCCGTTCGCCGATGAGTTTCACTTCCGGGGACGGCGCCGGCACCTGCGATGTGACGATCAGCGCCACCTGAGGCGACGCCGAGACGTCGACGGTGGCGCCATTGCTGCAGCCGGCAGCGGTCAGTGCGACGGCGGCCAAGCCAGCGGCTGCGGTGCGGCGGTACGTGCTCGTGTTCATAGGTTGCCCCTCACGTCTTCCTGTGGTGTGCGTCAAGTTGCGGCTCTTCCCCCGACCCGGTCACGACCATAACGGAGCCAGATCAGGGCCGCTTGGCATCAGATGCCGGGTGAAGAACCGGGCCGCGTCCTCCCCCGCGAACTGCGGGACACCGGTGTGCCCGCCCATGTTGGCCTGCAGCGTTTTCTCTCGAGAGCCGAAGGCGTCGAACAGATTCAGTGCCTGTTGCCTGTCATTCGACTCGTCGTCCCATTGCAGCAGCACGTGCAGCGGGATGGTGATCTGACGGGCCTCGCCGAACATGGAGCGAGGCACGAAACTGCCGGCGAACAGACCAGCGGCCGCGATGCGGGATTCGACTGCTGCCAATCGGATCCCGATGGCGAGCACCCCGCCCGAGTAGCCCACGGGGCCGCTGATCTCGGGAAGCGAGAGGAGAACGTCGAGAAGGTGTTGCCATTCCGGGACGGCCGCTTCCACGAGGGGCAGGACAAGCCGGTCGACGATGTCGTCCACCGGCTCTCCGGCTGAAAGCGCCCGGCGCAGATCCGCGCGGGCCAGCTCGGCGTGGGCCAAGCGGGGCCGGTCCCCGCAACCGGGAAGCTCGATGGTGGCCGCGGCAAAGCCGCTTACCAAGGCGCGTCGGGCGCGGCTCGCCACCCGTGGATACATGGCCGGCAGTCCGCCGGGATGGCCGACGAGGACCAGCGGCGCCGGAGTGGACGCGGGCGTCCACAGGATGCCGGGTATGTCACCGAGGGTGAAGGCGCGTTCGAGGCTGGCGCCGTCGAGGCGCTCTTCTGACAGGAAGTGCATGGTCGTGCCTTTCGGGAGTGCTCGTCAAACGGCGCTCCCGGACGACCTATCGCCCGACCGTGTCCCTGAAGAGGAGCACCCACGTCGATACGTTCACGGGTACCACCTCCTTGTCCTCTCACACGGCCTGCCACGAACGTAACAGCGATCACCGTTGGCAGCCAACGATTTTCCGGAGGTCTTCGTGGCATGGTGTCGCAGCCTGGCACCATCACCGTCAGTCCGGGCGCGTGAGTTGCTCCAGATGCCCTAGTCCTGTCGGCGTTACGACGACGGCGCGTGGCGTTTTCGCTTTGGCGATCCACCCGCGTTCGAACAGGCAATCCGCGAGCGCGGTGCCGTGGGCTCCTGCGAGGTGATGGGCTTGTTCGGTCCAGTCCACGCAGTACCGCAGTGGGGCGGTGGTCTCCAGCAACGGGGTGGGTAAGCCCCAGTCGGCGAGCGCGGCGGCCCCGGATTCGGTGAGGCGGTAGGCATGTGTCCTGCCGGGTGCGGACAGTCGATCGACGGCGTCTTCCGGATGATGCTGTCCGTCGCCGCCGGTGATCCATCCCCGGCCGATCATGCCGTGGAAGATGCTGACGCCAAGTCGGCCGGCCAGGTGGCCATAACACGTCCGCGCAGCGCGCAGGGCATGTGCTCGCGTGTGTTCTCGTAGCGAGTTGATGGGCCGTTGTGGTGCAACGCGTGCGAGCGCCTCCAACACGCCCTCGACGTGCGGCGTCGCCAAGCGGTAGTAGCGGTGGCGGCCGTGGTGTTCGACGGCGACCAGTCGGTGGCTGAGCAGATGCGCAAGGTGGCTGCTGGTCGTCGAAGCGGCAACGCCGGCTTCCTGGGCCAACCGGCCTGCGGGAAGGGCCCGCCCATCGGCCAGCGCGAACAGGATTCGGATGCGGCGTGGATCTGCGAACGCCGCAGCCACCGCCGCCAAGTCGGGTTCGCCACGAACCGTTGGAACTGTTGGACCCATGACATCGACGATAGAAGCGAAATGCTTCGGCCTGCACCGAAGCGTCGGCGGAGCATCCTGGAGCCATGAACGCTGATGGAAACTCTGACAAAGGCCACGTCGCGGGGATCGAGGCGGTTACGCGGGCGTGGGAAGAAGCCTTGGCCAACCACGATGTCGATGCCTTACTGGCCTGCTACGCCGTGGATGCGACTCTCGAAAGCCCGGTGGCAGCGCACATCTTGGGCGGTCGGGGTGTGTGCCGCGGTCACGATGAGCTGCGGCCATTTCTGACGGAGGTGGTCGCACGTACCCCGGACGAGCGGCAGTACCACCGCGCCGGGTTCTTCACCGACGGCCGCCGGGCCACCTGGGAGTATCCCCGGGAGACACCGGACGGTGAACAGATGGACTTTGTCGAGGTGATGGAGATCGAAGACGGGTTGATTCAGGCCCACCGCGTGTACTGGGGTTGGCGTGGGGTGGAGATCCTGGCGAGCGACGGCTATCACCGATGATCGAGAACCGCGGACCAAACCGGCACATTCACGGCTAGCCTGATCGGTAGTCGATCCGCGGGGGCGAATAACGTGAATGTGGATATCAAGACCTGGTCGCATTGGCTGATGGGGTACGGGCTCCCCCGTGCGACACTGAAGGTTCTCGCCCGCCGCGGCGACCCCTTCGCCCAGCTGCTCCTTGACGACGACCAGCATGAACGTTCCTATGATCTGATCGAGCAGATTCGCCGACACGGGCGAATGGCACCGGCATTCGGGGGCAACGCCTGGGTCACCGCCGATCTGCAACTTGTTCGAGAGGTATTGCGGGACAGTAGTTTCCGCACCGCTAAACCCCGAGATCGCTCGCCGTTCCGGACCGTCCAGCGACTACTCGAGAAGACCAATCCCCGCGTGATCAACCCCGTGGAGCCGCCGTCACTACTGATGGTCGACGAGCCCGAGCACGCGCGGTTGCGACGTCTCGTATCGCGGGCGTTCACCCCGAAAGCGATAGCCGGGCTTCGCGTGCGTATCCACGAGATCGCCGACGGCTTGCTGAACGAACTCGAGGACGGCGGCGACTGCGACTTGGTTACCGCCTACGCTTCGCGCATCCCCATCGAGATCATCGCCGAGATGCTGGGAATTCCACGTGGCGATACGCCTTACCTGTACGAAATGGGTGAATCTGCCTCTAAATTGATCACCACCACAGCGCCGTCCTGGCGCAACTTCCGAACCGCGGTTGCGGGCTTGCGCGAGTTCGAAAATTACCTCGCCACGCATATCGAGCGGCTGCGCGACGGTAGTGCCAGCGACGGCATTCTGTACGCCGTCATCCAAGACACCGAGCTCTCCGACTTCGAGATTCGGACGTTCGCCGGCCTACTCCTCGGAGCCGGATTCCTCACTACTGCACATCAATTCAGCAATGCGGTTGTGGCGCTGGTCAATCACCCCGACCAGCTGGCCGGTCTCCAAGCAGATCCCGAGGGCTGGCCCAACGCCGTAGAAGAAGCACTGCGCTACGACTCGGTCTCCCAAATCGGAGTCAGAGTGGCCACAGAGGACGTTCAACTCTGCGGCCACACCGTGCGAGAGGGCATGGCCGTCTTCGTGCTCCTTGCCGGTGCCAATCGTGACCCGGCCGCGTTCGAACAGCCCGACGAATTCGATACGGCTCGCGCCAATGCCCGCGATCACGTCAGCTTCGGTACCGGCAGCCACGTCTGCCTCGGCGCGCCCCTGGCCCGCATGGAACTGCAGATCGGCCTGCAAGCTCTGTTCGAACGGTTTCCCCGACTGTCTCTCGCCGGCGCGCCAACCGTGAACGACAGCACGCTGCTGCGGGGAATAAGTCATCTCCCCGTGTGCCTCGGACCCTCAAGGGTCAGCCAAGGCTAGTGTCTGAAGTGCGCCGTAATGTCTGTGGTCACAGCTGGTTTCGCCACGTCGGTAGAGGCCGGGCCATGCCCATAGATCGGCGAGCGATGTCGATTCGATCCGAGCCCCGAACGTTGGACTCGGCCGGGAAGCGTCGCGCTGGGACGGCTCGTCGAGAACGTCGACGGCCGGTCAGAGGTCTTCCCGCACTCGCCGCCGCACTCCATTGTGCGACCGACGAACTCCCGCCCGGCGCCTGCGGCGGACCTAGCTGGCGGGGTCGGTTGACACCAGTCGGCGGTGATGCCGAAGAAGAAGCTGTCGGCGTAGCTGATCATCGCTATGCCGGTGGGCAGATGAAGAGCGAGATGCAAACCTAGGTCGGGTCGAACGGCAGCGCGTCGTGGACTAACGACCATTAACGTCACCCGGCGCCTTCCCTAGGGTCGAAGCGGAACGGAAAGCAGGTGATCGTTGTGACGCCAATCGCCACCGACGCGATTTCGCAGTCCGCTGGTGCCCGGATCGTCACCGTGACGATGAATCCAGCGCTCGACATCACCACTAGCACCGACGTAGTGATGCCAACCGACAAGATGCGATGCGGCTCTGCGCGTTACGACCCCGGCGGTGGCGGTATCAACGTCGCCCGGGTGGCACAGGTTCTCGGCACCTCGGCATTGGCCATCTTTCCCGCGGGCGGCGCCAGTGGTGATCTTGTCTCCGGGATGCTTGATGCTGCAGGCGTGCCCGTGCGTCGGATTCCGATCGCCGAACCGACCCGGGAGAGCTTCACGGTGAACGAGCGCCTTACCGAACGCCAATATCGGTTCGTGCTGCCCGGACCGGCCCTCAGTGCCGCCGAGCAAGAGGAATGCATCCGGGAGCTGCGTTCGGTGGCGGCTTCGGCCGACTACGTCGTCGCCAGCGGAAGCCTGCCGCCCAACGTCTCTCCGGAGTTCTACAACCGAGTGGCCGATATCTGCGCGCAGTTGGGTACCCAGCTGATCCTCGACACCTCGGGCAGCGGTCTGCGGCACCTGACCGGCGACAAGGTGTTTCTGCTCAAGCCCAGTGTCCGTGAGCTCCGCGAATGCGTCCGCCGCGAGTTGCCGGACGAGACCCAACGGGTCGCGGCGGCCCGAGAGCTCATCGAGCGTGCCTGTGCGCGCAATGTCCTGGTATCACTGGGCGCCCAGGGTGCATTGCTCGTCACCGCCGAAGGCGCGCAGCGCTATCCCGCGGTCGGAGTGCAGTCGGGCAGCGGTGTCGGTGCCGGCGATGCCATGATCGCCGGGCTCACCGTCGGACTAAGCGGCGGATGGTCACTCACCAAGTCGATTCGGCTGGGTATCGCCGCGGGCGCCGCCATGCTGATGACCCCGGGGACTGCGACCTGCACCCGCGCCGACGTCGAGCGACTGTTCGACATCGCTCCTGAACCGATTGCCCTGGCGGCCGGTGCCGCGGACCTCTGACCCGCCGACGAAGCCCGTCAGAGGGGGGATGCGACGAGGTCGGTCAAGTCCACCAGGCGGTGGGAGTAGCCCCATTCATTGTCGTACCAGCCGACGACCTTCACCAGGTCACCGGTGACCTTGGTGAGTCCCGCGTCGAAGATGCATGACGAGGGGTCGGTCACGACGTCGGAGGAGACGATGCAATCCTCGGTGTAGGTGAGGAAGCCCTTCAGCTCCCCGGCGGCCGCGGCCGCAAACGCGGCGTTGACCGCCTCTGTGGTTGCCGGCTCTCGCACGATGGCGGTGAGATCGGTGGCAGAACCCGTGGGCACCGGTACCCGCAGCGCATATCCGTCGAGCCGCCCCGCGAGCTGGGGCAGCACCAAGCTGATCGCGCGGGCGGCCCCGGTGGACGTGGGCACCACGTTGATCGCCGCGGCGCGGGCTCGCCGCAGGTCGCGGTGCGGACCGTCCTGCAAGTTCTGGTCCGGTGTATAGGCGTGGACGGTAGTCATGAGCCCGCGCTCGATTCCGAATACCTCGTCGAGCACCATCGCCATCGGCGCAAGGCAATTCGTTGTACATGAAGCATTGGAGACGACGGTCTGCGTGCCGTCATAGTCGCGATGGTTGACACCCATCACCACGGTGAGGTCCGCACCTTTCGACGTCGCGGACACCACCACCTTCTGCACTCCTCCGCGAAGGTGACCGCGCGCCTGCTCCGCGGCGGTGAACCGGCCAGTCGACTCGATCACGACATCCACGCCGACGTCTCCCCACGGCACCGCCGCCGGCCCGTCGGCGATAGACCACGCCTTGATCCGCTGGTTTCCCACCATAAAGTCGTCACCGTCAACCGACACGTCGTGCGGTAACCGTCCGAGGATCGAGTCGTACTTGAGCAAGTGAGCCAGAGTCTTGTTGTCCGTGAGGTCATTCACCGCGACGATCTCAACGTCGGTGGTGCCTGCCGCGCGCTGTACGTCCACCGCACGAAAGAAGTTTCGGCCTACGCGGCCGAAGCCATTCACACCCACTCTGATAGCCATGGGAAATCTCCTCGTAGATCGGTCGTCCGGTGGCGCATTGAGCCGGGCCGGTTAAATACTGGCCACACCAACAGCCAAGTGGCAGAGGACAAGGTCCTCGCTTGCCGTCGTCATCGGATAGTCACGCAGTATTGGCCTGGGCTTCATTGTCGATGGGGCACAACGGTCCTGCCGCCACTGCATTCCTGGCGTCCCGACACAATGGCCAACTGCTGAACGAAAGCACGCTGGTGCGTCACCTATTCGAGTGACCTTCGCCCCTGGCTCGCGGCTGGCCGCTGTGGGAGGTTGACGTTCGTGGCACAGAGTACGGAAGCACGCGCGGCCAGCCAGGTATTCGAGCGATGAACCGTTGGCTGCACGACTTGCGGCCGCGGACAACGTTGGCCGGCAATGACTCTGGTCGCGGGCGACGTTGCGGGACACGCTACGAGAGGACAGGTCATGGGTACATCGAGGTACGTTCGCTTCTTTGAGGAGTTCGGCATTGACGACGTCTCGCTCGTCGGCGGAAAGAACGCGTCACTGGGCGAGATGTTCCAGAAGCTGTCCGGGCAGGGTGTCCGCGTCCCGCACGGCTTCGCCATCACCGCCCACGCCTATCGCTATATGTTGGACAAGGCCGGCGCCTGGGACCGTCTGCATGCCGAGCTCGACGACATCGATCCCGCCGATGTCGCCGCGCTGGCACGGAAAGGCAAGCGCGCCCGTGAGATCGTCTATGGCGCGGGACTTCCCGACGATCTGGCCGACGAGATTCTGAATGCCTATCGCAAGCTTCAGCAGGAGTATGGCGAGGAGGTGAGTCTCGCCGTCCGGAGCTCGGCGACCGCCGAGGACCTGCCGACGGCGAGCTTCGCCGGCCAACAGGATTCGTATCTCAATATCAAAGGCGAACAGAGTCTGCTCGACACCTGCCGTCGTTGTTTCGCCAGTCTGTTCACCGATCGCGCCATTCATTACCGACTCGACCAGGGCTTCGATCAATTCAAGGTGTCCCTGTCGATCGGGGTGATGAAGATGGTGCGCTCCGATATCGCGTCGTCGGGTGTGATGTTCTCCATTGACACCGAGTCGGGCTTTCGCGACGCCGTCTTGGTGACGGGCGACTACGGTCTTGGCGAAAATGTGGTTCAGGGCGCCGTCGACCCCGACGAGTTCTACGTCCACAAGCCGACCTACCTAGCCGGCCACCGCGCCGTTCTGCGGCGCCGCGTCGGCGACAAGGCCGTGAAAATGATCCTCGTCGAGGGTGAGGCGAAGAGCACGGTACGAAATATCCCGACGCCAAAGTCCGACCGTGCCCGGTTCTGCATCACCGATGAGGACGTCCTGGAACTGGCCGGCTACGCATGCACCATCGAAGCGCACTACGGACGGCCGATGGACATGGAGTGGGCCAAGGACGGTCTAGACGGGAAGCTCTACATCGTCCAGGCCCGCCCCGAGACGGTGACGTCCCAGCACAGCGCGACGACGCTGGAAACCTATGTGCTCGAGGGGCGAGGCGAGGTAATCGCGGAGGGCCGAGCGGTCGGCGACCGGATCGCCTCGGGCGTTACGAAACGGATCCATAACCCCGAGCATCTGTCCGAGTTCAAGCCCGGCCAGGTACTGGTCGCCGACACCACCACGCCCGACTGGGAACCGATCATGAAGACCGCCGCGGCGATCATCACCAACCGCGGCGGTCGCACCTGCCACGCGTCGATCATCGCTCGCGAACTCGGCATCCCCGCCGTGGTGGGCACCCGCGACGGAACCACGTGCGTGCCCGATGGCGAAACTGTCACGGTGTCATGCGCGGACGGCGAATCGGGCCGCGTGTACCGGGGCGAACTCAGCTTCCACGTGGACCGTAGCGAGGTGGGGGATCTGGCACGGCCGCGAACCCAGATCATGATCAACCTCGGGAACCCCGCGCTCGCCTTCAAGACGTCGTTCCTGCCGAACGACGGCGTGGGACTCGCTCGGATGGAGTTCATCATCAGCGAGTACATCCGGGTACATCCGCTGGCTCTGCTGCACCCCGAGAAGGTCGACGACCCCGACGCGCGCAGAACGATCGAACAGCTCACCCAGGGCTATGCCGATGGAAGCGCCTTCTTTGTGGAACGCCTGTCCGAAGGAATCGGCACCATCGCCGCCGCCTTCTGGCCCAAACCCGTCGTGGTGCGCATGTCGGACTTCAAGAGCAACGAATACGCCAGCCTGATCGGCGGAGCCGCGTTCGAGCCGTCCGAAAGCAATCCGATGCTCGGTTTCCGCGGTGCCTCTCGCTATGCGCATCCCGCGTATGCGGAGGGCTTTGCGCTGGAGTGCCGCGCGATGCGCCGCGTGCGCGAACAGATGGGTCTGACGAACGTCATCCTCATGCTTCCGTTCGTGCGCCGGGTGGCCGAAGCGGACCTTGTTCTCCAGACGATGGCGGACCTGGGGCTGCGCCGAGGCGAGAACGGGCTCAAGGTGTATGCGATGTGCGAGATCCCGAACAACGTGATCCTCATCGATGAATTCGCCAAGCGTTTCGACGGATTCTCCATCGGCTCCAACGATCTGACTCAACTCACCTTGGGCGTGGATCGTGACAGCGAGATCGTGGCGTTCGACTACGACGAGCGCGATGAGGGGGTCAAGGAGATGATTCGCCTGGCTGTTGAGGGCTGTCGCCGCAACGGAATTCACTCGGGGCTGTGTGGACAAGCGCCGTCGGACTACCCGGACATGGCCGAGTTCTTGGTCCGGGTCGGTATCGAGTCGATGAGCCTCAACCCCGATTCGGTTATCAAGACCACTCGCCACGTGCTGGAACTGGAACGACAGCTCGTCCGTACTTCATGAAACTGCCGGTCACCATCGACCCGCGTCGCCACGACGCGGTGATCTTCGACGTTGACAGTGCGCTGAGCACCGATCCGAGGTGCCTCGAACCGACGGCGGATCTCGCCCGAGAGTTGCGGGCCAGCGATGTCGCCACGGCGGCCCATTCATCGAATCCACGATGTCAGCACGCTTTGAAGACCGCAGGCGTGGACCATCTGTTCGACATATGCATTGACGGAATCGCCGGCGAATCCGGAACGGCAGCACTTCAGGAAGCCGCGCGTCGGCTCGGGGTCCGGCCGCAACGATGCGTCGTCATCGAGGACACCGCCGCCGGAGTGGCCGCGGGCCGCGATGGCGGTTTCGGGGTCGTCATCGGTGTCGACCGGAGCGGACATCCCGATGATCTGCTGCACAGCGGCGCGGACGTCATCGTCGCCGAGGTGGCAGACATCCTCGTTCGTGGTGGGGACAAACGTGTCTCAGATCTTCCGAATGCGTTGGAGTCATATGGTCAGCTGATCGGGATCACCAGCGTCCGAGAGTCTGTCTTGTTCCTGGACTATGACGGCACGCTGTCCCCCATCGTTTCCGATCCCGCTGCGGCCGTGCTCGTCAACGGCGCGGCCGAGGCATTGGAACTCGTCGCGGCGGCGTGCCCGGTGGCTATCCTGAGCGGACGTGACCTCGCGGATATCCGCAGCCGGGTAGGCATACCGGGCATCTGGTACGCAGGTAGCCACGGGTTCGAGCTGACAGGGCCTGATGGCACCTACCACTGCAACGATGCGGCTGCGGCTTGCGTGCCTGTGCTTGAACGGGCGGCCACCGAGTTGACCCACGGCCTGACCCGGATTCCGGGAGTTCGCGTCGAGCACAAGCGCTTTGCCGTCGCGGTGCACTACCGCGAGGTCGAACCGCAACACGTCGATGAGATCGTGGCCCTGGCGCACCGACTGGGACAGCGAGACGGACTGCGGGTGACCAGTGGGCGCATGCTCGTCGAGCTGCGGCCCGACATCGACTGGGACAAGGGGACCACGCTGGCCTGGATCCGTGATCGCATCGACCCGACCGGTTCCTTGCTGCCGATCTACATCGGCGATGACCTTACCGACGAAGACGCCTTCGACGCGGTTCACTTCGACGGAATCGGGATCGTCGTCAGGCACGGCGAGGACGGGGACCGCAAGACCGCCGCCCACTTCGTCCTGCAGAGTCCCGATCAGGTGCGCAGCTTCATCCACCGCGGATCGCAGTGGCTGGCCTACAAGCATCACGTTTCGAGCAAGGCGTGGGAGTACACCTTCGACGGGTACGACCCACAGGGCGAGAAGCTTCGCGAGGCGTTATGCACATTGGGAAACGGGTATTTCGCCACCCGAGGTGCCGCACCGGAAACGAAGGCCGGGCAAGCGCACTACCCCGGGACCTATGCCGCCGGGGTGTACAACCGCCTCGTCGACGACGTGTCGGGCACCCAGATCGACAACGAGAGCCTGGTCAATCTGCCCAACTGGCTCGCGCTGACTTTCCGGATCGACGGCGGCGCGTGGTTCGACATCGATGCGGTCGACGTGCTGTCCTACCGGCAGAGCCTCGATCTTCGCGGCGCGGTGCTGACTCGCGAAGCGCGGTTCCGCGACGGCGCGGGCCGGACGAGTTCATTGCGGCAACGAAGATTCGTCGCGATGCACATGCCCCACGTCGGCGCCCTCGAGACGATGGTCTCCGCCGAGGATTGGTCAGGGACCATAGAGATTCGCTCCACCGTGGACGGCGGCGTGACGAACTCGCTTGTCGAGCGCTACCGGGACCTCGCCAACCGACATCTCGACTCAGTCCAGAAGCACGAGATCTCTGCGGATTCGGTGCTGCTCACCGCGCAGACGACCCAATCCCGCATCTCCGTCGCCGTCGCGGCGCGAACCACCGTGTGGCGCGACAGTGAGCCCGTCCCAGCATCGTTCCGGCTCTTCAACGAGGATGCCGAAATCGGTCATGACATCAGCGTTGCGCTGTCGGTTGGCGAATCGGTGACTGTCGAGAAGATCGCTACCGTCTACACAGGGCGCGATGTCGCGACGTCCGAACCCGCTGTCGACGCTCAGCGCTGGATTTCCCGCCTCGGCAGGTTCGACGAGCTGCTGGACGGGCATCGGACCGACTGGGTACATCTGTGGGAACGGCTTTCCATCGAATTCGATGACTTCGGCGACGAATTGCGCGTCCTGCGGTTGCATCTGCTGCATCTGCTGCAGACTGCGTCACCGAACACGGCCGACCTCGACGTCGGGGTGCCGGCCCGCGGACTGCACGGCGAGGCCTATCGCGGCCACATCTTCTGGGACGAACTGTTCGTCTTCCCCGTACTCAACCTGCGGCTACCGACGATCACCCGGTCTCTGCTGCAGTACCGCTACCGGCGTCTCCCGGCAGCACGCCACGCGGCCGCGGCCGCGGGCTATGCGGGTGCGATGTTTCCCTGGCAGTCCGGCAGCGACGGCCGTGAGGAAAGCCAACGGCTACACCTCAATCCGCGCAGCGGCCACTGGAATCCGGATGCCAGCGCTCGCGCCCACCACATCGGTATCGCCGTCGCCTACAACGCGTGGAAGTTCTACCAGGTCACCGGCGACCTTGCCTATCTGATCGACTACGGCGCGGAGCTGCTGGCCGAGGTCGCACGCTTCTTCGTCAGCAGGGCCACTTACGACGACGAGCGCGACCGCTTCAGCATCCGGGGCGTGATCGGGCCCGACGAGTTCCATTCGGGCTATCCCGACGCCCCCTACGACGGCATCGACAACAACGCCTACACGAACGTGATGGCGGTCTGGGCGATCATGCGGGCCATCGAGGCCCTGAACCTGCTACCGCTGCCCAACCGGCTCGACATGATGGAAACGCTCGGATTGAACAGTGCCGAACTGGCGCACTGGGAGGCGGTCAGCCTCCGGATGTACGTCCCGTTCCACGATGGCGTCGTCAGTCAGTTCGAGGGTTACGGTGATCTGGCAGAACTGGATTGGGACCGTCTTCGTCGGCAGTACGGCGACATCCAACGCCTGGACCGCATCCTGGAGGCAGAGCAAGACGACGTCAACCGCTACAAGGCTTCCAAGCAGGCCGATGCCCTGATGTTGCTCTACCTGCTGTCGGGGACCGAATTGCGTGAGCTCCTCGACCGGCTCGGCTACCGCTTCACCGCCGATCAGGTGCCGAAGATGGTGGACTACTACCTGGCGCGTACGTCGCACGGCTCGACGCTCAGCAGTGTTGTGCACACCTGGGTGCTCGCCAGGGCCAACCGCGACCGCGCGCTGGAGTTCTTCCAGCAGGCGCTGAGGTCCGACGTCTCGGACATCCAGGGCGGCACCACGTCCGAGGGCATTCACCTGGCGGCGATGGCGGGCACTGTCGACCTCATGCAGCGGTGCTTCACCGGGCTCGAGACCCGGTCAGGCCGGATCATCCTCGACCCGCACTGGCCGGAATCCCTTGGTGTGCTTGCGATACCGATCCACTACCGCGGTCTTCACCTGCACCTGCGAGTCAGCGGCAAAGGCGTCATCATCAGTGTCGATCCTCGTGATGCCGCCGGGGTCGAAGTGGAATGCCACGGTCGTGTCGTCCAGCTGATGCCAGGCACTACCGTTCGGTTCCCGGGTTGACGATGACCGGAAACGATGCGGATCCCACGCCGCTCGCCGACCCTCAACCGATGGGAGACCGTCAAAGAGTGGGCGCTGCTGAACCACGATCTGTCCGTCGACCGCGGCGAGCCGATACCGTCGCTCAAGGTGAAACGCGCCGTCGTGGCCGGACAGAACAAGCACCTTCTCGACTCGCTCTACACCTGACCGCCCGATGAGAGATATGCCTTCGCGTCATCCAAATTCCGCTGCGCAGCCTGCGTCAATCCCAGTTCGAGTTCGAATTCGAATCCCCTGATCGCGAGCAGGTGAACCGCTGGCAGGCGGTCGAAACACTGCTGACACGTCGCCATGATCGCGGGGATCGAGATGGCGTGCGACGTGAAGCTGAAGTCCATTCTTGGCGCCACGCGCTCCACCGTGAACGATTTGACCGAGGTGTCTTTGGTGGCATCGACGAACAGCACATGTTCCTTGTTGCTGATCAGTTCGGCGTCCTCGAGCAGAAGCTGATACTTCCGCTCCAGGCCTGCGTTTGGGCAGAAGCCTTGCGCCTGAATCCAATCGACGAAGGCCCAGCCCAAACCGTCGTCCTGCCGACCGACATTACCGATCCCGTAAATCAGGCAAGAGTCGTCGTCGAACTCGTCGAGCGTCACGAACGGACGCGCTCGGTGATGACATTTCCCGCCGGATCGTAGACAGTGACGATCAGCGGCATCTGCCCGTAAGCGTGCGTCGCGCAACTCAGGCACGGGTCATACGCGCGGATCCCGACCTCGATGGCGTTCATCATGGCTTCGGTGATCACGCCGCGGCCCCCCAGATAGTCCTCGGCGACCGAGCGCACCGTGCGGTTGATCACCTGATTGTTGTGCGTGGTAGCCACAATCAGATTGGCGAAGGTGATGTCACCTTCTGGACCGGCCCGATAGTGGTGGAGCAGCGTGCCGCGAGGTGCTTCCACAACGCCGACACCCTCACCGGCCCACGCACCGGCCGCGGGGGTAACGACCAAGTCTTGCTGCTGCAGATCGGGATCGCGCAGCAGTTCTTCGATCAGTTCCGCCGCGTGGAGCACTTCGATGGTCCGCGCCCAATTGGTGTGCAAGGTCATGTTGTTCGTGGCGCCGCCGGTGTAAGCATGAAAACGCTCCAGCGCCTCCTGAGCCAGTGGCGTGGAGAGCGACTTCGTGACGTTCATTCGCCCGAGCGGCCCCACCCGAACCGAACCCTCGTCCCTGCCCAGGTCCTTCAGGAACGGGAACTTCATGTACGTCCACTCTTCGACCGCTTCCGAAAAATGGCCGAGGTAGTCGTGGTAGTCGAATTCACGGACGACGTGTTTGTCGTCGTCGACGATGCGTAGCACGCCGTGGTAGTAGTCCACGTTGCCTTCGTCATCGACCAGGGACATGTTGAGGGCGGGAACGTTCGCGAAACCATCCACCTCAGCCCGATTCTTCGCGTGAAAGTCGTAGAAGATGCGCAGCCCGTCCTGGGCGTAATCGATGATGTCGGCTATCGACGGGAGCCCTTCTTCCCCGTTCAACAGGCGGTCGCATTCGGCCCGGCTCAGGTTCTTGTCGACGCCGCCGGGCACGGAGCTGATGCCGTGCATTCTCCTGCCGAAGACCGTCTTGATGACTTCCTGGCCCCATTTGCGCAGCATGATCACTCGTCGCATCAACGCGGGGTCGGCCTCAATGAGGCCGACCATGTTGCGCTGCGCCGGCGCGGCATCCATGCCGAACATCATCTCGGGGACGACCAGGTAGAAATATGCCGTCGCGTGCGATTGCAGCATCTGCGCGTAGTGGCCGAGTCGGCGGATCTTCTCCGCTGTCCGCGTCACGCCGCTTCCCGATTTTGGGCCGACGCCGATCATGTCGTCGAGTACTTTGGCGCCGGCCAGATGGTGACTGACGAAGCAGATTCCGCAGATGCGTTGCATCAGCATCGGCGCCTCCCAGAACGGGTGGCCCTGAATGAACTTCTCGAACCCGCGGAATTCGACGACATGCAGCCTGGCGTCGACGACGTTGTCGTCGTCATCGAGGTGCACTGTGACCTTGCCGTGGCCCTCGATTCGGGTAACGGGATCGATGATCAGCTTTCTGCTCACGCGCAGCCTCCGAGATCAGTCGTAATGGTTCAGCGAGCGGGGCAGCGTGACCGGGCGACCCTCTATCAGGTCGTCGAGCACCGCGAAGATGGCGTCTGCGTCCGGAGGGCATCCGGGGATGAAGTAGTCCATGTGGACTACTTCATGGCAGGGGTAAACCTTGGTCGTGAGTCGGGGAATGTCCGGGTGGGATGGGACGACGGGTTTGGCGCCCGGAACCGCGGTCGGCGAATTGACGTACGCCTCCGACAGGCAGTCCTTCAATTCGAAGACATTGCGCATCGCCGGGACGCCGCCCCAGACGGCGCAGGCTCCGACGGAGATCAGGATGTCGCAATTGTCCCGGAAGTGTCGCAGCGTTTCGATGTTGTCCTCGTTCGCTACACCCCCTTCGATGAATCCGATCGCGCAGCGCTCGGCGATTCTCTTGATGTCGGTCAGCGAGGACCGGTGGATGCTGATCTTGGTCAGGAGCGGCAGGAGCCGTTCGTCCATATCCAGAAAGGACAACGTGCAGCCCCAACAGCCGCACAAACCGATCATCGCCACCTTGACCTTGGTGTCGCGGGCCGCCGCGAGCGCCGGTTCCGTTGGGGCTACCGGAATTTCGTGCGACGTGGTCTCCTCGGTCACGGCTTACCAGACTCGTCTCGGCGGTCGAGGGCCCGTGCGCGCACAGATTCGAGCTCGTACTTACGTCGGCCGATCGGGACGTCATATCCGACCCGTTTGTCGATGATGGCGCCGACGGGGCAGATGTCGACGGCATAGTGGATCTGCTCGTCCGGCATGGCGTTGGCCCGCTCGGTGTCGATTTCGATCTGGGACTCGGGACCGCGCTCGCTGATGCTGAAGATCTTCTGGCCGCTGGATTCGTCGCGGACGAATTCCACGCAGCGTTGGCAGAAGATGCAGCGATCCCGTTCCAGCCAGATTTTCTCCGACGCATGGTCCCGCTCGCGACGCGGGAACCGGTACGGGAACCGTGACACCAGCATGTCCACCTCGTAGCCGACCGCCTGCAGCGTGCAGCGTCCACTCTTCTCGCAACTCGGGCAATTGTGGTTGCCCTCCGCGAACAGTAACTCCACCAACGCCTTCCGGAGGTCTGCCGTTTCCGGTTCGTCGACCTCGACTTTCAGTCCGTCCGAGACTCGAACCGTGCACGCCGCGACCACGGTGCCGTTCACCTTGACCGAGCAGACCCGGCAGGTTCCGAGGCACGGCTTGCCTTCGAGGTAGCACAGCGTCGGGATGTACACCCCAGCGTCGGCGGCCACATCGACCAGGACGCCGCCTTCTTCGGTCGACATCGGTACCCCATCGATTTCGATGCGGATGGTCATGCGGTCCCGTCCGTTTCCAGTTCGGTAACTGCCTTGGCGTACCCGGCCAGGGCAGCATCGAGATCGAATGAGCGCAGCAGGGCCTGTTCCTGGGTGCGCAATCTGCTCCGATAGATCTCGGGGAACTTTTCCAGGGTCGTCAGAATAGGATTGGCGGCGGTGGCGCCGAGACCGCACCGACTTGTCGTTCGCACCAGCGCACCCCAGCGGGCCACGTCGTCCAGATCCTCTTCGACGCCGGCGCCTGCGACCACGCGTTCCACCTTGTCGTCCAGAGCGACGGTGCCCGCCCTGCAGGGAACGCAAATGCCGCACGACTCGTCAACGAAGAACCGCGTGTAGTCGCTGACGCATTGCAGCAGGTCGCGGCTCGAATTGAAGATCGTGACGGCGCCACTGCACGGAATGTCCTCGTACGCGATCCGACGTTTGCCGTCCACCTCCACCGACAGACACTCCCCCGCTGGGCCACTCATCTGGACAGCGCGAGCACCCCGCGCACCGACCATTGCCAGTACCTCATCGAGGGTGATTCCCCACTCGACCTCGTAGACGCCCGGACGGTCGCAGTCCCCCGCGACGCTCAGCAGGCGGGCGCCCGCGGAGTCGGGTGTGCCCATGCGGCGAAACCAGTGCGCGCCGTTCGCCATAACGCGGGTAGCTGCCGCAAACGTCTCGACGTTGTTGACGCAGGTGGGTTTGCCGAGATACCCCTCCTGGACCGGGAATGGCGGCTTCAGCCGGGGCGTACCCCGTTTACCCTCGCACGACTCGATCAGCGCCGATTCTTCACCGCAGACATAGGAACCGGCGCCCAGCTGGACGCGGATGTCGAAATCGAATCCTGGTCGCCCACCGATGCGGTATCCGAGCAGCCCATCGTCCCGGAGTTGCTGGAGCTGAGCTTCCAGATACCGCTTGAGATACACGTATTCGGCACGCAGGTAGACGATTCCGTGCCGACTACCGATCGCGTAGGCCGCAATGACCATCCCGATGAAAACATCCCGTGGCGAGCGCGTCAGCAGTGCCCGGTCCTTGAACGAGCCGGGTTCACCTTCGTCAGCGTTGCAGATGACGTACTTGTCATCGCCGGGTGCAGCCCGGCAGAGGCTCCACTTGCGCCCGGTGGGAAACCCCGCACCACCGTATCCGCGCAGTCGGGATTCGCTGATCTCGCCGATCGTTTGCTCGGGAGTGCCGGCGAGGCAGCGATTGAGCAACGACCGGTAATCCATTGTGCCACCGAAGAACACCGGACCCTGCGTGCGGACATTGGACTGCACCAGGTGGTCCACGTAGGCGATGTCATCGTCTGGTAGCCCAGCTGGGTTTGCGATATCAGAGGCCACTCTCCCAGTTTTCAACTGGGAAATGATGTCCGTGACAGTTTCCGGTGTCAGTCGGGTGAATACCACGCTGTCGATCAGCATCGCCGGTTCCTGATCGCTGAGTCCGATGCACGGCGTTTCGAACAAGCCGAACATGCCCGCTTGGTCCGTTTCGCCGAAGCGGGCCCCGGTCTGGAGCTCGAGCGTGTCGTACACCGCCTGATACCCGCGCCTCTTCGCAATCACCGTGTTGCTCAAGTAAATCCGGTGCTGTCCTGATGGCTGACGGTGGAAGAAGTGATAAAAGGAGGCTGTCTCCACGATATCCAGCGGAGACCGGTCCAAAGCGGTGGCGAGCTGTGGCAAGACGTCATCGGGAATGTGGCCGTACAGATGCTGAACATCCCACAATATGTCCATCAGTCGCGTTCCGTCGTAACGGTGGCGCCGCACTATTGTGTCGATGTCTGAGGTCATTTCGTGCCGGGCCACGGCCGTACCGGCGTCGTCGGCGACCGCGTCGACCCGGCCCACCGGCTCGCGGCGGCGCCGAGTCATGCTGGCGACCACGCGGTCGGCGATGTCATCTCTGGCCCGGACAGCAGCACATCATGGAATCCTCGCCTTTCTTGTATATGCCGGCTGATGTCAAAGGAAATGGATACCGCAGTCCTGCAAGCATTGTGATCTTGTATGCCGTCTCGTAGTGCCATAAGGCCCCGATCTACTCGAATTCAACCGTGACTCAATCGTCGTCCACAGGACGGCGCCTGTCATCGAGTTTCTGCCACTAACGGACCGACGCCCGCGGTCACGACTGCGCGGACGCGGCACCCATCTCAACCGAGCAACAACAAACCATCGCTGGGTCTGCCGTAGAAGACCATTACAGGCAGGGTTGCCTGCCTGTGAAATTGGGGCTACTTTTGCGACATGGTGGCCAGAACCCGGACGCGACACTCCGACGAGCGGATTCGCATTCCTCGCGCTGAGCGAGTGGAGGCCATGAGGGCGCGACTGCTCGAGGCCACCCTGTGGTGCATCGTCGATAAGGGCTACGCCGCCACCTCCACCAATGATGTTGTCCGGCGCGCCAAGGTCTCCCGCGGAGCACTAGCTCACCACTTTCCGACCAAGGCGGCACTGGTCAATGCGGCCGCCAGCCACTTGGTGGCCAAACGGGCCCTCGATTTCGAGTCGCGGATGGCGCAACTCGATGCGGACCAGCGCACACCGGCGGCGGCACTCGACATCTTGTGGTCGTTCTACGAACAACCCGAATGTCGGGCATTGGTGGAACTGTCGATCGCAGCACGGCATGACTCCGAACTGCGCGCGTTGATGTCGACCTGGGACGACGTGTACATCGAGCTACTGCGTACGTCGGCAACAGAATTCGTCCCCGACGTAGCCACAAATCCGCACGCCGGTGTGCTACTGCGGACCATCACCGCGCTCTACGACGGACTAGGTCTCTACGACATGACCCAGGAGGACCACCGCAACAAGGTCGCCGAAGTCCGCAGTTTCTTTCTCGCAATGTTGACCCGGCTGGAACCGACCCTTGGAGACGCTCGTGACTGAAACCTCTACCCGGCTCGTCCGTGCGCGGCGGATCCACTTCGACTATCCCCACGGCGGCTTGCAGCGACACTACGTCCAGGGCGACTTGGTGATGAGCCACATCGTCGCCTACCTGTCCGCCACCTTCCCCGAAGGCGAGGACTTCTTCGTCCGGTCGGTGCGCAACTACGCCGATCAGGTCACCGACCCGGTACTGCGGGAACAGGTGAAAGGCTTTATCGGACAGGAAGTGACGCACAGCCGCGAGCATGTAGCCCTCAACGAGCGGCTCCAACAGATGGGCTACCCCACCAGGTTCAACGACCGGATTACCCGACGTTCGCTGCAACGGGACGAACGCATATTCTCGCCGATCACGTGCCTGGCCATGACGGCCGCGCTAGAGCACTTCACCGCCGTATTCGCCGAAACGCTACTAGGGGACGAGGATGCGCGTGCCCTGCTGGGGGCCACTGAGGTGCGAAAGATGTTGTTGTGGCATGCCTATGAGGAATCCGAGCATCGCGCGGTCGCCTTCGATGTGTACCGGGCAGTCGGTGGCACCGAGCGACGCCGCATCTGGACCATGCGAATGGTCACGTTTACCTTCTTCGGCAGCGTCGCGCTGTTCACCACGCTGTCACTGCTGGCAGACCGGGCCACCTACCACCCGGTGCGGCTGATTCGTAGCCTCTGGGCCCTGCGCCGGTCGCCGTTCCTGAAACGCTCCGTGCGCCAGCGATTTCGGCAGTACAACAAAGTGGGATTCCACCCCGACCACGTCGACAACACCGCCCTGCTCGAACACTGGAAGCCCGAGCTTTTCGGCGTGGACGGACAGCTCGCCGCCAACATGAGCTGACCGGGGCGGGTTGCCCGCGCGGTCGCCGACAAGTTCGTATCGATCGTCGGCGGGCTCGCGGACCACCAACTCGGCGGGCAATCCCCATGTCTGGATAGCCCGCAAGAGGAAGAATATCTGCATGACGAACCAGAGCACCCTGACCAACCAGGAGAAGCAGGCCCGGCTCGACGTCAACCAGCTCAAGCAGCTGGTGGGTCTGGTGGACTACGACCAGAGCAACGACCCCTTCCCTGTAACAGGCTGGGACGCCATCGTTTTCGTGGCCGGCAACGCCACCGAGGCCGCGAGCTACTTCCAATCGGCGTGGGGCATGGAGCTGGTCGCCTACTCCGGGCCGGAGAACGGCAACCGCGACCACAAGGCTTTCGTCCTGCGGTCCGGCTCCGTGCGGTTCGTGCTGAAGGGTGCGGTGAACCCCGACAGCCCATTGGTGACCCACCATGCCAAACACGGTGACGGAGTCGTGGACATTTCTTTGGAGGTGCCCGACGTCGACAAGTGCATTGCCCAGGCCAAGCGAGCCGGCGCCACGGTCCTCGGCGAACCGCACAACCTGTCGGATGAGCACGGCACCGTGCGCGTCGCGGCCATCGCGACCTACGGTCAGACACGGCACACGCTGGTGCAAAGGCAGGTAGCCGGTGCGCGATACGCCGGCCCCTATCTGCCCGGTTACCAGCCGGCGACCAGTGGACACGTCAAACGCGACGGCGCTCCCGCGCGGCTGTTTCAGGCGTTGGATCACGTCGTCGGTAACGTCGAGCTCGGCAAGATGGATGAGTGGGTCGGTTTCTACAACCGGGTCATGGGGTTTGTGAACCTGGCTGAGTTCATCGGCGACGACATAGCCACCGAGTACTCAGCGCTGATGTCGAAGGTGGTGGCCGATGGCAACCACCGGGTGAAGTTCCCGCTCAACGAACCGGCCGTGGCGAAGCGCAAATCTCAGATCGACGAATACCTGGAGTTCTACCGAGGACCCGGCGTTCAACACCTTGCGTTGGCCACCAACGACATCCTGAGCTCCGTCGACGAGCTACGCAGGCACGGCGTCCAGTTCCTCGACACCCCCGACACCTACTACGAGGATCCCGAACTGCGTGCCCGGATCGGCGAGGTGCGCGTACCCGTTGCCGACCTGCAGCGGCGCGGCATCCTCGTCGACCGCGATGAAGACGGCTACCTGCTCCAGATCTTCACCAAACCATTGGGAGATCGGCCGACGGTCTTCTTCGAGCTCATCGAACGCCACGGCTCACTGGGTTTCGGTAAAGGGAATTTCAAGGCCCTGTTCGAGTCGATCGAGCGTGAGCAGGAAAAGCGCGGGAATCTGTGATGGCCGGTTACCAGAGCGGGTTCGGCAACAGCTTCGAAAGTGAGGCACTGCCCGGAGCGTTGCCGGTCGGCCGGAACTCTCCCCAACAGTGCGCCTACGGCCTCTACGCCGAACAGCTCAGCGGTTCCCCGTTCACCGCGCCCCGGGCCGCCAACAAGCGATCCTGGCTGTACCGGATCCGCCCGAGCGTCGCTCATTGGGGCCGCTTCGCTCCCGTTGCAGCCGAGGGAGTTTCGTATTGGCGCTCGGCTCCGGACGACGCCGACCCGGTACCCATCGCCCAAATTCGTTGGCATCCCCTGCCGATGCCCGATCCCGCGTCCGAGGACACCACGTTCATCACCGGCGTGCGCACCATCACGACCGGCGGGGACGTCAACACGCGCACCGGATTCGCCTGCAGCATCTACACCATCACGACGTCGATGGTCGACGCCTACTTCTACAACGGCGACGCCGAGATGCTGTTCGTCCTGGAGCGGGGGAACGTTCGGTTCTGGACCGAGTTCGGGATCATCGACGCCGAACCGAGCGAAATCGTCGTCATCCCACGCGGAGTGAAACTGCGCATCGAGGTGCCCGATGGCCCGGCCCGAGGTTACTTCTGCGAAAACTATGGCGGCAGTTTCACTCCGCCCGAGCGCGGCCCGATCGGCGCCAACTGTTTGGCCAATTCGCGTGACTTCCTCACACCCGTCGCGAACTACGAGGAGCGCGAGATCCCATCCACGCTGTACGTGAAGTGGGGCGGCACGCTGTGGCAGGCCGAAGTGCGCCAGTCGCCGCTGGACGTTGTTGCCTGGCATGGCAATTACGCGCCATACAAGTACGACATGCGGCGCTTCTCCCCTGTCGGCCCTGTGCTGTTCGACCACGCCGACCCGTCGATCTTCACGGTGCTCACCTCGCCCAGTGAGACGCCCGGAACCGCCAACGTCGACTTCGTGTGCTTCCCCGAACGCTGGATGGTCGCCGAAAAAACTTTCCGGCCACCGTGGTACCACATGAACGTCATGAGCGAGTTCATGGGACTCGTGCGCGGTGTCTATGACGCCAAACCTGATGGCTTCGTCCCCGGTGGGATCAGCCTGCACAACTGCATGACTCCCCATGGCCCCGACGCCAACGCCTTCCACGCCGCCAGTACCGAAAAACTGAAGCCGGTCAAGCAGCAAGACACACTGGCGTTCATGTTCGAAACCCGGTTCCCGCAGAAGGTCACCGCCTACGCGGCGACTCTGCCACAGCGGCAACAGGATTACGCCGACTGCTGGAGTGGCCTGACCAAGCGATTCGACCCGGGCAAGCCGTGACCACACTGGATTTCACGCACGATCCGCGCTTGCGCAGCTGGGTTATCTCGGCCGAGTCCGGTGACTTCCCTTTGCAGAACCTCCCTTTCGGTGTGGCGGCCGGCGTAGCCGGCGCACCCCACGGCGTCGTCCGCATCGGAGACATGGTCCTGGATCTGCGCGCCCTGTCCGAGTCGGGGCTGCTGACAAGTGAGGCTCAAATGGCGGCCGAAGCTGCCGCACATGGCACGCTGAACACCCTGTTCGCCCTGGGCTCGGGTCCACGGATCGCGCTTCGCCGTGCACTGCATTCCCTACTCACCGAAGGGACACCGCAGCAAGAGGCAGTCGCAAGACTCCTCACTCCGCTGACCGACGTCGACGTCCTGCTGCCCGCCCGCATCGGTGACTACACCGACTTTTACGTCGGCATCCACCATGCCCGCAACATCGGTGCCCTGTTCCGGCCGGACAATCCCTTACTGCCCAACTACAAATGGGCTCCGCTCGGCTACCACGGCCGTGCCTCCAGTGTGCGGGTCAGCGGCACCGCGGTCACCCGACCGCACGGACAGCTGAAGGCTCCCGGCGCACCGAAACCTGAACTGGCGCCAACCCGACGGCTAGATTTCGAGCTCGAACTCGGCGTGTGGATGGGCCCGGAGAACGGGCTGGGTGAGCCGGTCACCATCGATGACGCCGAAACTCACATCGCCGGTTACTGCCTGCTCAACGACTGGTCCGCACGCGACGTGCAAGCCTGGGAATACCAGCCCCTGGGCCCCTTCTTGGCCAAGAGCTTCGGCACCACCGTCTCCCCGTGGGTGATCACTCCAGAAGCATTGGCGCCGTTCCGGATACCGGTGGACCGACCCGGGGAGGATCCAACCCCACTGCCCTACCTCGACAGTCCACGACACCGGGCACAGGGCGGACTCGACATTGAACTGCGGGCCCATCTGAGGACGGCCCAGATGCGCGCCGCCGGCCACCCGCCGCACCTGGTCTCGCGCTCGTCCAGCCGCCACATGTATTGGAGCGACGCGCAGATGGTCACCCACCACACCAGCAACGGGTGTGACCTACACCCGGGCGACCTGCTCGGCACCGGCACCCTGTCCGGACCCACCCCGGGTTCCGAAGGCAGTCTGATGGAGCTCAGTCATGGCGGAAACGACCCCATCACATTGCCCAACGGCGAAATTCGGACGTTTGTCGAAGACGGCGACGAAGTCCTGCTGACGGCCAGAGCTCGCCGCCCGGGCGCCGCCAGCATCGGATTCGGGGAATGCGTCGCTGTGGTCCAGCCGGCGATCACCTACCCGTGACTTCAGCGGCGTCGTGCATCAGGCGGTGCGCCAGCTCGTCGTCCACGTCGGCGAAGAAGCCGCCGATCACATCTTCGATCTCGTTGAATCCCTTGGCGCAGAAAAGAACTGGTTGATAGTGCGTGATGTCGTAGGTCTGCACACCCATTCGGCCGATATTGAGCGGCCGCAGGTCCGCAGAATCGAGTTGCTGGATCTCCCCGAAGGACGACAGCAGGCCGGCGCCATAGGTGCGCACTTCGCCGTGCTCGCGGACCACACCGAACTCCAACGAGAACCAGAAGACCTTCGAGACGAATTCGAGCGCCTCAGTCGTTTTCACCCGCTGGGCAGCCCGCCCGGCCAGCCGGTACAGCGTCGCGAAACGCTCATGGGCCAGGCAATTGCCATGGCCGACCACCTCGTGGATCAGGTCCGGCTCGGGCGTGTAGAGCGGCACGGAATGGTGCCGGATGTACTGGGTGGAGTGGAATATTCCGTCTGCCAGCATCCCGTAGAACTCCCGCAGCGGCACCAGGCCGGCCGCTGGCACGTACTGAAACCCGGTGAGTAGCTTGAGCTTCTCGTTGACCTCGACGAGTTGCGGGATCCGATCCTCGGGAAGCCCGAGCCGCTCGCGGCCCTGCAGGTACACGGCGCAGGCCCGGCGTTGATGGAGCCGGTGAAGCTCGGCGCACGCAATGCGCCAGACCTCCTGCTCGTCGTCGGTGTAGGTCGCGATGGGTGGTGGTGTGCCGGGCTGCCAGTCCATGGCGAGCGCAGCGATGGCGTTGCGCCGCGCTCGGTATTCCGGATCGACGGCACCGGGATGATCCGCCGCGAGATGCACGGTGACGTCGTCGCCCGAACGCGTCACCGGTGCATACAATTGCGCTTCCTCGAACATCGCTGCCTCCCGGAGGTCCGGGCGTCGCACAGAGCGGCGTCTGTCAACCAGGATATGCGCTAGGCCGCCTGCTTCCTGGTGACCTTCACCATCATTCTGGAGTAGCCCTTCACGAAGTTGGACTGTGTGTACTCGGGCTCACCGACGACCTCGATGTCCTCGAATCGCGCCAGCAACTCCTCCCACAGGATCTTGAGCTGCAGCTCGGCGAGACGGCTACCCATGCAGCGGTGGATGCCGATGCCAAAGGCCAGGTGATGGCGGGCGTTGTGGCGGCCGATGATGAAGTCGTCCGGATTCTCGAACTTGCGCTCATCGCGGTTGGCCGAGGCGTACCACATGACGAGCTTGTCGCCTTTGCGGATGAATTGCCCGCCCAGGATGGTGTCCTGCTTGGCAATGCGGCGCATGTACGCCAGCGGGGTCTGCCAGCGGATGATCTCGTGCACCGCTTTGCTGATGAGTCCCGGGTCCGCCTTGAGCCGCGCGAATTCGTCAGGGTTCTGGTTCAGAGCGAGCACGCCGCCGGTCATCGAATTGCGAGTGGTGTCATTGCCGCCCACGATCAGCAGAATCAGGTTGCCGAGGAATTCCATCGGACGGTCGATCAGGTCTTTGGTGTCTTCGGACGACTGCATCAGGGTGATGAGGTCGAATCCGGGCTTCTCACCGGCTGCCAGCCGCGCTTTCTTGTCGTGCCACAGAGCGCTGAAGGCGCCGGCCATATCGGCTGCGGCTGCGAACATTTCGTCCATATCGGCCTCGCCACCGGTGGCCGAGGCGCTGCCGGCGACGGTATCGGTCCAGTACACCAACTTGCGGCGCTGGTCGTACGGGAAGTCGAGCAGAGTCGCCAGCATGCGTGAGGTCAGTTCGATCGACACGGTGTCGACCCAGTCGAACGGCCTGCCGTCCGGCAGCCCGTCGAGGACCTCCTGCACCCGGGTCCGGATGAGTGCCTCCATCTCCTGGAGGTTCTGGGGTGCCACCACGCCCTGAACCGCTCCGCGCTGCTCGTCATGACGCGGCGGGTCCATGGCGATGAACATCTCGACGTCGAGGCCCTCGGGTGGGTCACCGATGATGATCTGCGGCTCAGCGGAGAACCGTTCGTTGTCCTTGTCGACGGTGACGATGTCCGTGTACCGGGTGATCGACCAGAACGGGCCGAACGGGCTGTTCGGCTGGTAGTGCACCGGGGCCTCGTCACGCAACCGCTTGAAGTACGACTGCCAGCGGCCCTGGCGGAACATGAACGGGTTACTCATGTCGATCTCTGCCAACGGCACATCCGCGGCAGCCGGAATCGGCTGCTCGACAAACACCGGGGTCTTGTCACCGACGACCGACTTTTTCGTCTTCTGGTAAAGGTGCATGCCCTTGATCTGCAAGGGCATTGGGATTGTCGACTGCGCGCGGCTGAGGACCGGGTCGAGAATCGCTTCCTGTGCCTTGGTGATTGCCTGACCGAGAATGTTCACGAGTTTCTCCGTTCTGAGACATGCGTCGACAATCACGCTACGAACCAATAGACGCAGATGGGAGAGCACAAGTGGCCAAATAGTTACTCGAAGTGGCAATGCGAGTGCGCCTCGACTTACTAGGTTTGGCAATGTGGTTGATTGGGACATTCCCCGTACACCGGCAAGTGTCGGCGTGCTCCTCGGGCTGGCCGGCGAACGCGGTGTGAGCCCGGAGACCTGCCTTGCCGGCTCCCGCTTGACCGTTCACGGTCTGCAACGCCCGAGCGCCGAGGTCACGGCCCGGCAGGAATTGGCGGTCGTCACGAATCTGCTGGAGGCACTTGATTATCCCGACGACCTCGGCGTCGAGGCGGGACTCCGCTATCGTCTGGCCACCTACGGGATCTTCGGGTTCGCGTTGATCAGCAGCCCGACCTTGCGCAGCGCCATTGATGTCGGAGTGCGGTATCTCGATCTGACCTTCGCGTCTTCCACCCTCGCAACTCGAGTGGTCGGCGACGAGTTCCACATCGTCCTGGAGGCCCCGGGCACACCGGACCTGGTTCGCCGCTTCGACATCGACCGGCTGGCCACCGCCATCTCCGTGATCAAGCGCGAACTGTCGACTGAACTGCCACCCTTCGGAGTTCAGTTCACCCATCCCCGCCCGTCCAGCCTCGACCGGTACCTCGCGGCGTTCGACGCCGAGCCGGAATTCGGCGCACCCGAAAACCTGCTGATCCTGCCCGTCGCCCTCCTCGACCTGCCGTTGCCACAAGCCAATGCCTACAACTCCGCTGCGACACAGGAGCAGTGCCGCAATCTCCTGGAGGAGCGGCGCAGCCGAACCGGGCTGTCAGGACAGGTTCGTGACCTGCTGCTGGCGTCCCCGGCGCAGCCGCCTAATGCACACGAGATCGCCCATATGCTGATGATGAGCCCCCGTACGTTGCGTCACCGCCTCGGCGCCGAGGGCACGTCCTATCGCGAACTGCTCGACGAAATCCGGCAGAGACTATCGGAGGAAATGCTGATCAAAGGCCGGTTGACGGTCGCCGAGACGGCCAATCGGCTGGGATACGTCGAGTTGTCGAGTTTCTCGCAGGCCTTCCGCCGCTGGCACGGGATGAGCCCGCGCGCCTTCCGCGCATCTCGCAGCTGAGACGCGTCTGGGCCGCAGTCAGTTCGCAGCCTCCCACCAGTCGAGCACCCGCGTCGCGTAGAGGGTGAGCCACTTCGACGGTTGCCCGGCCGGCACGTCGACTTCAAACCAGACCCGCCCGGGTTGGCGGCCCGTTTGCAGCCACGTACCGTCGGACTGCCTCGCGGCACGAACGATGCCGATGGCCTCGGTCATCCGCGGGTCGGGAACGGTGCCATCGTGTGTGGCGGCCAGGCGGAAGTAGTCGCACGCACCCAGGGCACTGTATTTCCAGCGAATGGGATAGCTGAAGTCTTTGATCCATTGTCCCACTGGCTGATTCGTCGTCAGCCGGTTGATCAGCAGGCGCTGCAGCAGATACTCCTCGCCGCGGCGGCGCGCTGCGCGGATGTCGACGTCTCCGCCGGCGACCGTCGCGAAAGCGAGCAGTCCTTTCAGGGAATTCAGCGTGGAATGGAACGACGACCGGCGCGACCCCTCGACCCAGTCGCAGTTCCACCCACCGTCAGGCAGCTGATGCTCGAGAAACCAGTCTGCGATGCCGCTGACGTCCGTGCCCAGCCACACTCCGTTGGCCAACGTCCACGCGTTGATGCAGCAATCCACCTCACCCGACCAGTAGGGCAGGTCGTCGTACTCCCAGCGGCAATGTGCATCGAGCAACTCCGCCGTGCGGCGTTCCCGCAAGACCGATGCGTCAAGTCCCCACTCCCGCAACGTGTTCAGCGTCCACGTGGTGGCTGTCCACGGCTGGCCGTCCTCGGCCCGCTCAGGGTCGTCGAAGTCGTAATCCGCCGGGAAGAAGGCCCCACCGGCCCACTGCCCATCGGCTTCTTGCAGTGCGAGCAGGCGTGCGCCGAAGCCCTCGGTCGCGATTCGCACCCGCGTCGCTTCCCACACCTCGGACGGGGCGTCGAGCAGGTCGCGTTCGACCTGCCAGCGCAGCGTCGGGTCGGAGTCCAACAACCAGTCCGTCAACGCCGCACTCATGATCAGACCACCGTCATCGCTAGGAGCAGTACACCTGGCCGTTGAGCACACAATTCGACGGTGGCGTGTACGTTCCGCTGAGTACGCCGCGGATTCCGCCATTGGCAGATCCACCGGGTGGAATGACGCGATTCCAGCTCGCCGGGGTGATCACGTAGTGAGTGCCAAATTGGGTGAAGGTGCTATTCCACGTATGCGAGATGGACTGCCCCATCGGCATGTCGAATTCGAGCTTCCAGTCCGCCATCGGGACAGTGCTGTAGTTGGTGATGACGTAGCGCGCGATGAAACCGTCCTGCCACGTGTGCTGCACCACCAGTCGCGCCCCAGCCGCGGCCGCATGAGCCACCGGAGTGCCGACAAGTCCGACGATGGCCACCGTCATCGCGGACACCACGACGTGAAGCACTGTGCGCCAGCGCTTCACGTGGGAGTTCAGTCCAGTCATCGCAGCCAAGACTAAGGCCCGCCGGTCAGCGTGCGGTCTGGCGCAGCGGGTGGGCTGCCGTACCTTTGCGCAATTGCAACCGTGACGAAACCTTATGACGCGCCACGGCGGGCGGCCAAAAATTTTCCCGAATCACCTACTTGCACTCGCCGGTGCCGAGTGCTAAAACAAATCTATGCCAGCCGACACAGATAATCGGGCTGGCAGCGCACAGATGGCTAAAGAGAAAGGAAACCTGGAGGTGGCCACGATGCTGTTGCGTACTGATCCGTTCCGCGACCTTGACCGCTTCACCCAAGAGATCCTCGGCACCGCGGCACGGCCCGCGGGAATGCCCATGGACGCCTGGCGTGACGGTGATGAGTTCCACGTCGAGTTCGATCTGCCCGGCGTCAACGCCGACTCGCTCGACCTCGACATCGAGAACAATGTGGTGACCGTGCGTGCCGAACGCGCGCCTGTGGACTCCGCGCGGGAGATGCTGGCCGCCGAGCGCCCGCGAGGCGTCTTCTCCCGACAACTGGTGCTCGGCAACAACCTCGACACCGGCCGGATCACCGCGGACTACCACGACGGGGTGCTTCGACTGGTGATCCCGGTGGCGGAGAAGGCCAAGCCCCGCAAGATCACGGTCGGCAGAGCCGGTGAAGCCAAGGCGATCAAAGAGAATCGCGTGATCACCGAGGACGGCAGTCCTGTTGCCGACAAGGCTACGGCCAAGGAGCCGGTGAACGCCTGACCCGGACCGGAGTGCCGGGCTGCGCAGCGTCGCAGTCCGGCACCGGTACCGGCACGTTCTTGAATGGTCGGTGTGATGCCGACAGTGCAAGGAGGTGAAGAGTGATGCAGTACAGCATGATTGCGGCGCCGGCGGCGCCTGACACCATCGCGCCAGATGAGTTGGCCCAGTCCCTGGGTGTGGATGACCCCGCGATGGTGATAGCGCTGATCGCCGAAGTCGACGCCATCTTCTGCCCCGCCGAAGCCCCCCGCTGTCAGCAGCCGACGCCACCGGCGATCGGGTGTGCTCTACAAGGGCCCCGGTGCGCTGGTCGGTCTTGGTGGCCCGCCTCTCGGCGACCGCACTGTGGGCCGGCGCGAAGGATGTCTCCGGTGCAGCGGAGCCCTCCGATCGCCGACTCATCGCTGGCAGGAGAACCGTGAGGCCTGGGCCGTCGGCCACCGGGGCCACACCCTGGGCGTCGTTTCGCAGCACGACATCGATGCAGACGCGCCAATGCCCGATCTAGGCAACTTCTCCCAGGTGGCCGGCCCGGTCTTCGCGCCAAGCAGTTTCGTGATCCCAGTCGCTGGATACCCCTTCAGAAGGACAAACACAGCCGCCTCCTGAAACAGGAGCGTGACGAAGGGACGCCACTGGTCGCATCTACTTCGACGTCCGCGATGGCGCCGCGCCCGACAGCGTGGTCTACCGGGATATCGGCGGCGCCGACAAGGTGGTCTGGAAGAGCTGACCGACTGCGATGGCGGAAACCCGCCAGCGCCCAGCGCGGTTCCATCGCTAGCGTCGATGCGTGACCGCAATTTCCCAACCGAAACCGGTAATCACCAGAGGCACAGTACTTTTCATGGCCGTGGCGGCCGCCCTGGGTACCGCAACGATTTATCCTCTTCAGCCGGCGATCGCCGATCTCACCCGGTCGCTGGACGCCGGCCCGGCCGCCGTCGGCACTGCGCTGGCGGGCGGCCCGGTGGGCTACATGCTGGGTCTGGCCCTGCTCGTGCCACTGGTTGACAGGTTCTCTCCGCGGCGCGTCCTGGCGCTGCAGTTCTTGGCGCTCGGCGGTGCGCTGGCGCTGACCGCCGCGGCCGGCACGGCCTGGCTGGTCGGTATCGGATTACTTCTGACGGGGGCCTTCTCGTCCGTGGGGGCAGGCCTGAGCTCGGTGGTCGGACGCATTGCGCCCGACCACCGCCGCTCGACCGTCCTCGGTATCGTCACCGCCGGCATCTCCGCCGGCATATTGGCCGGCCGGATCGTCGGCGGCTGGTTGACCGACGTGATCGGTTGGCAGGCCATGCTTCTCGTTGTGGCCGCGGCGGCCGTCGGTGTCTCCGCGTCCTGCCTGTTGCTGCTGCCGACTGCCACGGGAACCGTTGAGCACGGCTACCTCGCCGGCTTGGTATCGACCCCCGGACTCCTCCTGCGTACCGCGGTGCTGCGTCGCGGCGCGCTGCGCGGCACCCTGTGGTTCTTCGCTTTCTGCGCGATCTGGTCCGGTATCGCGGTCACGCTGTCGCGTGAGCCGTTCTTATTGCACGCCAACGAGATCGGGCTCTACGCGCTGGCCGGCATCGCCGGGATCTTCGCGACGCGCATCGCGGGTGGCTGCACGGACCGGTTCGGTTTCCGGCCGGTCGTGCTGCTGGGCCTTACGGCTGCCGGCATCGCCTGCCCCATACTTGCGCTCGGATTGCACAACTCCGCGGCGACGATGGTCGCTCTGGCGATGTTCGACGGCGGCCTGTTCGCGGCACAGGTTGCGAACCAGACGACAATCCTGGCCATCGACCCATGTGCGCCCGCACGCTTCAACAGTGCGTACATGCTCGTCTACTTCGTCGGCGGCAGCGTAGGGACGGCATTCGGTGCGGCCGCAGCAGCCTCATACGGATGGCCTGCCACTGTGAGTGTTTGCGGCGCAGCACTACTCGCCGCCGCGCTCCTCACGACCGATCGACCGCACCACACGCCGTGAGCGCCGCGTCGACGGTGGCGTCGATCAAGATGTCGTCGATCGGTCCGACGGGCGGGACTACTGCCCTCGCTAGGGTGTCGATAATCGGGATGGTCGTTCGTGTAGAAGGTGAGGGGCGGCGGTCTGGCCGCCCCCTGACCGAGGAGTGACGAGCATGCACTACCTACTTGCCATGCATCAGCCGGTCGGCGATCCGCCGCCGCCCGAGGTACTGGAGCCGATCATGGATGCACTGAATGTGGTCGAGAACGACATGCGTGCGGCCGGAGTATGGGTGTTCTCCGGCGGTTTGCACGGCCCGGATGCGTCGACCGTGGTGCGGGCCCACGAGGGCGCCATATTGACCACCGACGGCCCGTACGCCGAAGGCAAAGAGCATCTGGGCGGCTTCACCATCATCGCCGTACCCGACTTGGACTCCGCTCTCGAATGGGCGCGCAAGCAGGCTGAAGCCGTCCGGCTCCTCCCGATCGAAGTACGCCCGTTTCGATTCGGTGCACAGGGCTGAGCTCGACCGTGCCGCCAACGTCGCCGATGCCGCCAGAGGATATCGCCGATGTGTTCCGCCGCGAGTACGGCCGGGCGGTGGCCGTCCTGGTCCGCCGATACGGTGACATCGACCTCGCCGAAGAAGCGGTCCAGGACGCCTTCGCCAAGGCTCTGGACCGATGGCCGCGGACTGGGCCACCGCCGAGCCCAGCCGGATGGATCATCACCACTGCCGCAAATGCGATCGTCGACCGCTTCCGTAGAGAGTCCACGCGCGACGAGCGGCACGCGCACGCGGCCCTGCTCTATCCGGTGGCCGACGCGAATGAACTCGAAGCCGGACCTGTGCGCGACGACCGCCTCCGATTGATCTTCATCTGCTGCCACCCGGCGCTGGCCCTCGAGGCGAGAGTGGCGCTCACGCTCCGCTTGCTCGGTGGCCTGTCGGCCAGCGAGATCGCGCGCGCTTTCCTCGTCTCGGAAACGGCTGTCGCTCAACGCCTTGTCCGCGCCAAACGAAAAATTCGCGACGCGCACATCCCCTACCGGGTGCCCCACGACAGCGACCTACCCGACCGCATCCACGGAGTGCTCGCCGTGGTGTACCTGATCTTCAACGAAGGCCACACCGCAAGCTCCGGCGACGATCTCGTACGAGCTGATCTCACCACAGAAGCGGTGCGTCTCGGCCGACTGCTGGCCGAGCTGATGCCCGATGAGCCCGAGGTATTGGGCCTCCTCGCGCTGATGTTGATGACCGAGGCACGACGCGCTGCCCGCACCGATGCCGAAGGGAATCTGGTCCTACTCGCCGACCAGGACCGAAGTCAGTGGGACCACGGCTACATCGCCGAAGGCCAGGCACTGGTTCGGCACTGCCTGCGCCAGAACCGGCCCGGCCCTTACCAGATCCAGGCTGCCATCAACGCCGTGCACAGTGACGCACCCTCTGCATCCGCCACCGACTGGCACCAGATACTCGCACTGTACGACCTATTGATGGTCGTTGCGCCCACACCCGTCGTCGCTCTCAACCGCGCCGTGGCGATCGCCGAGGTGCACAACCCGCAGACGGCACTGGACCTGGTTGACGCAATCGATTTACCTGGCTACCACGTCTACCACGCGGTCCGCG
This sequence comes from Mycobacterium sp. FW102-FHT13B02, assembly GCF_058790275.1. Classification (NCBI taxonomy): domain Bacteria; kingdom Bacillati; phylum Actinomycetota; class Actinomycetes; order Mycobacteriales; family Mycobacteriaceae; genus Mycobacterium; species Mycobacterium sp. FW102-FHT13B02. The sequence goes on from NZ_JBYTCM010000005.1 coordinate 67,716, forward strand.
CCTCGCTCCTGGCGCGGCTCGGTCGAACCGCCGAGGCTGCCGAAGCCTACGACCAGGCGGCCGACCACGCGGCCAACCCGATCGAGTCGGTACACCTGCGCCGCGCTCGCGACGCACTCCGCGGTTGAATGACTCAATTCGCCCTCGGCGCAGGCTGATCGGCAACCAAGAATCCGCCAAGGACCGCACCTCAGTATTGCTGCCAACGGTCAGACAGGCCGATCCAGCGAGAGGGAGCCATCATGTTGAGCATTCACAGCATCAAGAAGGTCGCGGGTACGGCGCTGCTGTCGGGCGGCTTGGCCCTGGTCGGCTTCGGCTTGGCGTCGGGCACGGCGCAGGCATTCAACCCGCAGCCGGAACCTCCGGGCAAGCCGGTCAATGTCTCCGTCACACCCCGGATCAGTTCGCCGGGCGCGATTCGTGGCTTCAACCCCACGCCGGAACCGCCCAAGGTGGTCACCGGTGGCATCCGCGGGTGCGACGGTTCCGTCTAGGCGCCGCAGCGGCAGAGCTCAGGTGACGGTCACCGTGTCTGATTGAGGACCGCACCCCCACCGACCGTCTGCCATCTAGCCAGCCTCTCTCCCGGCCCGGCCCTACGCCATGCGGGCCGACGTAGGGCCGGGCCGTGAGAAGCGAGATCTGGGCAATCTGCGGCCGGCTTATCGCCGACCGCCGCCGCCCCCGGCGTTGTACCCGGGCGAAGCGACCTCTCCTTCGGTCAGTTCGAACGGCGGCGTGAACAAGCTGGGATCGTCAAGAGACGATTCTGGTGCGTCGAAGGGACCTTGTGCGACCGGCGCGGCGGCGCCATCGCCTGCGGGCACGCAGGTGTTCCCGGACGCCACGAGGCCGTCCGCACACGTCAGGCCGTCGTCGGCGTGCGCGATCGGCAAGCCGACCAACCCGACCACGGCAGCCGCAGCCCCAAACGTTGCCACCGCCACTGACAAACGAGCGAAAGCTGACGTTGTTGCGCTCATTGCACACTCACTCTCCGGTGCTAACTGGTCCGGTGAAGGTAGCACCAATGGACCCGTTTCGACGGGTCGTTTCAACACTTGGGTCAATTACCGTTACGCAGAGTTTTCACGCCAGGCCATAGGCGCTTTCCAACGCGGCCAACGCCTCACCGGTCTTGATGGCGAGCTTCTGCATGTGAGGCATCGAGTCACGACAGCCGGTGAAGCCGAAATTCAAAGTGCCCGAATAGCTTTGGCAGGTGATATTGAGTCCGACACCGTGCACCGGAATCGACACCGGATAGCTGGACACGAGTTCGTTGCCCCGGAAGTACAGCGGGTAGTCCGGGCCCGGCACGTTCGACAAGATGACGTTGTACGACGCGGGCGCCACCTTCGGCGCCCCCATCGTGGCGGCACCGGTCTGCACGAGGAACGGCGCCATCAGCGCGGCGGTGTAGGCCAATATCGCGTTGCTGGTCATGCCCGACAACTGCTTCTTGGCGGCCTGGGTCGACGCGCTGATCGCTTCGATCCGCTCACGCGCGTCGACGATGTCGGTACCCAGGGTGGCAAGAATCGCGCCGACGGCATTGCCGCCGCCGGGATCGTCTTTCGGCCGAATGTTGACCGGCAGCATGGCGATCAGAGGTTTCGCGGGTAGGGCATCGAGTCCCAGCAGATAGTCGCGCAGGCCGCCGCCGCAGATGGCGAGCGCGACGTCGTTGAGAGTTCCGCCGGTGGCCTCGGCGACGGCCCGCAGCCGGGCGATGTCGTATTGCTGCGTCGCGAACCGGCGGCTCCGACCGATGCGGCCGTTGAAGATGGTGTGTGGCGCTTGGCCGGGCCCGACGAGTGGATTGCTCTTGCTGACGGCGGTGATTGCCAGCTTGGCGAAGGCAGCGGGCAGGTCGATGACCGTCGACAACTCTGAGGTGATGGACCGCAGCAAACCGCCGATGTCGGGGATGAGGCTGCTGTCCTTCTCGTCCTGCTTCCGGTCCCGCTTGGGCACCGGATTCCGGAAGAACAAGGGTGTTTCGGCATCAGACGGATCGGTCGACATCGACCGGATGAGCGTCTTCATCGCCGTATAGCCGTCGACGAGTGAGTGGTGCATCTTCACGTACAACGCGACATTGCCGTCGTCGAGGCCTTCGATGATGTGCAGTTCCCACGGTGGACGCGTCAGGTCCAATTGGCGAGCATGCAAGCGGGAGATCAGGATTCCCAATTCACGCTGATCGCCCGGCCGTGGCAGAGCAGAACGCCGAACGTGATACATGACGTCGAACTTCGTGTCCTCGACCCACCGCTGCAACGGGTTCAGCAGGAACCACGGGGTCTGCAGCTTCATGTTCCACGGTGGCTCGATCTCGTTGGACCCATAGATCTCGTCCCGCAGTTGATCCAGGATGTCCCCTGCGTCGCCCGACGTCAGCCGGAACTGCATCAGGCCCGCGACATGCATCATCGTCTCGGGAGATTCTGCCGCCAGGAACATCGAGTCGAGCGGAGACAGTCGTTTGCTCGTCACCCGGGTGAACTTACCCAGCTCTTGGCGGCCCGACGGCAAAACGCGTGAACGGCGCTCTCGCGCCACGACTCATCCGGCGAACACGCCGCCGTCGACCAGGATCGTGGTACCGATGGCAATCAGCACGACGGGAAAGATGATGTGGCCCCAGCGGGAAAACGCATTGGCCACGATCGGGTGGGCAGCGAAGTAGCGGCCTGCCGCACACCACACGCCGACCCCGATCAGAAACACCGTGACATACGCCGCGAGCGTGCCGGTAGTGGCGACCGCGAACATCGGTACGTAGACACCGATGTTGTCACCGCCGTTTGCGAACGTGATGCCCGCGACCTGCCACGTACCCGGTGCGGACGGCGGTGCGGCGTCCTCGGTTCCCGTCGGTTCGGCAACCCGGCTCCGCCAGCCCACCCATGCGGCCCTGAGCCCCAACATGATTGGGAGCAGGCCGAGATAAGGCAGCGCAGTCCTCGGCAGCAGGGCGGCACCGAGAAAGGCGGCGCTCGTCGACACCACCAAGATGGCCACGAAGCCGAGATACTGGCCCGCAACCACCCGCGCCTCCGCGCTGCGATGGCCCCGTGCCTTGCCGAAGAAGACCGCAAGCACCACAAGGTCGTCGATGTTGGTGACGGCGAACGTCGCGACGGCCTGGCTGACCGTGGCCAGACTCATGCCGTCGCACTCCTCGGGGCGGCGCTCATCGGTGAGGACATTACGGGACGCGGCCCGGGTCCGAAGTACAGAGTTCGTCTCGCGGCAACCTGGTCGACGCCGGCACATGACACAGTGCCCGCGTGACCGTCGACTCGGCGAGTGGCCTGCAGCGCGCTGTCGACGGTTTTCACCGCAGCTGCGAACTGGTGGTCAGCCGGTTGCCGTGGGGGTTCAAATCGGTTGTCGCGCCGACTTTTCTAGGGTTCGCACTGATCAACGGCTGCACGTTCGCGGTCGACCTGCTGCTCCTGACTGCATTACGTGATGGGTTGAGCCTTCCGCTGGCGGTGGCGGTCACGATCTCGTACGTCTGCGCGTTCGGGCTGAGCTATGTCCTGAACCGGATCTTCAACTTCAGCTCGCACAGTGCCGTCGGCCCGCAACTCGCCGTCTACATCGTCGTGGTGGCGGTCAACTACCTGGCGTTCATCCTTGGTGTGTCGACCGGGTTGTCGGCTCTCGGCGTCGAGTACCACGTCGCCCGCATCACCGCGGGGATCTGCGAAGCCGCCTATATGTATTGCGCGATGCGCTGGGTGGTGTTCCGAGGCTGAGTGGGTGCACGACGCCCGGTGAGCTGCGTCTCATGGCGAGCAGAAATGCTGTGACAGTGTTAATTTCGCTTCGTCAAAGCTGTACTGAAGTACCAAACCGGGGGTAGGTCGCGGACAGGCAGGTTTAGTACACGCACGGGCGAGGTCCCGCCATCAGTGTCGCCATCACCATCGCCGATCTATCGGCGAGATTCCTGAGCAGCTTCCCACGCGACAGCGTCGCACCAGTGGTGCTGCTCTGCGCTCCAACCAGAGTCTCCATCCTTCCGTACAGATAGGAAACTGCTCCGTGCACGGTCTATTTCGCTTTAGCGCAATAGGTTTGGCGGTCGGCCTCTGCGCGTCGCTCAGCATCGACCCATCGGCAGCCGCTCAGAAGGACGGTCCAGACGTCGCCTTCTACCTGCAGGGCACCTGCCTGTGTGACGTCACACCGACGCCGCAGGAGGCCCTCGGACTGGCCGGCGGATACCTCAGGTCCGCCGGTGCCATCAACGGCATCGGTTACCCCGCCGGATTACTGTTCGCGGCGGACGCCCTCGCCGGTTCCGGCGCCGTGAATGCCACACTGGCCCAAGTGCCCGCCGACAGCACCGTCACCCTGGCCGGGGTCAGCCAAGGTGCCATAGTCCTGAACTACGTGAAACTCTCACGGCTGCTGCAGGATTCGCATAACCGATCGACTACCGACAACCTGCGATTCGTGACCTTCGGCGACCCGCAGAACACCACTGGCGGCATCACTACCAAGAATCCCGCACTGCAACTCTTCGCCCCGAACGTCCCGGTGCCAACGTCCTACCCCACCACCGAGATCGTTCGCGAATACGACGGCTTCTCGGACTGGCCCGACAAGCCAACACGTTTGGCCGTCCTGAACGCCGTGATGGGTATCGGATTCGTGCACACCGACTACGGGTCAGCGGCCAACCCGGCAACACCAGGAACACTCAAAACCGTCCACACCAACGCCGCAGGCGGCACCACCACGCACTACGTGGTGCCCACGGCAGGACTGCCACTCACTCAGCCGCTGCGCGATATCGGCCTGAACACGTCCCTCGTCGACCGCTGGCTCCGACCGCAGATCGACCGGGCCTACTTCCGCCGCCCGCAGGTGGAAGTAGGCGCTCCAACTGCCCCGCTACCGGCCGAGCCGGCTCAGCCGAAAGCTCCCGTCGGCACTCCCGTAACCGCCGAGGCCACTCCGGCTGGGCGAAGAGCGCCGACCAAGCCCGCACCGGCACAGCGGGCGCGTGACAAGACCACCGACGCGACACGTCAGGGCACTGCGACACGTCAGGGCACCGCGACATCAACCGCCAAACCGGAGACCAAGGCAAGTGCAGCAAAGGATACAACTGCGGCCACCGGCGCGAAACCGACTGGCAGCACCAAGGACAAGGAAGCCAAGCCGCAGGCTGACAGCAAAGTTCGTCCAGCACGCGAGCGCTGACGGGTCTGCTGACACCGTGCACCCGCCGGTAAGCGAAACAGGCCTCATGCCATAGATTTTCGAAAGTTTCGCTGCGGCGGACAATCAAGGAGGTAATTCCCATGTGGGTCAAAGCCCAGGCATCGGCTCTCTCGGTGCTGTGCTCGGCGGCGGTCGTGGCGACGACCGCGGTACCGCTTGTGCCGACGGCACACCCGACAGTGACCCGGGGTGCCGACTACCGGTACGCGCTCACGGCGGCGACCATTGATGCCGCTTTCAATCCGATCCAATACCTCGGCGGCCTCGGAGGCGCGGCCCAAGCCGTCGCATCCGACGTGATCTATTGGCAGACACCCGACTTCCCGCTGCTGGTGCTGAACGCACAAGTTGATTCGGGCACCGGCGAGTACACGGCGGTGCAGAAAGTGAATTCCACGGCAACCGACCTGCAGAATCTGGTCGGCGCGGTCACCGCATTTCCCGGCGCCTCGTCGTCGACCCAGGTGAAACAGTTGGTCAGCGGCATCGGAGCCGCGGGCTCGGTGGCCGCAACTGCGACGCACACCATCACCGCCACGCTCGCACCCCACCTCGCACCACTCACCCCGGTGATCTATGTGGTCAAGGTCCTCAGTGCGGCGGTGGGCGTCTACTACGCCGTCGCCACGCTCTCCACCACGGGAGTGAGCACAGTGCTGAGCGGACATAACCCGCTGACCGCCGTCGCCAATGTCGTGTCGTCGGTGCAGGGGTTGGCGAACGCGATTGCCAGCGCCCCGCATCTATTGGCCTCACGCTCGACAGCTGCGGCCGCCGTTTCGACCCCCGCGCCGTCGCAACTCGCCGCGAAGACCGCCGCGACCACTGCCACAGCCGTCCAGACTGGCGAGAAGACCGCCGCCGCCACCGCTACGCCACGGACCCGTGCCGGCCGAGGCACCACGGGAGCCAAATCCCCAGACGCACAAGCAGAGTCACCAACCGACAACGCCACGTCACCGAAACCGAGCACCACATCGACCAAATCAAAACCGTCCTCAGCGCCGAAGTCGGCAGCTGCCTCTGACTCGCACACCGAACAATCGGCCGAGGCGACAAAGCAGCCCGCGGGTGGGGGAAGTGCTTCCACGCCGTCCGCCAAGCGCACTGCGAAGAGCAGCGATCACGCTGGCCACGACGGCGGAAGCAGCCACGCCGAATCAGCCCCCAAGTCGAAGAGTGATCACTGATCTCGTAGACACTGAACCATGGCGAAAACGCACCACTACGAGCTCGAGGTCACCTGGACGGGCAACACCGGCAGCGGCACCTCCGGTTACCGCGAGTACGCCCGTGCTCACGACGTCAGCGCCGATGGCAAGCCCACGATCGCGGGTAGTGCTGACCCGGCGTTCCGCGGCGACCCGCAGCGCTGGAACCCGGAGGAACTGCTCGTGGCGTCCCTGTCGCAATGTCACATGCTGTGGGTCCTGGCCCTGTGTTCTCAAGAGGGCATCGTCGTGACCGGGTACACCGACCACCCGTCGGGCACCATGGCCCAAACCCCCGACGGCGGTGGATATTTCACCGAGGTGGTGCTGCGGCCTGTCGTGCAGATCGCCGACGGCCGCCACCGCGACGCGCTCACCGACGTGCACGAGCGTGCCCACCACCTGTGTTTCATCGCCAATTCGGTCAACTTCGACGTCCGGTGCGAAGCGCAGACGACTGTCGCCGAATCGGAGTAAACCCGCGGTGTCCCCGTGGGAAAATGCCGCATGACCATCAAGCTCGACGCTCTGGACGCCGCGCTGCTGTCGGAGCTGGCCGCCGACCCGCGGACGCCGATTCTCGAGCTCGCGTCGCGACTGAAGGTCGCCCGGAACACGGTCCAGGCCCGGATGAGGCGGCTCGAAGAATCCGGGCTGGTGCGGGGCTACCCACCGAACATCAACCTGTCCCAGCTCGGGTTCGCGGTACATGCACTGGTCTTCATCGAGACGGACCAGACCAAGATGAACGCCATCATCGCGGCGCTGCAGGACATCCCGCATGTACTGGAGGTCCATGCCACGACCGGGCGAGCGGATCTGCTGGCCCGCATTGCCGCCCAGACGCAGGAAGAACTGCTCAGCGTGATCCAGCGCGTTCACCGCATCGACGGCGTCAAGCATTCCGAGACCATGCTTGCCATGGCGACTCCGGTCGAATACCGATCACTGCCCCTCGTGCAGCACGTGACCCAACATCGAACAAAATGATGCGTGCGTCACAGTGTGCCACGTCACAATTGAGCAGTTTGATCAATATTTTCGCCGACTGTTGACGTAGATAACCCACAGGGGCAGATTTCGCTGCACTGATTGCCATAGTTCGCGCTTGACGACTGGTGATCTGAGCGGCGGAAAGTGTGGAGGTTGTCGATGACCAGTGTCTTGTCCCGAACCGAACGCGCAGCGGCGGAGCCCGCCGCGCCCTACGACCTCGACGACCGGTACCGCTCCGGCGCCGGACCGGTGCTCCTGACCGGTGTGCAGGCCATCGCCCGGATGTTGGTCGAGCAGCACGTCCGTGATCTGCGCGCGGGACGCCGCGTCGCCACCTTCGTCTCCGGCTACCAGGGCAGCCCCCTGGGCGGCGTCGACAAGATGCTGTTGGGCATGCCGAGCGTGCTGACCGAACACGACGTCGTCTTCACCCCGGGCTTCAACGAGGAGCTCGCCGCCACCTCGGTATGGGGCAGTCAGACCGACCTTCCGGCAGGCAGGGCGACCCACGACGGTGTCATCGGCGTCTGGTACGGCAAAGGGCCGGGTGTCGACCGCGCCACCGACGCGCTGCGCCACGCGAACATGTACGGGGTGAATCCACGCGGCGGCGTCCTGCTGCTCGTCGGAGACGACCCGGCGTCCAAGTCGTCGACCGTACCCGCCGTGAGCGAGCGGTCCCTTGCGGCTTTCGGCATCCCGGTCCTGTTCCCGCGCAACGCCGAAGAGATCATCACGATGGGCATGCAGGGCGTCGCACTGTCGCGGGCCTCGGGCTGTGTCGTGGCCATGAAGATCGTGGCCGACGTTGCCGACGGCGCATGGACGGTCGACGCGGACGTGGCCGACCTCGCGATCACCGATCCCGAAATCCTCTGGGACGGAAAGCCGTTCACCTATCTCCAGCGTCCGATGGCCGCACCGGCCGACAGCCTGCTGGCCGAGGCCGATCTCTACGGCCCGCGCTGGGCGACGGTGCGCGCCTTCGGCGACGTCAATGCTCTCGACGTACTCGAAGTCGACCCAGCCCGGGCAAAGCTCGGCATCGCCGCCACCGGCACCACCTTCGACGCCGTCCGCCAGGCGCTGCTCGACCTCGGTGTCGACGACACGGCGCTGCACCGTGCCGGAATTCGCCTGTTGCGCATCGGCATGCCCTACCCAGTGGGCCAGCAGTCGGTCATGGGGTTCGCGCGCGGCCTCGAGCAGGTGATGGTCGTCGAGGACAAGACCGCGTTCATCGAAACCCAGATCCGCGAAATCCTTTATGGCACCGCCCAAGCCCCGCAGATCATCGGCAAACATGATGCCGCGGGAGCGCCATTGTTCCCGGTCGGCGGTGAATTGACCGCCGCCCGCCTGCTGGCGCCGCTACGTCGCGTGCTGCGCGATCATGTCGAACTGAAGCGCACGCCGCCGCCCGCACTGTCACTGGAAGTGTTGTCCGCCAAACGAACCGCGTACTTCTGCAGCGGCTGCCCGCACAACCGGTCCACCGCGATCCCCGAGGGCTCGATCGGCGGCGGCGGCATCGGCTGCCACACCCTGGTCACCATGTCGGGTCGCAGCGACAGCGCCGTCGTCGGCATCACGCAGATGGGCGGCGAAGGCAGCCAGTGGATCGGGCAGGCTCCGTTCACCGATGTTCCACACCTGTTCCAGAACGTCGGTGACGGCACCTTCTTCCACTCCGGTCAGCTCGCAGTCCAGGCCTGCATCGCCGCAGGGGTCAACATCACCTACAAACTGCTCTACAACGAAGTCGTCGCCATGACCGGCGCACAGGACGTCGAGGGTGGTCTGGTCGTCGCGGGCCTCACCCACAAGCTGACCGCCGAAGGCGTCAAGCAGATAATCATCTGTGCCGATGAACCCAAGCGGCACAACAAGAAAGCTCTCGCGAAGGGCACGCTGCTGTGGCATCGCGACCGGCTGGACGAAGCACAGAAGGTGCTGCGCGAGATCCCGGGCGTCACCGTGCTCATCTACGACCAGCACTGCGCCGCCGACGCGCGCCGCCAGCGCAAGCGCGGCACGCTGCCCACCCGCAACACCCGCGTCGTGATCAACGAAGCCGTCTGTGAAGGCTGCGGCGACTGCGGCACCAAGTCGAACTGCTTGTCCGTCCAACCGGTCGACACCGAATTCGGCCGCAAGACTCGCATCGACCAGACGTCCTGCAATACCGACTACACGTGCCTCGACGGCGACTGCCCGTCGTTCGTCACGGTCGAGCTGGCCCCGGAAAAGAAGGGCCGCAAGACATCCCGGCGTAAGAGCGCCGAACCGCCGCGCGTCGCCGATCCGGGATTCGGTGTTCCGAGCGGCACCCAGAACGTCCTGCTGGCCGGTATCGGCGGCACCGGTATCGTCACGGTGAACCAGGTCCTGGCCACCGCAGCGCTGCGCGCGGGCTACGAGGTGGAGAGCCTCGACCAGATCGGCCTGAGCCAGAAGGCCGGCCCGGTCGTGTCACACCTGCGGTTCTCGACGACCGCGCTGGAGCCGTCCAACCGGCTCACCTCGGGCAGCGCCGACTGCATCATCGCGATCGACCTGCTGACCGCGACCGACAACGGGAACCTGGCCTACGGCAGCGCGGAGCGCACCATCGCGGTCGCTTCGACGAGCCAGACGCCCACCGGCGACATGGTGTACGACAAGTCTGTTGCCTACCCGGCGACCCAGTTGTTGTTGGACCGGCTGACGGCCAACACCCACACCCTGACCCACTTCGACGCGCTCGCCGCGGCACAAGCCCTGTTCGGCAACACTGCGGCGGCCAACTTCCTGGTCGTCGGCGCCGCCTTCCAGAACGGCGGACTGCGCCTGCCCGAGGCAAGCATCGAAGAGGCCATTGGCATCAACGGTGTCGCGGTCGCCGCCAACATCGCGGCCTTCCGCTGGGGCCGCGTTGCGGTCGCCGATCCGGCCGCCTTCGCCGCCGCCGTGGACGCGGCTCGGCCGAAGGCAGTGCCGGCCGTGGCGAGCCCGGAGCTGTTGGCCAGCACCACGTTCGACGGCGAGGTACGCCGGCTGGTCGAACTGCGGGCCGGCGAGTTGGTGCGCTACCAGAACGCGAAAGTCGCGCGGCGCTACATCGAAACCGTCCAGGCGATCTGGCAGTCTGAGCGCACCATCACCGGCAGCACCGCGTTGAGCGAGGCGGTGGCGCGCGGGCTGCACAAGTTCACCGCCTACAAGGATGAGTACGAGGTCGCACGCCTGCTTGTCGATCCGGCGTTCCTTGCCGACGTGCAGGCACAGGTTCCCGGTGGGGAGAACCTCACGTACAAGCTGCATCCGCCGGCGCTGCGTGCCATGGGCCGCGCGAAAAAGGTCGGCTTCGGGCCGAAATCGCATGTGGCGCTTAAACTCCTCGCCAAGGCCAAGGTGCTGCGCGGCACCAAGCTGGATCCGTTCGGCTACGCCCACGTCCGGAAAGTGGAGCGGCAGTTGCTGTCTCACTACTCCGATATGGTGCTCCGCCTCGCCGCAGGCCTCACCGTCGACAACTACGCCACGGCCGTCGAGGCAGCCGGGCTGCCCGACATGGTCCGCGGATACGAGGACATCAAACTAGGCAACGTCGAACTGTACTGGGCACGCCTGCGCGAGCTCGGCATCCCGGCCTGACGGGCCACCCAGCTGTCCTGCCGCCACACCTACGGCAGTGTCAACCCACGCCGCCAAACATGCGGCACCAGAAAGGAAGTAGTAGTGACCTCTGTGTCCACCACACCGGTGTCCACCCCAGCCGGAGTATTCGGTCGCTCGCACAAGTTGAGCTCCCGCAGCCACGAGCAGGTCGTGTTCTGCGAGGATGCCGAGTCCGGCCTGAAGGCGATCATCGCCATTCACTCGACGGCCCTGGGACCGGCCCTCGGCGGCTGCCGCATGTACCCGTACGCCGACGAATTCGAGGCACTCGAGGATGTGCTGCGGCTGTCGTGGGGCATGTCGTACAAGGCCGCAGCCGCCGGCGTCAACCTGGGCGGCGGCAAGTCCGTGATCATCGGCGACCCTACGAGCGACAAGAGCGAAGCACTGTTCGCCGCTTTCGCCCGCTACGTCAACACCCTGGGTGGACGGTATGTCACCGCGGGTGACGTCGGCACCAACACCGATGACCTGGACGTCATGGGCAAGTACACCGAGCACGTGACCGGCCGCAGCGCCGCCGCGGGCGGCTCCGGCGACAGCGCCCGCCTGACCGCGCTGGGCGTCTTCAACGCCATGCGCGCAGGTGCCGAATCCGTCTGGGGCGCAGCAACGTTGGCGGGAAGGACCGTCGGGGTCGAGGGCGTCGGCAAGGTGGGTCGCGAACTCATCGGCCTGCTGCTCGCCGACGGTGCGGAGGTCTACGCCACCGACGTGAACGACGCGGCACTGCAGCACCTCTCGAACGCGTACCCGTCGGTGCGCCTGCTCAATTCGGTTGCCGACGCCCCGGTCGATGTCTATGCTCCGTGTGCCCTCGGGGCTACTCTGACGCCTATGAGCGCTGACACCATCGAGGCGAAGTTGATTTGCGGTGCCGCAAACAACCAACTCGCGACCCCGGACGTCGAGTTGTTGCTCGGCCGTCGCGGGATCACCTGGGTACCTGACTTCGTCGCCAACGCCGGCGGCCTCATCCAGGTGGCCGGCGAGTTGCACGGCGCAGAACGCGCGACTGTCGAAGCCGACGTGAGCCGCATCTTCGACCGCTGCCGCGACATCATCGCGGCCGCGCGCGAAACGGGCATCAGCATCGGCGCTGCCGCGAACCTGTTCGCCGAACAGCGGCTCGACGGAGCCATCTGATGGGCGCCGGCGGCGGGCTGTTCCGCACCAAGTCAGTCGAGCAGTCGATCCGGGACACCGATGAACCCGACTCGAAGCTCCGCAAAGACCTGACGGCAAGGGATCTCACTGTTTTCGGCGTTGCCGTCGTCATCGGCGCCGGCATCTTCACCCTTACCGCTCAGACCGCGGGCAACATGGCGGGACCGGCCGTGTCGGTGGCGTTCATCATCGCGGCGATCACGTGCGGGCTCACCGCGCTGTGCTACGCCGAGTTCGCCTCGACTGTGCCCGTCGCCGGCAGCGCTTACACCTACGCCTACGCCACCTTCGGTGAACTGGTCGCGTGGATCATCGGGTGGGACCTGATCCTCGAGTTCGCGCTCGCGGTGGCGGTCGTCGCCAAAGGCTGGTCGCAATATCTCGGCGAAGTGCTCGGCGGCGCGGTGCCACCGGTCGTGCATCTCGGGTCCATCAAGTTCGACTGGGGCGCACTGGTGATCATCGCGATCGTCGGGTTCCTGCTGGCGACCGGAACCAAGTTGTCGTCGCGGGTTTCCGCTGTCGCCGTCGCGATCAAGCTCTCGGTGATCGTGCTGATCCTCGTCGTCGGTGCCACCTACTTCAAGGCCTCGAACCTCACGCCGTTCATCCCGGCCGCGCAGCCGTCCGCGAAGGCCGACGGCGTGCATCAGTCGATGCTGGCGTTCCTCACCGGCACCGGCGGCACGAGCTTCGGGTGGCTGGGCCTGCTGACGGCGGCCAGCATCGCCTTCTTCGCCTTCATCGGCTTCGACGTGGTCGCCACCGCCGCGGAGGAAACCCGTAACCCGCAGCGCGACGTCCCTCGCGGCATCTTCGGTGCGCTGGCCATCGTCACCGTCTGCTACGTCGCGGTGTCTTTCGTTCTCACCGGCATGGTGCCCTACACCCAACTGCAAGGTGAAACGTCCACCCTTGCAACGGCATTCGCACTCCACGGAGACACCTGGGCCAAGAACATCATCTCGATCGGCGCACTGGCCGGGCTCTCGACCGTCGTGATGGTCATGTTCCTCGGGCAGACCCGCGTTTTGTTCGCGATGTCCCGCGACGGTCTGCTCCCCCGCCGCCTCTCGCACACCGGCAAGCACGGCACGCCGGTGCGACTGACGGTCATCGTGGGTGTCGTGTGCGCGGTCCTGGCGGCGTTCGTGGACTTCGGCACGCTCGCCGGAATGGTCAACATCGGCACGCTCGTCGCCTTCATCCTCGTGGCGATCGGCGTTCCGATCCTGCGCAGGACCAGGCCCGACCTCGAGCGTGGCTTCCGCGTGCCCTTCGTACCGGTTGTGCCGATCCTCGCCGCGCTGTCCTGCCTGTGGCTGATGCTGAACCTGCAAGTCGAGACCTGGCTGCGGTTCCTCATCTGGATGGCGATCGGCGTGGTGCTGTACTTCGCCTATGGCCGGTCCCACTCGATGATGACGCGCCCACGCCCCGAGTCGCACAAGGACCGCAACGTCACGCAGATCGCGGCGTGAGGCTCAGCTGCAGGTAACCCGAATCTCGAAGGGCTTGGTCACCATCACGGGCGGTAGCGCTGCCGTCACCCCGGTCGCGCTACCGCTGATGGTGTACGTGTTGCCGTCCTTGGACGCGGTGGCCTGACCACCCGACATACCCTGCTGGTAGCCGAGAATGACGCCATTGACGTTGCCCAGGATCACCGAATGCACGGTCGCGGCATCCGGCGTCAGCACCACCGCCACACCTGAGACCTTCTGGCCGATGGCGATGTTGAAATTACCGACCGCATTGGTGCAGACCACATTGCCGGTGATGTTCTGTCGCACACCGTCGACGGTCACCTCGGCCTGACCGGGCGGCGGATTGCCGGACACGGACGCCGTGGGCGAAGCAGCTGTGCTGGACGTCGAAGACGTGGCCTTGGTAGTGCTGCTGGTCGAGCTGCTGGTCGAACTCGGCTGCTCCGACGACGGCTTCTCATTTGTGCAGCCGACTCCGGCGAACCCGACGAAGACCGCAGTGCCGACCGCACCGATCGCAACCCGTTGCCTCACCATCGAACCCCTTTAGTCGTCACCAATCCGGCTCCACAACTTCTACGCCGTTGAACGGGTCGGCGCATTTCTTTTCTCCAGATGCGACTCGCCAGATGCGACAAGGTCTATGGCGTCGGGTGGTTGGGGAGAAAGACGTCGTTGAAAGTGACCGTCCGCAGGTTGCGACTCCGGACGACGTCGGCGAGCCGATCGAAGACGTGAGTCACCGGGGCATGATTGAGGTGGCCGAGAACGATGTTCTGCGGCCGGAAATGCGTGTCGGCCATCTTCACGATGTAGTCCTCGGTGATGACCGTCGAGTCCGCCAAGGAACCCGTCCACATGGTGGTGAGCGTGTAGCCGAGGTCGGCGGCGACGGCCCGTACAGCGGCGTTGTGCCGGCCGTACGGCGGCCTCAGATACGGACGCGCATCCACCCCGTACGTGTTGGACAGGAACGCATGGTTGCGCTGGATCTGGTCGGCAATCTGCGCCGGCGACTGCGTGGTGAGGTCCGGATGCGACCAGGTGTGGTTACCCAGCTGGATCTGGCCCGATTCGACCAGCGGCCGCAACAGGGACGCGTTGTCGGTCCACGACCGATAAGAGCCGTTGACGAAGAACGTCAGCCGGATGCCGGTGTCCTTCGCGAACTGGGTGTACAGCCGCACGACGTCACTGTCGACGCCGTCGTCGACGGTCAGGGCCAGGAGATCGCCCTGCCCCGGGAGAACGCTCAGCACGCCGCTGCCGGGCAGCGCGACGCGTGCCGCGGGCGGTGGTGGCGGCAGCAGCGCCGTCATGCCCTGCCTGACCGCGGTCCTGGCGAGTTCCGGCGTCTGCGCCGCCGAGGCCGCGGCGTGGGGCGCGGTAACCGCAGTGGCCAGCGCTGTACGCGCGACCTCGATGGTCGCCACAGCGGGGGGAATCGTGATGGCTGCCCCGAGACCGGCCAGGAAGGCTCTGCGGTTCAGCACGGACACGGCCGCAAACTATCAGCAGTTCCTGGCAATCGCAGAACTGGGGAATGTGTCGACTCAGCGGTTGAGCGCGCGGAGCCCGGCGACCGTGTCGGCCAGAGTGATTCGTGGGTCGCGGTAGGTGATGCCCAGTTCGCGCTCGCTCGGCGTATCGTCCGAGTCCGGCATCTGGGTGTAGTACTGCATGGCGGCTTCGGTGAACGGAGTCTGGAATGGCAGGAACGGGCCCAGCCGATCGAGCAGTTGCCCAGCGATTCGCAGGACCGTATCGGGAACCGGAACCGAGAGCATGGTCTTGTCTCCGACCTCGCTCAGCAGCCGAGCCAACTCGTCCACCGGGATGCGGTGGCCGCCGGCCATATAGCGACGTGGCCCCTTTCCGGGTTCCAACAGCGCCGCGTGCAGGTCGGCCAGATCCCGCCCGTCGACCACAGTCCACGCGGCGCTCCGACCAGGAATCGCACCGAGTTGAAGTGCCTGGGCCACCCCCTCTCCGGCTTCACCGAATTGGTTACCGACGGGCGGACCCATCACCATGCCGGGATAGGTGATGTTCACGGGTGCACCGGCGTCCTGCATCCCACGGGCGTAGATCTCGACCTGGGCCTTGGACCGGCCGTAGCCGTCGGTACCGCCGAACACCGGCAGGTCGGCGTCGAGCTTGTCGACGTCGGGATTGAACAGCGCCGTGATGCTGGATACGTGAATGATCGGATCCAGGCCGAGTTCGACGGCGCCGCCGAGCACGTTGCGCGCACCGTTCATGTTGGTACTCAGCATCTGCGCCGTCTGGTTGGGATCAGTGGCAACCAGCGCCGCGGCATGCAGCACCGCATCGCACCCGTCCAAGGCGCGCAGCACCGAGTCCCGATCGGTGATGTCGCCGACCACGTGGTCCGTGACATCGACACCCAGCTTGGCAACGCTCGTCTGCAGCCGGGCGGCATTGCGGACCAGGAATCGGACCGAATGCCCTTTGTCGGCAATGGCTTTCGCGCTCCAACCGCCGACAAAACCGGTACCGCCAGTGACCAGAACCCGCATGACACCTACCCCTCCGAAGTGAACTGCCGCTGCCCTGACGCTAGTACGGCAGCAAACAGGCCGGAAGGGCGCCGGGCCGCCGGGATGACTCGGCGGTCAATAATCTGACGCATCCGTCAATCGATGACTACGCTCACGCGTAGAGAAGGCGACGCGAGGAGTTGCAGGCCGATGACCAATGTGCTGACGACTGCGACGGTGGCGCTGGCGGCCGTGGCGATCGCGCTCGCCGGATGTAGCACCTCGACCAGAACCGAGTCGGGACCGCCAAGCGTGCCCTCCTCGCCTGGATCGCCCAGCGCGACAGCGCCTTCCAGGCCGCAGGTTGCCGGCCCCAACAAGACGATCAACGACTACATCACCGAGAACAACATCGCCGAGACACCGTTCAAACCCAACCAACCCGGCACACCGGACTTCGACTTTCCGTTCCCGCCGGGCTGGAGTAGCGCCGGGGACAAAACCCCGGCTTGGGCCTACGGCGCAATCGTTTACGACAAAGCGGCCGACCCCAGCGATCCGCCAACAATGATCGCCATCGCTTCGAAGCTGACCGGCAAGGTTGATCCGGCGATGATCCTGAAGTACGCCCCCGGCCAGCTGGAAAACCTGCCAGATTTCAAGCCCCTCGGCGAACCGGAAAAGAGCTCGCTGAGCGGCTTTGAAGCAATCCAGTCAGCCGGTACCTACACCTACAACGGCAAGGCACGGGTCGTCGCGCAGAAAACGGTGATCATTCCCGCCAAAGATGCACTGTTTGTCCTGCAGCTCAATGCAGATGCTCTCCAGGGCCAGGAACAAGTCGTGATCGATGCCGCCGACGTGATCGAAGCCCAGACCAAAATCACCGCATAGGGAGAACATGACCATGAAATTGCGGTTACGGTCGTCCAACTTCCTGACGGTATCCATCTGCAGCGGCATGCTCTTGTTGTCCGCCCCGTGGGACAGTCCGCCGACGGCGTCGACCGCTCCGTGCGCGGGCGGGACCATCCTCGATCCCCGTACCGGCATCTGCTGGTCGCAGAACCAACCCAACAACAGCTATGGCGGTTCGGGCAACATCCCTTGTCTGCCAGGACGACTCGGCCTGTGTTTGGGCGCGTTGCAGAACACGCCTGCGCCCGGTGCAGCACTGCGTCCCGCTCCGCCGGCCGGCCCGGCGCCACGACCCGGCACCTGGCCGTAGTCGCCGGTTGATTGACTAGGCGGCGGGTTTGATGCGCGCGATGTGGACATCGCGGGTGAAGATGCGCAATCCCTCCGGCGTCGGTGGCGCCGTTGAGGTGTAGACCGCTCCCGAAGGCGTAGTCAGCGCGATCGTGTGCCGGCCGTACCGGTCGTAACTCGCGGCCGCCTGCCAGCCGGGTTCTTCTTTGACGTAATTGCAGTGCTCACACAGCCCATCCCCATTGTGCGCACTGGTCGGCCCACTCTTGACATGCGGCGTGACGTGGTCGGTGTGCCGAATCCTCGCGTTGCAGTACGGGGTCCGACAAATCTGGTCGCGCAACGCGATGAACCGCGCCAAGCCTTTCGGAAACGCCCGCGCCTTCGATTCCATCGCCACCAACTTGCCGGTGCCGGGCTGGGCATACAACCGCCGCACCGCTGCCCCCGCCTTCTCATCAGCGGCCGCAGCCAGCACCAGGTCGCGAGCCAGCACCGCCGGAATGGGCCCATAGCCATCCAACTGCGCGGGCTCCTCGCCCCCGGCCAGCAGCGTCTGATCCGAGAGCACCAGATTGACCGTCACCGGCACGGGCGACTCGACCGGATTGCGGCCCGTGACCCGCTCCACCACGACGTCCGCCATGACCTGCGCACGACTGCGCCCCGACCCCGCCGCCACGACCGAAGCCGCCTCACGCGCGAGTGTCTGGCGCACCAGCTGACCCTGCGCAGCCAGCAGCAGCACCGTCATCGACATCGACATCATGCCGTCAGGGCCCACCCGGAACCGCACATGCCGCGCAGCCCGCGCCCGGGTCATCTTCTCCACCATCGTCTGCTGATCCAACTCATAGGCGATCCGCGCCGCCTCCGCCGAAACCTGCGTGTTCCCCAACCCCGCCAAGCGGGCCGGGTCCGCACACAGTTCAACGTCCAGAAGCTGACGATCCAACACCGACAAACACGCCGCCTCTTTGGTGATCAGCTCCGCCCGATGCTCCGACAGCACACCCGCCTCCAGTGCTGCCAGCGTGCACGGCATATCCGCCACCAAAATCCGGGCCATCGCCATCAACCGCTCACCCCGATGCGGGGACTCCTGCCGCGCCAACCCAATTTCCGAGCCCAATGCGGCCCGCGACACCCGCGGACCACCCGCACGCGCCTCCTCGATCCGCCACGCCTCCACCGCGGCCGCCAGCCGCGCCTGCTCGGCCGCCGCAGCCGCTTTCACCCGCTCGAGCTCGGCGATACGACCCAGCAACAACCCCTCACCGGCGCCGGGGTCCACCAAACGTTCGCTCATACGTTCGAACGTACACCGCACCCCCGACACGGCGCCACAACGCGTCCGCCCAAGGTGGGGGTCCCGACTGTTTGGCAGACAAGCTCATGGACAAATACGGGCGTCGCCACGAGCATCGTGCTGTACAACGCCCTCGGCGAATCGGACTCAGGAGGACTTCTTGACGACGCTCGACTTGAGCTGGAGGCGACCGAAACCCGGCACGTTGGCATCGATGTCGTGATCGCCGACACCGTCGGTAATGAGCGTGATGCCACGAACCTTGGTGCCCACCTTGATGGCACCGCCGCCGCCACCCGACACCTTGACGCTCTTGACGAGCGTGACGGTGTCGCCGTCGACCAGTACGTTGCCGACGGCGTCCTTGACCACGCGCCCGCTGTCGGTGTCGCCCTCCCCGTTGTCGCCCTCAGCCCACTCATGGCCGCACATAGGGCAGGCGTAGAGCGCTCCGGACTCGTAGGTGTACTCACTGGCACATTCAGGGCATGGGGGCGTTGCGGCAGTTTCCGTCATCCGACAATTGTCGCGCTCGGCAATCGGGCTACGCCCCGTGCCCCGGGCTGAGGTCCTTCACGTCGGTGAAGTACACGGGCCGGCGCCCGGCGTTGGCCGCGGATCCCGTCACCGGTACCAGTAGATGACCGACGTGGTCCCCCATGTCGAATCTCTGCACGATCTCGCCGACGAACCACCCCATCGCTGCCGCGAGAATCGGGGTCCCTTCCGGTCCGAGATACCAGTCGCATTGCTCAAACTTGTCGACGGCATCACCCGTCTCCCCGCCGAACAATTCGGCCAACGGCACGTCCTCGCGCGGCAACACATGAACCGCGAGATGGGTGGCCGCGCGCGCGATCGAGGTCGTGTGGTTCTGACGAGACAAGCCGACCAGGAACCTCGGCGGGTCGATGCTGGCCTGGGTGGCGAAACCGACCAGGCATCCGCCCATCCGGCCATCGGCCCGGGCCGTGACCACGAACATCGGATAGTCCAACAGGTCGACGAAGTCGTCGAAAGCGCTGCTTGATTTCATCACCGGTTCTCCGAGCAGGACATGGCGCGACGCCTTGGGTTTTGGGATACCGCTGTTGGGGTAGCCACAGCTGGATTCTTGCAAACCGTCCACGCACCCCGGCGATGGTCGGAATCAGCGATAGGAGTCTTGCCGTGAAGGCCGTTACTTGGCATGGCCGACGAGATGTTCGGGTCGACACGGTGCCGGACCCCGAGATCCACGCACCGACCGACGCCATCATCGAAGTCACATCGACGAACATCTGCGGGTCGGACCTGCACCTGTACGAGGTGCTCGGGGCGTTCATGCACGAGGGCGACATCCTCGGGCACGAGCCGATGGGCATCGTCCGCGAAGTCGGCAGCGGCGTCGACGGGTTGGCCGTCGGCGACCGGGTTGTGGTGCCGTTCCAGATTTCCTGTGGGCACTGCTACATGTGCAACCACCAGCTCTACACGCAATGCGAGACAACGCAGGTTCGCGACCATGGAAAAGGCGCGGCGTTGTTCGGCTATTCGGAACTGTACGGCCAGGTTCCGGGCGGCCAGGCCGAGTATCTCAGGGTGCCCCAGGCACAATTCACCCACATCAAAGTGCCTGAGGGACCACCGGATTCGCGATTCGTGTATCTGTCCGACGTGCTGCCCACCGCCTGGCAAGCGGTCGCCTACGCCGACATTCCCGAAGGCGGCAGCGTCACTGTCCTGGGCCTGGGACCGATCGGCGACATGTGTGCCCGGATCGCCCACCACCTCGGCTATCGAGTGATCGGCGTCGACCGCGTTCCGGAACGGCTGGCGCGCACGGCGGAACGCGGTATTCACACCGTCGACCTCAACGCGGTGGACGGCACCATAGGCGACACCATTCGAACGCTGACCGACGGCCGCGGCACCGACTCCGTGATCGATGCGGTGGGCATGGAGGCCCATGGTTCGCCGGTGGCACAGACATTGCAGCGGATGACGGCGACACTGCCCGACGCGTTGGCCAAACCGATGATGCAGAACTTCGGGGTGGATCGGCTGGATGCGCTCTACTCGGCGATCGACATCGTCCGACGAGGCGGCACCATATCGCTGATCGGCGTATACGGCGGCATGTCCGATCCGTTGCCCCTGCTCACCCTGTTCGACAAGCAGGTACAGCTGAGGATGGGCCAGGCCAATGTGAAGAAGTGGGTCGAGGACATCCTGCCGCTGCTCGGCGACGATGATCCACTGGGCGTCGACACATTCGCCAGTCACGTTCTGCCCCTTGATGATGCGCCGCACGCCTACGACATTTTCCAGAAGAAGCAGGATGGTGCCGTCAAGGTGATGCTCAAACCGTGATGGCGTCCCTACGTGGAAGGTTCGATGACACTCTCCCGACTGCAGCCCAGCCCACGCGACATCGCGGAGGCCCGAAACATCGTGGGCGCAGTGGCATCCGCGTTCTCTCACCTGGTGGTGGGCCAGGAGCGGCTGCGTGAAACCATGCTCATCGCGCTGCTCGCCGGCGGACATCTACTGATCGAGAGTGTTCCCGGTCTGGCCAAGACCACGGCGGCGCGGGTACTGGCAGCTGCCGTCGGTGGCAGCTTTCGACGCATCCAATGCACGCCAGATCTATTGCCCAGCGACATCATCGGTACTCAGATCTACGAGGCGGACACGAACTCGTTCACCACTCAGTTGGGGCCTGTGCACGCCAACATCGTGTTGCTCGATGAGGTCAACCGCTCGAGCGCCAAGACGCAGAGCGCCATGCTCGAGGCGATGGAGGAACGTCAGACGACCATCGCCGGCGTCGAATATCCGATACCCGAGCCGTTTCTCGTCATCGCCACGCAAAACCCCGTGGATCAGGAAGGCACCTATCCCCTGTCTGAAGCGCAGACCGACCGTTTCATGCTCAAAGAACTCGTGGCTTATCCGTCCACCGTCGACGAGGTCGAGATCATCGACCGCATGGACGCCGGGCGTTACGACCGCACGCAACGTGCGGCCCCCGTGGTAACCCTCGACGACGTCCGCCGCATGCAGGAGATCGTGCGCTCTGTCCATCTGGATCGCGCGCTCGTCGCGTACGCAAGCCGGTTGGTCGGCGTCACACGCGAGCCGGCCCAACATCTGCCCCCGAACCTGGCCCGTCTCATCGAATACGGCGCCAGTCCGCGCGCCACCATCGCCTTTTGCAGGTCCGCACGCGCACTTGCGCTCCTGCGCGACCGCGGACACGTTGTGCCCGAGGATATCTCACTGCTCGCGCATCGCGTGCTGAGGCACCGGCTCATTCTCGGCTTCGAAGCCGCAAGCGCGCAGATCAGCCCCGACGTCGTGGTCGACGCGGTACTGCAGAC
Source organism: Mycobacterium sp. FW102-FHT13B02 (assembly GCF_058790275.1). Classification (NCBI taxonomy): domain Bacteria; kingdom Bacillati; phylum Actinomycetota; class Actinomycetes; order Mycobacteriales; family Mycobacteriaceae; genus Mycobacterium; species Mycobacterium sp. FW102-FHT13B02. Next base: position 89,868 of record NZ_JBYTCM010000005.1, read on the forward strand.
GGTCCCGGTGCCGTGAGGCCGACATGGGTAGATATCTCGACGCCGCGAAGGCTCATTTCGGACGCGATGCGGGCAGCCTGCTGGAGGGCGGCCACTACGCGCTGATCCACACCCGCAGCCTGGAATTCGACGAGTTGCGACCATACGTTCCCGGTGACGATGTCCGCGACATCGACTGGAAGGCCAGTTCTCGGTCTGGCCACACACTGGTCAAACAGTTCGTCTCCGAGAAGCACCACAAAATCCTTGTGGTCGCCGACGCGGGGCGGAACGTGGCGGCACTCACCGGTTCGGGAGAATTGAAGCGAGACATCGTCATGCATGTCATCGGTGCGATCGGTCTGGTGACCTTGCGCCGCTCCGATGAAATCGGAATGGTCGCAGGCGACAGACGTGGCTGCGTCAACATCCGGCTGCGACGCGGGGAAAGCCACATCGAGCGCATGCTGCACCACTATCGCCAGCTCGCCGCCGACGGCCCCGGACACAGCGACATACTCGTCCAACTCAATTGGGTGGCAAGGCATTACCGACACCAATTACTGGTATTCATCGTCTCTGACGAGCCGGACATCACAGATTCACTACGCGAGGTGCTGAGATCGTTGGCGGCTCGGCACGACGTGCTGTGGGCCGCTGTAACCGATATGTCGCCTCTTGTCGGTGCGGATACCGGCCGAGGCTTCGACACCGCGGACGGTCGCCTGCTGTTGCCGCCCACCGCGCTCGACCAGGCCGTCGACAAAGCGTATCGAAAGGCTGAATCCGAACGCACGCAGCAGTTCTCAGAGTTCATGGCCCAGCTGGGGATCCCGCATGCGCGGATCGACGCCAGTGCCGAGATCAGGACTGCACTCACGGCGATGACAGGGGTGTACGGGCGTGCCAGACGATGATCTGCTGCGGTACGTGATGGACCCCACGCCCTACTCCGCGTGGTGGCCGTGGGTCGCCGCTGTGCTGGTACTCCTGGTGATCGCCTGGTATTCATGGCTGTTCATCGCGACGACGCCGACTCGGCGGTTCGCCGATGCGCGGTTGATCCGGGTCGTCAAGGGCGAAGTGATCAAGCTCCGCGCAGTGCGCGACATCCGAGCCATTGCCAAACGGTATGGCTCGGGTGATGTGCCGGCACCGGCAGCCGGGGCCGCACTGAGCCGCGCGGTGCGCAGGTTCCTCCAGTCGGTGACCGGCGTGCGGGTGCAGTACATGCACCTCGGGGCCATTGCCGCGAGCCCCGTGGGTGATGCCGCACCACTGCTGTCCGAACTCGTCGATGTGCAGTTCAATCCGCGCTCTGATGTCGACGTCGCTGCGGCATGCGCAGCCGCTGAAGGGCTGATCATGCAATGGGACTGATGTGGTGGGCTGCTGTGATCACCGGCTGCGTCGCGCTCGCGGCCGGTGTGGCCTTCGCCCTGCTCTGGCCGCACCGGAGCCGGCCCGGCGCATTGATCCCGCTCGCCAACACCAGCCGTCTCACCAGGTTGCCCGAGTACCGCCGCGCACGGCGCCGGAACACGATCACGGTGTGGTCGGCGATCGTGCTTCTCCTGGTGGGCTTTTGCGGTGCCGTCCTGGCGACGGCGCGGCCGACGGGCATGCCGTCGCTGGCGCGCCGATCCGACGCTGCTGCGCCACAAGACATCATGGTCTGTGTCGGCGCACCGGTGACCGATGCCACGGTGAGCAAGGCGTTGCAGTTCTTTGCCGATTCGGTTCGCGAATTCGGGACCGAGCGGATCGGTCTGACATCGGCGAATCGGCGCGTCATCCCGCTGACGCGCGACTATCAGTACGCCGCAGCGGAATTCACCGCATACGCGCACGACCAGCGCCGCAATGATGCGGAACCGTTCGTCGCGCCGGTGTCGTACACCGACTACGTCCCAGGCGTCGATGATCTACTCGCCCTGTGCATGACGGGGTTTCCCTCATTCACGACCAAATCGGCGCAACCGCGATCCCTCGTCTACGTCGGACCGGACACCTCCGCACAAAGTGACGCTCAGATGTTCAGCGGCAACCGGCTTCGAGACCTCGCAGCCACAGGCGGCATTCAGATCAACGCACTCGTCGTCGGAACCGGAGCCGGTTCGATTGACACGCTCGTGCGCGATACCGGTGGCCGGTCCTATCCCGCTGATGCGGATGTCACCGCGGCGCTACGCGATGTCAGAAGCCATCCGCCCCAGGCGAGCACCCGATCCGTGACCACCAACCCGGCTGAGACCCCTGACATCGCGCTGCTGACCGCCCTGCTGCTGGTGGCGGTCTGGTCGGGATGGTTGGCGGTCCGGCCATGACACTGAATCCGGTCTTGCCGCCGGTGCTGCTGGTGCTGTTGGCCGCAACACTCGTCGCCACTCGGGCCGCCGCCTGGTGGCGCCTGACTCGCGGCGCAACCTCTCGTTCGGCGCTGTGGCGCTGGACGGGGCTCAGTGTCGCCGCGCTCCTGTTGATGGCCGCAGCCATGCGTCCGGTGCTCGGCGCCACCGCCTCAGCGCAAGACCCCGCCGACGCCCGCGAGCCGAATGTCTTCCTGGTCATCGACCGTTCACCCGAGATGGCGGCTCCTGGTCCTGATGGAAATTCACCTGCGGCTCAAGTAAATTCCGACGTGACCCAGTTGATCGATCACTATCCCAAGGCCCGATTCGCGGTCATCGGCTTCGCGTCGGGACCGCGGCTGGAATGGCCGCTGTCGGCAGATTCCTGGAGTCTGAAGCCGGTGGTTACCGCAGCCGCGACCTATGCGGCGCCCGACGCGGCAGCCACCGATGCCGGCGCCGCGAGCACGGTACTGCGCTATCAGCTGCTCAGCGCTGCCCAGCAGTACCCGCAGGCCGAGAATCTCGTCTACTACCTCGGCGCGGGCACGCCGAAAGGACGCACGCCACAAGGAGAATTCGAGCTGCCGGACAATTCCGTCGCCGGTGGCGCGGTGCTCGGCTACGGCAGCGACGGGATACCGTCACTGCAGTCCGTCGCCGAACAGATCGGAGTGCAGTACGTACAACGCACCGGCCCATCCATTCCCACCGAAGCGCTCGCGGAACCGCCGGCGCCGGTCCAACAAGACACCCGCCGCGCCAGCAGTGGGACAGAACTCTATTGGGCGCTCACCGGACCTGCCGCCATCCTCATTCTCATCGAGCTGTATCTCGTGTTGCGCGAAGTCGCCCGCACCCGACTGGATCGAGTCCGGCTGTGAACAGCGACCGACGATGGCTACGCCGCCGACTACTGCTCGGCTCCGCGCCAGTGGTGGTGGCCGTGCTGATCGTCGCCCTCAAACTGGCTTCTGTGTCTGTGGTGGGCAATTCTGCGGCCGACCACTACGCACACCGTGACACCGCAGCACTATCCGATGATGTTGCGATCCTGCGCCTGTTCGACGTCGTCGAGCCGGCCCGGACGTTCTACGCCAGTGGTGCCCTCGCGGTGCTGCGGAATCAGCTCCACGACGCTGACCGCGACTTCAGCCAAGCCTTGGCCCATACCGCGCCCGCCGAGTCATGCCCGGCCCGGGTAAATCTCGAACTGGTACGGGAAACGCTCGGCGATCGAGCTGCGGCAGCTGCCGACCATGACAGCGCTGTCCGCCAGTACACCGCGGCCAAGGGCGTCGTCACCAGTGCGCCCGCCAATTGCTTCGCAGACAACGCCGACACGGAGCCCCAACGCCGCCGGGTCCGCGCAGAAGCGCTGCCTCGCCTGGAAGCCAAACTAACCGCAGCAGCCCGGCCCGCTGCGGTGCCCCCGCCCCCGCGACCCGAAGCCCTGCCGCCGGCAGCACCACCCGCGGCGGGAAACGTGACGTCGGCGCTGCAGTCACCCCGGCCGGCCCCTGATCGGAACGACCCTTTGCGTGGGCTGCAACAGATCCTGCGTGACGGGGCACAGTGAGGTGCCCAGCTGCGGCGACCAGGTGTGCCGACGGGCCACTGCGGGTATGCACCGGTGATGAGTGATACCGCTCTGCTCATCATCGACATGTTCAACGACTACCAGCACGCCGATGGCGATGAACTGGCGCAGAACGTCGCGGAGATTCTCGATCCCCTGCAACAGCTGCTCACAGCGGCTCGCGCACATAACGGTGTCGAGGTCGTGTACGTCAACGACAACCACGAAGACTTCAGTGCCGGCCGCCAGGGCATCGTCGATATCGCGCTCGCCGGGCGCTACCCGGAGTTGGTCCGACCTCTTGTGCCGATGGACGGGAACGTCTTCGTGACCAAGGTGCGGCACAGCGTGTTCTATGCGACTGCACTCGACTATCTGCTCAGGCGGCTCGGCGTCAGCACATTGATTCTCACCGGCCAAGTGACCGAACAGTGCATCCTTTACAGCGCACTCGACGGCTACCTGCGGCACTACAACGTCGTGGTCCCGGCCGATGCGGTCGCTCATATCGACCCGGAACTCGGGAAAGCGGCACTCACCATGATGCAGCGGAACATGGATGCCGAGATCGTGGACTCCGCGCGGTGCCTACCCAGCAGTGCGAGACACCCGGCGTAGCTGACGGGCGAGAGATCAGGACAGCGCCAGCGTGCGGTACGCCGCGGTGAGCCATTGGGGGCCGTTGCAGAAGTCGTGGTCGATCCACCACGCCAGGAGCCCGAGCGTCGCCGAGGTGTGGAATTCGGCGGCCACTTCGGCAGGCACCGCCGACGCCGCCGAGGCGAATTGGGGTTGCAGGTGCTTACGCAGCACGTCGCCGATCAGATGCCTCAAGTGACGCTGGACCACGTCACCACCGTGCCGGCCGCACAATGCGCGGTAGATCTGTTGATGCCGGTGAGCGTGACCGAAAAGCATTGTTGCAGGCAAGGTTACGTCGACGACACCGGACATCGGAATCGCTGAGAGCGCCTCCTCGAGCTGATCACGCATCTCATCGAAACTCGCCGTCAGCAGCGCTTCTTTGTCACGGAAGTGGACGTAGAACGTCGAGCGGCCGACGTCGGCGCGGTCGAGAATGTCCTGGATGGTGGTCTTGTCATAGCCCTTTTCCACGACGAGTTCCAGGAACGCCGCATGGAGCAGCTTGCGGGTGCGCCTGACCCGCCGGTCACCGGCTGCCGCACGTCGCTCACCGGAATTCCGAACATATTTCGTGCCATGTTCGGTTGTGGACATCTCGCCCCCATTGGTTGTTGACGGAATTTCGGCCTGCTCCCTTCAATTGAACATGCTGTTCGGAAACTAACCAAGTGTTCGACGAAATCAACAGATCAGGAGAACGTCATGGGCTATGCATGGGCGATTGTGGTGGCCGGATCAGCCGGCACCGTCGCAACAATCATCGCGATGTTGTTCCATGGTGCTGTCGCCACCGGCTCGGGACGTCGGGCTGCAGTCACCGTCGCGTTCGCGTTCGGAACATCCTGGCTGGCTTGGGTTTTCGCGAGTTCCGCGCTGGCCGGAGCCGGCGTGTATCGATTCGCGCCGGCGAAGGTCGAGCCGTGGCTGGCCCTGGCCATGGTGGTGCCCCTCGTGGCGGTCTTGCTGGCAACCCGGGTACCTGTGGTGTCGCGAATCCTCGATCAACCGGACACGCAATGGTGGCTGGCCGTCGCTCAGATCTTCCGGGTGGAAGGGGCCGCCTTCTTGATCGTCATGGCGCTGGGTGACCTACCGGCCGGATTCGCACTGCCCGCCGGATTGGGTGATATCGCAATCGGTTTGGGCGCAATCTACCTCGCCCGCGAGCTCCGGCACGGGCGCGTCAACCGCCGGTTGGCGTGGTTCAACGTTCTGGGCCTGCTGGACCTCGTGGTCGCGACCGCACTCGGCGTCACCGCGGCGCCGGGCCTGGCACATATTCTTCAGTTGTCGCCATCCACCGAGCAGATCGCTCTGCTGCCACTGGTCCTGATTCCGACCACCTTGGTCCCACTCGCTGCGGCGCTGCACATCGTGTCGTTGCGCAAGCTCAAGCTCGCAGCTTCCGCGTCCGCGAAGGCCGAGCCCGCCCTGGTTGGAGCCTGACATGACCACCATTGCCCACCAGGTCAATCGCTTCGTCCTCGGCACCGGCGACACGTTCGAGGGCCTGCGTCAGAATTTCGAACGCCTGGTTCCCACAATCGATTTCGCAGAGCTCACCGCAGTCATCGGAACAGGCGACCTCGCCGCGGTGCAGCAGTACACCGCAGCGCACGCACCGCATTTTTTCGTCAACTTCTGGACCCTGGATGCGACGCCGATGATGATGCTGGCCGGGAACCGAGCGCGCGCCGTGACGTACCTGGTGGGAAACAATGTGATCGCCGAGACGATGTTCCGCCACGATCCCGGCATCATGCTCTACGCACCGATGCGCGTGGCCATCTACGAAGATTCCGATGGCGCTGTGCATCTGAGCGTCGACCAGCCGTCGACCAGATTCGGGAGTTTCGGCGATAGCCGGATCGCCGAGATCGGGTCGCGACTCGACGCCAAGATCGCCGCCCTGCTGCGCCTGCTGGAAGTGACCGTCCCAGCCGAGCTCGACGCGATCTGAACAGTCGACGCGAAACTAATTTACACTCCTGCCAGTGCCATGGGAGGGGTCGTCGATGAAGGTCCGGGTAATCGCTGGCGTGGTGGTCGTCATCGCGGTGTACATCACGACGATTGCGCTGTATGCGAGTACCGGACTGGGACACCCGAGCCGGGTCAGCGGACCGATACCGACAGCAGACGGCACCACCGTGACCATCGACCTGAACGAGGTCCATGCGGTCAAAGGCGACATGGTCGCCAACGTCACGGTGGTGCCCGGGCCCGCGCTACTGGACCCGCAAACCCATGGGCTGCTCGAAGACCTCAGTGTCGCAGTGCAATCCGCAGTGACACCCACGCGCCGCACGTGGACGAAAGGCATGGTGCCCGACGTCTTCCCCGTCGCGCTGATCTTGTCCGGAGACCCTGGCGGCTACCCATTCGATCACTACCGATCGGGCCCGATCACCGTCGAACTGTTCCGTGGCGCCTCGCACGTACCGATCCGCGTGGCGCCCGCATTTTTCGATCGTGTGCCGGGCTGGATGTTCCACATTCCGACTGACGGGAACGGCGCCGTACCGGGCGTCTATCGCGTCGACACGCAGCGCTCACCGAGCACAGCAGCGTTCGCCGCGGTGCTTGTCGGCGCACTCGTCACGATTGCCGTGCTGGGCGCGGTCGTGGCGATCCAGACCGCACGCAACCGCCGCAAGTTCCAGCCGCCGATGACGACATGGTTTGCCGCAATGCTTTTCGCTGTGGTGCCATTGCGCAACGCGCTGCCCGACGCGCCACCCATCGGAACATGGATCGACGTGTCCGTCGTGCTGTGGGTGATCGTGACGTTGGTGGCGTCGATGAGTCTTTACATCACCTGCTGGTGGCGGCATCTCAAGCCCGAATAGGGTGTACTGAGCCCCACATCGGGTATGAGCTTCCCGTGACCACCACACCGCCGCCCACCCCCATGGACACCGTGGCCGAAGTTGCCGCTCGCCTCCGGGTGGATTCAATCCGGTCGAGTACCAGCGCGGGATCCGGTCATCCCACGTCGAGCATGTCGGCAGCGGATCTCATCGCCGTCCTCGTCGCGCGCCATCTGCGGTACGACTGGCGCGACCCGTCCGCCGTCACCAACGACCACCTCATCTTTTCGAAGGGGCACGCCTCGCCGCTGCTGTATTCGGTCTTCGCAGCCGTCGGAGCGATCACCGACGACGAGTTGATGACCGGCTACCGCAGGTTCGGGCACCGCCTGCAAGGACACCCCACCCCGGTGCTCCCGTGGGTGGACGTCGCGACAGGCTCCCTCGGCCAGGGACTGCCGGACGGGGTCGGTGTCGCCCTTGCCGGTAAGTACCTCGACGGCCCCCCCTACCGCACCTGGGTGCTCTGCGGCGACAGCGAGATGGCCGAAGGCTCCATGTGGGAAGCCCTCGACAAGGCGTCCTACTACAAGCTGGACAATCTGATCGCCATCATCGACGTGAACCGGTTGGGACAGCGCGGCCCGACGGACCTCGGCTGGAACATCGCCGCGTACGAGCGGCGCTGCCAGGCTTTCGGGGCCCGCAGTCTTGTCATCGACGGCCACGACCTCACCGCCATCGATGAAGCGATGGCAAGCGTCGCGGCGCCAGAGGCGGTGGACCGCCCGACGGTGATCATCGCCAAGACCATCAAAGGCAAAGGCTTCTCTGAGGTGGAGGACAGCCCGGACTGGCACGGCAAGCCGTTCCCGGAAGACATGGCAAAGCGGGCCATCGCCGAACTCGGCGGACAGCGCAGGCTGATCGTGCGCGGCCCGACTCCGCCGACGCCCCAACCGGGTGACGGCTGGGGTGCGATCGAGCCGGTGCCGGCACCGACCTACCAACTCGGCGACACCGTCGCCACCCGTAAGGCATACGGCGACGCGCTGGTGTGCGCCGGCAGTCACAATCGCCACGTCGTCGCGCTCGACGGCGAGGTCGGAAATTCCACCCATGCGGGCGAATTCGCCCGGGCATTCCCCGACCGCTACTTCGAGATGTTCATCGCTGAACAGCAGCTGGTGGCCGCGGCCACCGGCCTGAGCGTCCGTGGATACATCCCGTTCGCGTCCACGTTCGCCGCGTTCCTGACGCGGGCCTACGACTTCATCCGCATGGGCGCCATCTCGAGAGCGAACCTGAACCTCGTCGGCTCGCATGCCGGTGTCGAAATCGGCGCGGACGGCCCGTCGCAGATGGCGCTCGAGGACCTCGCGATGATGCGTGCCGTGCACGATGCCGTCGTGCTGTATCCGAGTGACGCCACCAGCACCGCCGCGCTGGTGCAGACGATGGCCGCCACACCAGGCATCTGTTATCTACGCACCACCCGCGGTGCCTACCCCGTGCTGTACGACGCCACCGAGGAGTTCCCGGTGGGCGGCGCGAAGCTCCTGCGCCTATCCGACGCCGACGACGTGACACTGATCGGCGCCGGCGTGACGGTGCACGAATGCCTCAGCGCCGCAACCCAACTGGCCAGCGACGGCATCACCGCTCGGGTCATCGACTGCTACTCGATCAAGCCGATCGATGCCGCCACCGTCGCCGCAGCCCTGAGCGCCACCGGTGGCCGCGTCGTTGTCGCCGAGGACCACCACCCCGAGGGCGGACTCGGGTCGGCGGTTCTTGACGCCCTCACCGCTCATGATGTGACCGATATTCGTCTCGCACATCTGGCGGTTCGCGGGATGCCCGGGTCCGGGACTGCGCCCGAGTTGCTCGCCTGGGCAGGCATCGACGCGGACCACATCCGGGAGGCCGCGACAATGCTGATCGCCAAGAGCGTCGTCGGCAGTACGCCGCGTTGATCGGGACGCCGTCAGCCGGTGCAACTCGGGCTTGCCACAATGGACGCATGGTCGAGCAGAGCCTGTGGATGCAGAAAGTCGAAGCCGATCCTGGCCACTCGCAGTGGTACATCGAACGGTTTCGGGCATTGGCTCGCGCCGGTGAGGATCTCGTGGGCGAAGCCCGCCTGATCGACGCGATGGCCTCCCGCGGCGCGCGGATTCTCGACGCCGGCTGCGGCCCCGGCCGGGTCGGCGGATACCTCGCTGCGGCCGGCCACGACGTGGTCGGGGTGGACGTCGACCCTGCACTCATCGCGGCCGCCGAGGAGGACCACCCCGGACCCCGCTGGCTGGTAGCCGACCTCGCCGAACTCGATCTGCCGGCTCGCGGCATCGCCGAGCCGTTCGACCTGATCGTGTCCGCCGGCAACGTGATGACGTTCGTCGCCCCGAGTACCCGGGTGCAGGTGCTCTCCCGGCTGCGCGCGCACCTGGCCGACGACGGCCGCGTGGTGATCGGTTTCGGCGCGGGCCGTGACTACGAGTTCGGTCAGTTCTTCCAGGACGCCAGCCAAGCCGGCCTCACCCCGGACCTGCTGCTGTCCACCTGGGATCTGCGGCTGTTCACCGATAAATCCGACTTCTTGGTCGCAGTCCTCATCCCGATCCCGCCCGGGTAGCGTGACACCGGTGAACCTCTCCCGCGTGTCTTCCTCCGTTGCACTGACCGCCTGCGCCGCATCACTCGCCGTCGCCCTCACCGCATGTGGTTCCGACGACAAACCCGCGGCCGCGACCACCACCCAGGCTCCGCTGGTCACCACAACCCCGTCCCCGGCGACCGCCCTGGACAACTCGTCGACAGCAGCTGCCCGCAGCTGCCCGATGGCCGAGGGACAGGCCGGTTCGCCCGAGTGGACGCTCAACGGGGCCACCGGCAGCGTCGCCGTCACCGGATCCACCGACACCACGGCGCCCGTCGTCACCGTCAAGGGCCCGTTCAGCGTCAACCAGACGCAGGTGCAGACACTGAAGGCCGGCACCGGGCCCGTCGTCCCGGAAACCGCGACGGTGTCCGTCTGCTACGCGGGCTTCAACGGTCGCGATGGATCGAAGTTCGACAGCGCCTATGACCGCGGCGCCCCCGCCACCTTCTCGCTCATGCGCGTGGTGCCCGGCTTCCAGAAGGCCATCGCCGGTCAGAAGGTGGGCTCCACCGTCGCCGTCGCGATGACGTCTGCCGACGGCTACCCCGACGGCCAGCCGAGTGCCGGCATCGAGAAGGGCGACTCGCTGGTCTTCGCGATCAAAATCCTCGACGTATCGAACTGATCGTCAGGCTGCGGCGTCGCGGCGAACCTGTTATCAAGAACATCGTTCATCGTTACCGCGAAACACCGTCGAGCAACGGCGGCCCGACCTCAATTGACGCAACAATAGAAATGTTGAAGTACCGCGCTGCGGAGGACAGCACGGGACGTCAGTAGGTCGCCGCTGCCGCGACGGGAGGATATATGCGCAGCTCAGTCGCCACAGTCACCGTTGCCGTGGTTGGTGTTCTGACCGCGGGATGTGGCAGCACCCCGGGTAAGGCCGTGCCGGTGACCACGCCGCCGATGGTGGCCCGGCCGCTGGTCGAACGTGAACTGGACGGGCTGCTGCTGAACCCCGAGCAGGTGAACGCGACCATGGGATCGGCGGCCATGACGGTGCTCGGCGCCCAGGCCACGATGTCGGACAACAGCAGCACGATGGCACCGCCCGAGTGCCTCGTCATCGACGGCGCTGCGGAAGCGACGGTCTACGCGGGCAGCGGGTTCTGGGCCGAGCGCGAGCAGAGCATGAACGACGGCGACAAGTTCACGCACTACCTGAAGCAGGCGGTGGTGCTGTTCCCGACGCAGGACAAGGCACAGGAGTTCTTCAACACGTCAGCCCAGCAGTGGCCGGCATGCAAGCACTACACGCACACGCAGAGTCAGTCGCAGTGGACCGTCGGGCCGATGACGAATGCGCACGACACCCTCAGCGTGGTCTCGACAGAACAAGACGCGGCCGCACCCGGTTGGGCATGCGGCCGCGCCTTGGCACACAAGAACAACGTCATCATCGACATCAACACATGCAGTGCCAATCCGGCGGACACGGCGGTCCAGATCGCCAACCAGATCGGCACCAACGTCGCAGCGCGATGGTGACGCCGGCGGTTTAACCGCCGTTGGTGACCGGGTTCGACGTCAGGGTGATGAAGTTGTCGTTGATCCAGACGCCCCAGCGACCACCCCAGGCCGAGGTCCACACGACGGGCTGACCGTCCCAAACCTCGGCCGGCTTTTTCGGAGCCCACGACGGCGGAACCTCACCCTGTCCGGGCGCCGGTGGCGGCGGCTGAGCGGCTGCCAGCGGCATGCCGAAACCGAGCGCCGCCGCCGCGAGCGACCCCGCGATGGCGGCGGCAGACAAGGTTTTCTTGATCGAGGTCATGCACTTGCTCCCCACGTCGACTGCGATTACTTAGCATATGTAATCACATTATGCCGAATGCTCAGTGCGACGGGGTGGGCACGAATCCGGCGACAGGCGGCGGTGTCGCATCAGGCCCATCAGGCGCGGGCGCCGGCGATGCGGAACCCGGCTTCGGGTCGTAATACCCGGGCGGCGGCGGGCCATTCAGCGGGTAGTAACCCGGCGGCAGGGCGGGCCCACCGGTCTTGGGTCCGGTGTCGACGATCGGGTTCGACGACGCCGGGTCGTTGAGCGAGATGAAGCCGGGAGGCAGTTTCGGCGCCGGTCCCGCACCGGGCGGGGGCCCGGGCCCTTCCTCAGGCGCCATGGTGAGCGCTTCGAGCGGGTTGCCACTGTGGAAGGTGTGCCAGATGTCCCGGATATACCCGAACTGGCCCGGCGTGTTGCCGGCGCCGTACTGCGGGTTCTCGATCTCGGGCACCGTCGGCGGCCCCATCGGCGGCGCGGCGACGGGGCCGCTGGGACCGCCTGCCGGCTCCACGACCGGCTGGCCGGGTGCGGGCGTCGTCGGTGTGGCGGGGTCCGCCGCAGCCGGACCGGCCACCGCGAACGCGCCGGCAAGCAGTATGCCGCCGACGATCACAGGCGGTCGGAAACGCTCTCGCTCGGTCTTCAAATGCTCGTCCGTCCTCTCCACCGGCCTCCGTAACGGCTCAGGCTATCGCGTGGGCGGCCCGCCGTCACCTCGTTCGGACCTGCAAAGCTCGGTAGGCCGACCGAATCTCGTCGACCCGAGTCGCGGCGATACCCCACGGCTCGTCGACCCCGACCCGATGGTCGAGATCCCACAGCACACAGACTTCGTCGGGCCCGGCGACTTTTTCCCAGGCGATGACCGTGCGGCGGAGCTGCGCGTGCATCGGCTCGACCACCGCACCGGCGGGAGCCCCGCCCTCGGGGTGATGGTGCAGAAACTGGCCGTACGCAGCGTCGCAGAACGCGGAATACCTTGCAGTGCACAGGATGAAGCCATGCCAGGCCTCATCGACGGCGTGCGACGGCATCCCGATCACCTGCCCGTCCCGCATGGCCGCCCCGCAACACCGCAACCACTGCCGCAGGCCCTCCTCGACAAGATCCCGCGGCTGCCACGGGCAGGTCTTGAAGACTGCGGTGGGCAGTTCGAGATCCGCCACCGCGGCATTCATCTGGTCGAGCGGCCCTTGGCGCTTGAATCGCACCCTGCAACTGTAGGTCGTGGCGACAGCTAGCCGAGAGCTGTCCGCACCGGCATGCGAGTCTGCCGCCGGGCTTCCCAGCGCCGCAGCGCCAACCGGCACGGCTCCTCCAGGAGCGCATAACTCACCGCGGCGACCGCGAATCCGAACGTCGTCGTCAAGACCATCACCACCGGCAGCGCCCCCGGAAACGTCGTCCGCCCGACCATGCCGAGCACCATGTCCAACGCGGCCAGGTGCCACAGGAACAGGCCATACGACCAGCGGCCCAGCGTCACCATCGGTGCACTCCCCAGCACCCGGTGTCGATCGTCCGGAGCGCCGAGGACCAACGGCGCCAACAGCGCGCCGGCGATGACGGCCCCCAGAGCCGTCCGCACGATGAACTGGCCGAGCGTGGCGTGGTGGTGCCCACCCGGCATGGCCAGCGGAGACGCCGCGACCAGGAAGGCCAGGGCGGCGACGATCATCAGGATGGTGGGCTGCCGGGCCAACTGATGCAGCCAGCCGTAGGGCCGGAACATCCACTCTGCCAACAACATCCCGACGGCGAACCACGAGGCGTAGGCCGGCAACCAGTTCAGCGGGTTGGCCCCGTGGTACGCCGGGATCGGCAGATAACCCCAGCCGAAGCTGAGCACGGCGACGCCGGCGATCACCGGAACCCGCAGGCGCAGTGGCAGTTTCGCGACCGTCAGCGCCAACAGCGGTACCACGAGATAGAACGCCATCTCGACCGACAGGCTCCACATCTGCGTGAGCCCGGCGATCAGTGTCTTCGGAATGAAGACCTGGGTGAGGGTCAGGTTCGCGATCCACACCGTCCGGTCGGCACCGTGGGCGTCCGGCAGCAGGGTCAGCACCGCGACCACCGTGAGCAGGTAGGCGGGCATGATCCGGACGAGCCGAGAACGGTAGTAGGGCGCCGCCTCGGGATCGGACCGCAGCCCGTGCGCCGCAGCGGCGTGGCCACGCCAGAGCAGGAACCCGGACAACGCGAAGAACACGGCCACCGCCAGGTCGAAGCGGGCCAGCAACCGGCCGACGACGCCGTCGGTGTAACCCGTCTGCAGCGCCACATGCGTGAGCACCACGCCCAAGGCCGCGGCGGCCCGCAGCCCCTCGACCGCAGGCAGGAACCCGCGGGTTCCGCTCACGGGCTCGGCGGCACGTGCACTCATGCGCACAGTGTGCCCGAGAACCGCGCTCAGCTACCGAAAAGCCCCGCATCGACGACCCGGATGACCGGGGCGCCGTCCTCATCGGACGCCGCCAGGTCGACTTCCACGTCGATGCCCCAGTCGTGATCGTGGGCCGGGTCATCGAGGATCTGCCGGACGCGCCACACGCCGGGCGCGCGGTCGAAGATCAACATGGCCGGCCCGCGGGCGTCCGCCCCGGTGCCGATGTCCTCGTGCTCGGTGAAGTACCGCTCCCCCGCTGCTTCCCACCGCTGCGCCGTCCATCCCGACCCGGCATCGAGGGCCCCGAGTTCGTCCCAGCGGCGCCGGGCCCAGAGCTTCACCCGGCGGAACAAGGCGTTGCGCACCATCGCGGTGAACGCCCGCTCGTTGCCGGTCAGCGGACGCACCGGTGCCATGACGGCCACCTCGTCGACCTGATCGGCACTGGTCAACTGTTCCCATTCGTCGAGCAGGCTCGAATCAACTTGGCGCACAAGCTCACCCAGCCACTCCACGATGTCGGTGAGCTCGTCTGTCCGGGCGGCGGCCGGAACACCGGACCGCAGCGCTTTGAACGCGTCGGACAGATAGCGCAGCACCGCGCCCTCGGTCCGGGTCAGCCCGTAGGCACTCACGTACTCCTTGAATGTGAGCCCCTGCTCCCACATCTCGCGGACGACGGACTTGGGGGCCGGGTGCCCGTCAGCCGCCCATGGGTTGGTGCGGCAGTACACCTCGAAGCAGTGCGTCAGCAGTTCATCGAGTGGCCGCGGGTAGGTGACGTCATCGAGCAATTCGATGCGCTCGTCGTATTCGATGCCCTCGGCTTTCATCGCGGCAACGGCCTCGCCGCGGGCCTTCTTCAACTGCGCAGCCAGGATCTGGCGCGGATCCTCGAGCGTGGCCTCGATCACCGAGACCACATCGCGGGCAAAAGTTTCCGAATCGGGATCGAGCAGTTCGACCGCGGCGAGCGCGAACGTCGACAGCGGCTGGTTCAGGGCGAAATCCGGCGGCAGGTCGACGGTCAGCCGGTAGCGCCTCCCGTCGGGCCCCGCTTCCGGCAATCGTTCCAGCACCCCGGCCTGCAGAAGCGAGCGCGCGATGCCGACCGCCTCGCGGATGTGCCGCAACTGTCGTTTGCGTGGCTCGTGGTTGTCGCCGAGCAACCGGCGCATGGCCAGGCAGGGGTCACCGGGGCGGTCGACGACGTCGAGGATCATTGCCGTGGAGACTCGCATGTTGCTGGTGAGCGCCTCGGGCGCGGCCTCCACCAGTCGCTTCATGGTGTTCTCGCCCCAGGGCACCATGCCCTCGGGTGCCTTGCGGCGCACCAGTTTTCGCCGCTTCTTCGGATCGTCGGCGACCTTGGCGAACTGTTTGAGGTTCTCCACCTCGTGCTCGGGTGCCTGCACCACGACAGTGCCCGCCGTGTCGTAGCCCGCCCGTCCGGCCCGCCCGGCGATCTGGTGGAACTCGCGGGCATTGAGCAACCGTGTGCGGGTGCCGTCGTACTTCGACAGCGCCGAGAACACGACCGTGCGGATCGGCACGTTGATGCCGACGCCGAGAGTGTCGGTGCCGCAGATGACCTTCAAGAGGCCCGCCTGGGCCAGCTGCTCCACCAGACGCCGGTACTTCGGCAGCATGCCCGCGTGGTGCACGCCGATGCCGTGCCGGACCAGCCGCGACAGCGTCGAGCCGAACGCGGTGGTGAAGCGGAAGCCGCCGATGTGATCGGCGATGGCCGCCTTCTCCTCCTTGGTGCTCACGTTGACGCTCATCAGCGCCTGGGCCCGCTCCAGCGCGGCAGCCTGGGTGAAGTGGACGACGTAGATCGGTGACTGTTTGGTCTGCAGCAGGTCGGCGATGGTCTCGTGCATCGCGGTGGTGGCGTAGCTGTAGAACAGCGGCACCGGGCGCTCGGCCCCAGCGACCAGCGCCGTCGGCCGGCCGGTGCGCCGAGTGAGGTCCTCACGCAGGACGGTCACGTCGCCGAGCGTCGCCGACATCAACAGGAACTGAGCTCTGGGCAACTCGAGCAGCGGCACCTGCCACGCCCAGCCGCGATCGGGGTCGCCGTAGAAATGGAACTCGTCCATCACCACCAGTCCGATGTCCGCCTGCGCGCCCTCACGCAGCGCGATGTTGGCGAGGATCTCCGCCGTGCAGGCGATGATCGGAGCGCCGGCGTTGACCGCCGCGTCGCCGGTGAGCATGCCGACGTTGGCGGCGCCGAACACGTCGCACAAGGCGAAGAACTTCTCACTGACCAGGGCCTTGATCGGCGCGGTGTAATAAGTTCGCCGGCTGCTTTCCCTACTGCTCCTCGCGTCCGCACCCGCAAGCGCGAAGTACGCCCCGCCCGTGGCCACCAGCGACTTGCCGGAACCCGTTGGCGTCGCCAGCACTACATTGGCGCCACTGGCCAGCTCGATCAGCGCTTCCTCCTGCGCCGGGTACAGCGCGGTGCCCGCCGCATCGGCCCATTCGGCGAATGACGCAAGCAGTTTGTCGGGGTCGGCGCCCGTCGCGCGCAGCGCGGACAGGTCGGCGGGGTCGTCCAAGAGGGATATGCGGGCTGCCATCGTGTGCTCCAGCGTGCCCGATCACCGACCGCGCGTCTGCGGCGGGCAGCCACAAGGCAGGATGCGCGCAGGCAAGATGACAGCGTGACGTGGTTGATCCCCGACGCGCTCGTCGTGGCGCTGTCCCCGATGGCGGTCCTGCCGCCGGTGCTGCTCCTGCTGTACTCCGACCGGCCCCGCGGCGCGGGTCTGACCTACCTGGGCGGGTGGCTAGCCGGGATCACGGCCGTCATCAGCGCGGTGGTGTCGGTGTCACCCGTCGGGCAGTCACACGCCGCCGCGACCAGTTCGCGCTTACAGCTCGGCATCGGTATCGCCCTGATCGCACTGGGCGTGCTCACCTGGTTGCGGCGCACGCACTATGCCCAGGCCACCGGTTGGCTCACCCGGCTGCAAACCGCGTCGCCACTGGTCACGGGGCTCATGGGCGCGGTCTTCGCCGTCGCGAACCCCAAGTTCATCCTGGCGTGCGTCGCCGGCGGCGTGGCCATCGACGCCTTCCTGACCACTCCCGTCGAAAAAGCCGGCGCCATCGCCTTTTTCGTCGCTGTCGCGGGATCCACCACCGCCGCCCCGATCCTCACGCACCTGGTCGCCTCGCGTTACGCCGAGAAGGGCCTGGAGCGGATGCGGCACTGGGTGCAGGAGCACACGGCCGCGATCACGGCGGTGACGCTGACGGGCGTCGGGGCACTCCTGGTCGTGGTGGCGTCGTCGTGACACCAGCGGAAATTCAGGTGCGCTGACGGCGGATCGAGTGTGACGATCTGGGCCATGCCGAGTTCACTGATCGAAGTACGCCGTCAGTACCGCCAGGCCGACGAGGTCGCCATCATCGATGCCGTCCACGGTGCGCTGGTGGCCGCGTTCCAGATCCCGGTCGGCGACAAGCACGTCCGGCTGCTGGTCCATGAACCGCACCGGTTTTCGCACGCGCCGCATCTGGCGCACCCCGAGCGCTACACGCTGGTGACCATCGACTGTTTCGCCGGCCGCTCGGTGGACGCCAAGCGCGCGCTGTACCGCGAGATCGCGGGCCGCCTTGCCGCGTTCGGCATTCCGGCCGACCACATCACGATCCTGCTGCGCGAGAGCGCGCTCGAGAACTGGGGCGTCCGGGGCGGGCAGGCGGCCTGCGACGTCGACCTCGGCTTCGATGTGAATGTCTGATCGCGTACTCCCGGCCGCCCCGCGGCGATAGGCTCGGAGGGCTCATCGGAAACAAGCTCAGCAAGGAGCAGTCCATGACTCTCGAAGCAGTTGCGACGTCGTTCGAGCAGAACGTCGCCGCCGTGCAGGAGTATTTCGACAGCCCCCGCTTCGACGGCATCACGCGGCTCTACACCGCGCGTCAGGTCGTCGAACAGCGTGGCACCATCCCGTCGGACTATCCGGTGGCCAGGCAGGCCGCCGAAGCGTTCTATCCGCGGTTGCGGGAATTGTTCGCGCAGAAGAAGAGCATCACCACCTTCGGGCCGTACTCCCCCGGCCAGGCGGTGGTGATGAAGCGGATCGGCATCGAAGGCATCTATCTGGGCGGCTGGGCGACTTCGGCCAAGGGCTCCATCAGTGAGGACCCCGGGCCGGACCTGGCCAGCTACCCGCTGAGCCAGGTGCCCGACGAAGCCGCGGGCCTCGTGCGCGCCCTGCTGACCGCGGACCGCAATCAGCAGTACCTGCGTCTGCAGATGACCGATGAACAGCGGGCGACCACGCCGGCCATCGATTACCGGCCGTTCATCATCGCCGACGCCGACACCGGCCACGGCGGAGATGCGCACGTACGCAACCTGATTCGCCGTTTTGTCGAGTCCGGCGTGCCCGGCTACCACATCGAGGATCAGCGGCCCGGCACCAAGAAGTGCGGCCATCAGGGCGGCAAGGTGCTGGTCCCGTCGGACGAACAGCTCAAGCGCCTCAACACCGCGCGCTTCCAGCTCGACATGATGGGCGTGCCCGGAATCATCGTGGCCCGCACCGACGCCGAGGCCGCCAACCTCATCGACAGTGCTGCCGATGAGCGCGACCAGCCGTTCCTGCTGGGCGCCACCAATCTCAAGATTCCGTCCTACAAGTCGTGCTTCCTGGCCATGGTCCGGCGGTTCCATGACAAGGGCGTCACCGACCTGCGCGGGCACCTGCTGTACGCGCTACCCGAGGGGCAGTACGCCACCGCCGAGGCATGGCTGGACAGCCATGGCATCGCAGGCCTCATCGACGAAGCCGCGGCTGCCTGGGACCAGAATTCCGGGCAGTCCGTCGACTCGGTGTTCGACAAGGTCGAGTCGAAGTTCGTCGAGGCCTGGCAGGCGGATTCAGGACTGAACACCTACTGCGAGGCTGTGGCCGAGGTGCTGCAGTTCCGGGCCAAAGAGGGTGAGGGGACGGCGGTGAGCCCCGAGGAGTGGCGAAAGTTCGCCGCCCGCGCGTCGCTGTACGCGGCCAGGGAGAAGGCGCGCGAACTGGGGGCTGACGTGGCGTGGGACTGTGAGCTCGCCAAGACCCCCGAGGGCTACTACCAGGTGCGCGGCGGCATCCCCTATGCCATCGCCAAATCCCTTGCGGCCGCGCCATTTGCCGACATCCTGTGGATGGAGACCAAGACCGCTGATCTGGCCGAGGCCCGCGAATTCGCGGAGGCCATCCATGCCGAGTTCCCCGACCAGATGCTGGCGTACAACCTGTCGCCGTCGTTCAACTGGGACACCACCGGCATGACCGACGACGAAATGCGCGCGTTCCCAGAGGAACTCGGCAAGATGGGGTTCGTCTTCAACTTCATCACCTACGGCGGCCACCAGGTGGACGGGGTGGCGTGTGAGGAGTTCGCGACGTCCTTGCGGCAAGAGGGCATGCTGGCGCTCGCCAGGCTCCAACGCAAGATGCGCCTGGTCGAATCTCCCTACCGCACACCGCAAACGCTCGTCGGTGGGCCGCGCAGCGATGCCGCGCTGGCGGCGTCGTCGGGTCGCACGGCCACCACCAAGGCCATGGGCGCCGGCTCGACTCAGCACCAGCACCTGGTCCAGACAGAGGTACCCAAGAAGCTGCTCGAAGAGTGGCTGGCCATGTGGAGCGACCACTACCAGATCGGCGAGAAGCTGCACGTTCAGCTACGTCCCCGCCGAGCCGGGTCCGACGTCCTGGACCTGGGCATCTACGGCAGCGGCGACGAGCCGCTGGCGAACGTCGTCGTCGACCCAATCAAGGACCGGCACGGCCGCAACATCCTGACGGTGCGCGACCAGAACACCTTCGCCGAGAAGCTGCGGCAGAAGCGCCTGATGGATCTGATCCACGTGTGGCTGATCCACCGATTCAAGTCGGAGATCGTCTACTACGTGACG
The DNA here is from genome assembly GCF_058790275.1 of Mycobacterium sp. FW102-FHT13B02. Taxonomy (NCBI): domain Bacteria; kingdom Bacillati; phylum Actinomycetota; class Actinomycetes; order Mycobacteriales; family Mycobacteriaceae; genus Mycobacterium; species Mycobacterium sp. FW102-FHT13B02. The sequence goes on from NZ_JBYTCM010000005.1 coordinate 110,013, forward strand.
CCGACCGAGGACAACATCTACCAGACCGAGAAGATGAAGTCGCACGGTCTGTTCAGCAACGTCTATCAAGAGGTCGGAGAGATCATCGTGGCCGACGTGAACCAGCGGCGGATCGACGAACTGCTGGCGCCGGACCGCGAGGCGCTCGGCCGCCTGATCCGCAAGGAGGACTAAGGGGCCGAATCCGGCTCTGCCGTACCGAAAATCGCAATCGCGACCGCACCGGCCACTGCGGTCGCGAATGCGACCCCCACCAACCATCCGAGCCCCGGCTTGGCCACATCACCGAGCAGCAGAACACCGACCACACCGGGGATCACGGTCTCGCCCATGACGAGTGCGGCCGCAACTCCGTTCACCGAACCCACCTGCAACGCGACGGTGAAAAGGTAGAACCCGCCCACGCCTGCGATCACGACCGCCCACGCCGCCGGGTCGGAGATGAGTTCATGCCACCGCAGCGGGTCGAGACCGTGGGCGATCCGGACCGCGACGGCCATGGCGCCGTACAGCACACCGGCGATGAGCCCCGCCGGCACCGCCGCCTTCTTGCCGAGCAACCGGACGAGCGCGACCCCGAAGACGAAGATGAGCAGCGACACCGCCAAGACGCTCCAATGCATGTGCCGGCCCGGCACCGCGTTGCCGAGCTCACCGGCGCTGAAGCCCAGAACACACAGAGCCGCAAGGACTGTGGCGATGGCGGCCCAATCCCGGGCCCGCAGTCGCACGTCGAGAACCACAACGCTGAGGACGGCCGTCACCGCGAGATTGGCGCTCATGATGGTCTGGGAAAGAAACAGCGGGATCAGTCGCGCCGACACCAGGCTGCCGAGGAACCCCAGCCCGTCCAATGCCATGCCGGCGAGGAAAAGCGGCGCCAGCATGGCCGCGATCGTCGAGCGCAGAGTGGGGCCGGCTTCGCCAGTCTCGCCGGCGTCGCCGGCCGACTTGCGCGCGGCGTGCGACTGTAGGACCGAAGCGGTGCCGTAACTGAAACAGGCAACCAGAGCCGCGACGACGCCGATCAGCATTGCGCGGCTCCGGCACGGGCGAACCGAGGGTTGGCAGACATCGGCCAATTGTAGGAGCGCGGCGGCGCGGGTCCCGTGCGCACGAATCCGGGGCGACTGTCATTGCCCAAATCGAGACCCACTACATACGTCGGGCACAGCTCATCCACAACCTGACGACGTTCCATGGTCGGACCGGAGCTCGATGCCCTGCCGTCGACAGCCGAGAACGGAGACCATTGACGATGAGATCAGCGAAAATAATTGCGCGCCTGGCGATCGCCGGCAGCCTCACCGCCGGCGCGTTCGCGCTGGGCACCGGTGTCGCCAGTGCCGACTGGGGCCCGCCACCGCCGCCGCCCGGACCGAATTGGGGCCCGCCGCCTCCCGACCACGACTGGGGTCCACCGGACCGGGACCGGAACTGGGGACCGCCTCCACCTCAGTGGGGACCGCCGCCCCCGCCGGACGGAAACCCGCCGGGCACCTGGAACGGTGGCTGGGAACCCGATGGCGGTGTGTGTCTGTTCGGCGCCTGCATCTGATTCCGAAAGCCGCCACCTAAGGCATGCACAGGCCATACATAGCTTGACTAACGAGAATGGCTACAGACCGAGAAACAGCGAGCACCGCAATTTCCGTGGTGGTCACCTGAGTCGAGGAATGGGATAGCTATGAAATCGATAAAGCTCATTGTTGGTATGGCCGTTGCCAGCGGGATCGCTGCCGGCGCCGTCGGACTGGGTGCGGGTACTGCCAGTGCAGATACCGGCATGGCCCCGGTCCCGGCCCGCTGGGGTCACGACCACGGCTGGGACGGCGACGGCGGCCCCGGCTGGGGTCCCCCGCCGCCTCCGGCGTGGGGCTGGAACCCGCCCGGCACCTGGAACGGTGGTTGGGAACCTGACGGCGGATTCTGCATCTTCGCCGCCTGCATCTAGCTCAGTCGGATTCCGGGTGCGGCACCGGTAGCTCCAGCAGCAACCGCGCGCCGCCCAGCGGACTCTGCGTCAAAGATGCTGTGCCGCCGTGCAGTTCGGCCTGCTGGGCGACCAGCGCCAGGCCGAGTCCGGAGCCAGAGTGCGACGCCGTCGAACCGCGGGCGAAGCGGTGGAACACCACGTCGCGCTCGTGTTCCGGTACGCCGGTGCCATTGTCGTCGATGGCGATCTGCACGCCGTCGTGCGAGCTGACCGCCGACAACTGCACGCGCGTCGCGCCACCGTGCTTGACCGCGTTCGCGATCGCGTTGTCGACCACCAGCCGGAGCCCGACGGGCAGTCCGAGCATCAGCACCGTCGCCGACGGCACGAGAGCGACGTTGAGGTCCGGATACACCCGCACGGCGTCGTGGGCAGCCCGGTCGAGCAGCTCGGTGATGTCGACGGGGACCAGATCGTCGGCGGTGGTCAGTTCGCCCTGTGCCAGCCGCTCCAATGCCGTCAGCGTCGCCTCGATGCGGCTCTGGGTGCGCATGACGTCACTGATCACCTCGTTGCGCTGCTCCACGCCCAGGTCGAGTGTGGACAGCACCTCGAGGTTGGTGCGCATCGCCGTCAATGGGGTACGCAGTTCATGCGAGGCGACCGAGGCGAAGTCGCGAGCCGATTCCAGCGCAGCCTTGGTCCGGGCCTGCTCCTCACCGATGCGCGACAACATGCCCTCGACCGCTTCCGCGATCTCCACGGCCTCCGAGACGCCACGTACGTGCACCTCTTCGGGCTTCGACTGTGCGTTGATCTGCCTGGCCTGCTGGGCGAGCTTGCGGAACGGGTTGATCATGACGAACCACATCGAGCCACCGACGAGGAACGTGCCGACGATGACGCCGCTGCAGATGGCCAAGATGCGCATGTGCAGTGTGCGGATCTGACTCCGCGCCTCGGCCAATGGCGCCCCGAGTGCGATCGACGCCGACCCCGTCGTGACGGTGCGGACCCGGTACTCGACGCCGTTGATCGTGGTGTTGGCATATCCGTTCTCGAATTGCGGCAGCACGATCTCCGGCGGCATCGAGACCGTCGCCGCGCCGATCCGCACCGTGCGAACGAGCGACCCCTCGGCCTGTGGCGTGCCAGTGGGGCTCTGCTTGGCAATGCTCAGCAGGGTGTTGACGTCGGGCAGGCTACTCAGGGAGTCCAGCCGACGGTCGAGTTGGCTGTACTGGTCGTTGGTGACACCGATCCATACCCAGGTACCGATGATCAGCACCGTCGCGACCACCGACAAGGCGGCGACAACGACGATGGCTCGCAACGACAAAGCCGGTATCGGTGATCGCAGCTGCACCAGGTCATCATGCCCGATGCAAAAAAGACTGACGGGGTGCGTGCCCCTGGCACGCACCCCGTCAGCTGAACAGCTGGTGTTACTTGGCGGCTGCGAGAGCCGCGTCGTAGTCCGGTTCCTGGGCGATCTCGGGCACGAGTTCGGTGTACGCGACGTTGCCGTCGGCACCGATCACGACGATGGCGCGGGCGAGCAGGCCGGCCATGGGGCCGTCGGCCAGCGCGACGCCGTAGTCGGCGCCGAAGCTGTCGCGGAACGACGACGCGGTGGAGACGTTCTCGATGCCCTCGGAACCGCAGAAGCGCTTCTGTGCGAACGGCAGGTCGTTGGACACGCACAAGACTGTGGCGCCACTGGCGGCCGCACGCTCATTGAAGGTCCGGACGCTGGTGGCACACACCGGGGTGTCGATCGACGGAAAGATGTTGAGCACCAAGGGCTTACCGCTGAACTGCTCGTTGTTGACCGGACCGAGGTCGACACCGGTCAAGGCGAATGCCGGAGCCGCGGAGCCGACAGCGGGCAGGTCGCCGACGGTGTTGATGGGGTTACCACGCAGGGTTATCTGTGCCATACCCCACAGTCTGTCAAGACGAAGCCGAGACCGCAGCGCGGGGGTGCTGCTGCGCTGTCTGTCGTGGCCGTTACTGCCATTCGATGATGCGGCTCAGGTACGGATCCATGCCGTTGGTGCGGACTGGGCCCACGGTGACGGACGGCTCGGTGCCCTCGACCATCTGCCCGTTGCCGACGAACATCGCGACGCTTTGCGAACCGGCCGGGCCGTAGAACAGCAGGTCGCCCGGCAGCGCCTGGTCCGCAGTGATCTTGCGGCCGACCTTGTACTGCTCGCCCGACGACCGCGGCAGCTTGATGCCCACGCCGGCGAACGCGTACTGGATCAAACCGGAGGCGTCGAAGCCCGGCGTGGTCGGCACGGGCGTGATGGCGCCCGCCGCCGGTGTCGGGCCGAACAGACCCGACAGACCGGGGATGAGGGCGTTGGACTGAGGCGCAGCAGCCGGCTGCGTGACACCCATCGGCTGCAGGCCCACCTGAGGCGCCGGCTGGCTCACCGGGGCCGCCGCGGTCGTGACGCTGGCCGGAGGCAGGCTGGGACCGTTGGCGTTGCCGCCGCCGTAGACGAACGGCACCCCGCGCTGCGACAGCGCACGCTGGATGACGAAATCGATGGCCTGCCGGTGAGTGCCGCCGGTCCAGGTCGTGTTGTCGGCCGAGGCAAGGGGCGCGGCCACCAGCGGCGCCGCCATCGCGATGGGTGTCGCAAGCAGTGCTGCGCTCGCCATCGTCACAATCATCCGTCGCATATCGACACCTCTCTTCGTGCGCCACTGGGGCACACGACGCCGCGTCGTCTACGCGGGGGTCGCGACCCCTGTGGTCCCTCTCCTCACAAATTTCACTACCGTCACTTTAACCCCACGCGCGCGCCTTATCCCACATAAGTGCAGGTCAGCGCGCGATCTTTATCGAAAATGTGATCGAATGGTGATCGGGCAGGACAGGCCCCGTGCCGCGGCCGCCTCTAGGCTTTCCGTCATGGCAGCGATCCTGACGGTGAATCTGGCGGTCCCACAGCCGAGCCCCGACAAGGATGAGTTGGTCACCGGCATCGACAAGCGCCCGACTTCCGAGCCGGTGCCGGTTCGGGCACCGGGACCCATGCAGGGCGGCCTCGGCAGCGGCCTGATCGGTGACACCATCGGCGACCAGCAGGTCCACGGCGGCGACGACCAGGCGGTATACGCCTACGCCCGCGAAGACCTCGATGAGTGGCAGGTACGCCTCGACCGGGTGCTGAGCAACGGCTCGTTCGGCGAGAACCTCACCACCACGGGGCTCGAGGTGAACGACGCCCTTATCGGCGAACGCTGGCAGATCGGCGATGGCGGTCCACTCCTCGAAGTGAGCCGGCCGCGCATCCCGTGCCGCACCTTTGCCGAGTGGCTCGAAATCCGCGGTTGGGTCAAGACTTTCACCAAAGAAGCCGTACCTGGTACCTACCTCCGGATCGTGACGCCGGGCGTGCTCCGCGCCGGGGCGTCGATCACGGTGGTCTCCCGACCGCCGCACGACGTCACCGTCGCCCTGGTGTTTCGCGCGCTGACCCTGGAACCCGAGCTACTCCCGAGCTTGCTGCCCGCCGATGCGTTGCCGGACCTGATCAAAGAGCGAATCCGGCAGCGAGTGCACTAGCGGTCAATCGCGCAGCGCGGCAGCGGCCGCCACCCCGGCGACGACCTCGAGCGTCACGATGACGGCCGCCACCGCCGTCCACCCGGCTACGTCGAAGGCGATGCCGCCGACCCATCCGATGACACTCGACCCGGCGTAGTAGGCCAAGTTGTACAGCGAGCCGGCCTGTGCCTTGCCCACCGTGGCCAATTGGCCCGTCCAGCCCGACGCGGTGGCATGCGCGCCGAAGAACCCCGCGGTGGCGACCAGGAGACCGGCAAGGACCGTGAACACGTTGTGGCTCAGCGTGATCAGCACACCGGCACCCATCACCACGACACTGCCCAGCAGTACCGGACGCCGGCCGTAGCGACTGGCGGCGGCTCCGGCCCACGCCGACGCCCAGGTACCCGCCAGGTAGGCCACGAATACCAGGCTGACGACGGTCTGCGGCAAGCCGAACGGCGCCGCGCTCAGCCGGAAGCCGAGGAAGTTGTACATCGCGACGAATCCGCCCATCAGCAGGAAGCCCTGCAGGTAGAGCACCAGCTGCCTGGGGTTGCGCAGGTTGGCGGCCAGCCGGTATGCCAGGGAGCCCTCGGATTGCTCGCCGGCCGGGACGAACCCCTGGGGTTCGGGGGCGAGCCGCATGAACCCGACAGCCGCTGCGCTGCAGAGCAATCCGACGACGAACATGGCCCACCGCCAGTCGGTGAGCTCGGCCACCGGTGCGGCCACCAGACGGCCGAGCAACCCGCCGATCGTGGTGCCGGCGACGTAGGTGCCGGCTGCCCGCGCGGCGTGGCCGGCTTCGATCTCCTCGGTGAGGTAGGCCACGGCGATCGCCGGCACTCCCCCGAGTGCCAGGCCTTCGGCGAGTCGGCCGGCAAGCAGCAATTGGAACGTCGGCGCGAAGGGCACCAGCAACGCCAAACCCGTTGCAACACAAACTGAATAGGACATCGCCCGCACTCGGCCGATTCGGTCGGCCAGCGTCGACCAGCCGATCACCCCGAGCGCCAGGCCGATTGTCGATGCCGACACCATGAGTGCCGATGCCGCGGCGCCGGTGCCCAGGCTGCGGGCGATCAGCGGCAGGACCGCCTGCGGCGAATACAGCTGCGCGAAGGTCGCGACGCCGGCACAGAACAGCGCACCGAGCAGCCTGCGGTAGTCAGTGGATCCCCGCGCATGGCCGGTCCAGACAGGCGCTTCAACAGTCACAAGCAGAAGGCTAGGAACGCCCTATTCATGTGTCCAATACATCATTTTAGGTTGAATGATGCGCACATCGCATCAGAAGCCACCCGCGGTCACGAACTCGGCGAATCGCCCTGCGGCAGGCGGCAATTCGCGACCTCGGACCCATGCCATGCCGATTTCGCGCTTCACCCGGGTATCGGACAATGGGATGTACGTCACCGACGGAGCGCCACGACCCGGCCGTGGCACCGGCACCACCGCGACGCCGAAGCCCGCGGCCACCAGACCCTCCATCGTCGGAATCTCCATGGCTTCGAACGCGATCTCGGGCGTGATGCCACTCTCGGCCCAGACTTGATCGGTCAGCTGACGCAGCCCGAATTCCGCGCCGAGCGCGATGAAGGTCTCGTCGGCCACCTCACCCAAGCGCACGCGCGCCCGCCCGGCCAAGCGGTGATCGGCGGGCACCGCCAGACAAAGCCGTTCGACATACAACACCCGCCACATGCACGGCACCTGCGCTGGCCGCGGCGACGTGATCGCGACATCGGCCTGCCCGGTACGCAGCCGCTCCGCAATGTCGTGCGCCGCCCCCTGGAACAGCTCGAACCGTACAGCCGGGGCCAGCGCCCGGAACTGCCGAAGCGCCTCGGGTACAAACCAATTGGCCGTCGAATGCAGAAAGGCCAACCGCACCAGGCCACTGTCCGGATTCAGCAGAGCGTCGATCCGGCTGTGCGCCGCATCCATCTCGGCGATGCTGCGGCGGGCATGCTCGAGCATGATCCGGCCGTAGCCGTTCAGCTGAAGACGGCGACCGATGCGATCGAAAAGTGGTGTGCCGAACTGGTTTTCCAAGCGGGCCAAGGCCCGCGACAGCGTCGGTTGGGCAACCCCCAGCTCCGCGGCGGCGTCGGTGACGTGCTCGGTTTCAGCGAGGACGACGAACCAGCGGAGTTCGTCGAGGAGCACAAAAAGACAGTACCCCGTGGACCGAACGGCCCACGGGGTACTGGATCAGGTTGTTACCGGACGTCGAACCGGTCGGCGTCCATCACCTTGGTCCACGCCGCGACGAAGTCCTTGACGAACTTCTCCTTGGCGTCATCCTCGGCGTACACCTCGGCCAGCGCTCGCAGCTGCGAGTTCGAGCCGAACAGCAGGTCGACCCGGCTGGCAGTCCACTTCGGTGCGCCGCTGCTGCGGTCGGTGCCGACGTAGGTGCCGTCATCAGCCGGCGACGGGGCCCACTTGGTGGACATGTCGGTCAGGTTGACGAAGTAGTCGTTGGTCAGGTGACCCACGTTCCGCGTCAGCACGCCGAGGTCCGAACCACCGTGGTTGGCACCGAGCACGCGCAGACCGCCGAGGAGCACGGTCATCTCCGGCGCCGACAGACCCAGCAGGTTGGCACGGTCGATCAGCCGGTACTCGGACGGCAGCGTGTCACCCTTGCCGACGAAGTTCCGGAAGCCGTCGCCCTTGGGCTCGAGGTAGGCGAACGACTCGACGTCGGTCTGGTCCTGGCTGGCGTCGCCACGGCCCGACGTGAACGGCACCGCGACGTCGAAACCGGCGTCCTTGATGGCCTTTTCGAGTCCGACGACACCGCCGAGCACCACCAGGTCGGCGAAGGACACACCGGTCGGTGACGCTTGTTGGATCTCCTCGAGCTTGCGGATCACCTGAGCCAGCTCGTCGGGCTCGTTGACCTCCCAGCCGAGCTGTGGCTGCAGCCGGATGCGACCACCGTTGGCACCACCGCGCATGTCGCTCGAGCGGAACGAGGACGCCGCCTTCCACGCGGTGTTGACCAGCTGCTGCACCGACAGGCCCGACTCGGCGATGGCGGTCTTCAGGGTGTCCACGTCAGCCTCTGACAGCGTCCTGCCGGCCGGCACGACGTCCTGCCACAGCCAGGTCTGCTTCGGCACCAGCGGGCCGAGGTAGCGCACCACCGGACCCATGTCGCGGTGCAGCAGCTTGAACCAGGCCTTGGCGTACTCCTCGGCCAACTCCTCCGGGTGGTCCAGCCAGCGGCGGGTGATCTCACCGTAGATCGGGTCGAACCGCATCGACAGGTCGGTGGTGAGCATCGACGGGTGGGTCTTGCCGGTGCCCTGAGCCATGGGCACCGAGTTGGCCCAGCCGTTGTCCTTGGGCTTCCACTGGTTGGCGCCCGCGGGGCTCTTGGTCAGCTCCCACTCGTTGCCGTAGAGGATCTCCAGGAACGAGTTGTCCCACTTGGTCGGGGTATGCGTCCAGGTGACCTCGATGCCACTGCTGACGGTCTCGTTGCCGAGGCCGGAGTTGGCCCAGCCCAAGCCCATCTGCTCCAGCGGGGCGGCCTCGGGCTCCGGTCCGTTCTCGACGTCGGTGGCGCCGTGGGTCTTGCCGAAGGTGTGGCCGCCGACGATCAGGGCCGCGGTCTCGATGTCGTTCATCGCCATGCGACCGAAGGTCTCGCGGATGTCGATGGCAGCGGCCAGGTAGTCCGGATTGCCTTCGGGCCCTTCGGGATTGACGTAGATGAGGCCCATGTGGCTGGCGGCCAGCGGGTTCTCGAGCTTGGTGCGGTCACCAACGCCGGCGTAGCGCTCCTGCGAGCCCAGCCACTCGTGCTCGGCACCCCAGTAGATGTCCTCCTCGGGCTCCCAGAAGTCCGGACGACCGAAGGCGAAGCCGGCGGTCTTGAAGCCCATGTGCTCCATCGCGCGGTTGCCGGCGTAGACGATCAGGTCGGACCACGAGATCTTCTTGCCGTATTTCTTCTTGAGCGGCCAGAGCAGCCGACGGGCCTTGTCCAGGCTGACGTTGTCGGGCCAGCTGTTCAGCGGCGCGAAACGCTGCATACCGCGGCCGCCACCGCCGCGGCCGTCCGCGACCCGGTACGTGCCGGCGGCATGCCACGACATCCGGACGAAAAGCGGGCCGTAATGGCCGAAATCGGCCGGCCACCACTCTTGCGAATTGGTCAGCAGCTCGTCGAAATCGCGCTCGAAGGCCTCGAAGTCGAGGCTCTGGACGGCCTGTCGGTAGTCGTAGCCCTCGTCGGTCGGATCGATGGCCGGCGGGTTCTTCTGCAGGATCTTCAGGTTGACCGCATTGGGCCACCAGTCCCGGTTGCTACCACCCTCGACAGGCGGCTTGATGCGCATCGGGCAACCGCCTTCGGCGGGCTCGGTCTGTGCTTCTCCGATCGGAGGATGAGTTTCCTCAGGCACTGCACTTCCTTTCGAGGGTGGTGAATTGGGCTGCGATCACGGATGTGATCGTGAACTTGTGGCGGTCCCGCAGTCGGGGCACATGCCCCAGTAGATGACTTCGGCCTCGTCGACCACGAAGCCGTCTAGCACGCCGTGACTGTCCGACGGGGTCAGGCACGGCGTTTCGCCGGTGGCACAGTCGATGTCGGCAATGGCGCCGCAGGAACGGCACACGACGTGGTGGTGGTTGTCCCCTACGCGGGTTTCATACCGCGCCACCGACCCCGAGGGCTGAATGCGCCGGATCAGCCCGGCCGTGGTCAGGGCTGCCAGCACGTCGTAGACCGCTTGACGGGAGACCTCCGGCAGGATGGCGCGGACCGCGTCGAAGACCGTCTCCGTATCGGCGTGCGGACGCACGGACACGACCTCGAGGACTGCGAGGCGGGGCCGGGTCACACGGAGATCTGCCGAACGCAGCTGCTCCGTGTAGTCGGTTGTCACGTGTTCACTTCTACGCCCTTTTTTGGACTGAGTCAAGACTTGGTGGTGATTTGCGTCACGCGCTGTTGCGGCGGGATCCGGCCGGCGACCCTCATTCGCAGAGGTCAAAGCCGTTGTTCCGCAGACACTTTAGGCGGCCGGCCGGCGGTCCGCAGGGAAATCACCAGAACCGGCGCACGCCGCCTTTCCGTTCGCCCACGGGCACAGAACCAAAGGCCGAGCACTACACAGAGTTTGCCGACGGCCACCGAAATCCCGCCGCGGGGTTGTTAATCTGCTGCATATGGAACGCAGCGTGACAGGCCCACCGGTTCGCCGGTCGGCCGCCGCGGGAGACCGTCGGGTACCCGCATGACCGCTGCCGGACTGAACCACTACTACTGGCTCACCTCACTACTCGCCGCGCGCGGCCTGCAGACCAGAACCTGTCGCGTGATCGCGGCTCTCAACGCCGTACTCGGCATGGTTCCCGCGCTGCTGATCCTGAGCCCGGCCGGCCCGCACGGGCCGGTGCGCCAAGCGGTCGCCATCGCCATCGGGGTCTTCGCGCTCGGAATCGGCGCCTTCTGGCTCCGCCATTCCTGGCCGTCCCAGCGGTTCTCCGCGGTCGCGGTGTCCCTCGGCTCGATCCCGATGAGCGCCGCCTGCCTGATCATGTCCGATCCCCTGCTCGGACTCCTGGCCACCAGCGCGTTCATCTTCTCCAGCGGCTACGTGGCGTTCCTGCACCGTCCCAGCGTGCTCGCCGGCCCCTGGACCCTCGGTGGGCTCACGCTGGGATACCTGGCTATCCAGATCGGGTCCCGCGACCCCGCCCTGGCCGCCTGCGCCGTGCTGATCATCGCGCTGCTCAACGTCTTCGTGTTCTTCACCTGCCGCGTGGCGATCGGGTTGAGCTCCACGGACATCCACCACAGTGAGATCGAACAGCTCACCGGCATGCTCAACAAGGACGGCCTGTATTCACGCGCCGCGAACCTGCTCGCGGCCCGGAACCGGCAGGACGACCGTCACATGGTGCTGGCCGTGGTCAGCATCGACAGCTTTCCCCTGCTGTCGTCCGTGTCCGGCCCCCGGCGCGCCAACCGGGCCCGGATCGACGTCAGCCAGGCGTTGCGGGAGACCGTGCGGCGCAACGCGATCGCCGCACACATCTCCGACAGCGACTTCATCATCGCGGACACCTTCACCACCCCCGACGCGTCGCCGTTGATCGACCGGGTCCAGGGCGCCATGAAGTCCACGCCGTCACGAGTGACCGCGAGCATCGGTGTGGTGGTGACACCGCTGGCCCCGTTGACGGTGCACCCGCCCGAGATCGTCATCGACGCGCTGCTGGCCGTCGCGGCGCAGGCCATGGAACGCGCCCGCGAGGACGGCGGCAACGACGTCCGTTACGACGTGCGGGACGACCTGCCGATCAACGAGTAGGCAATTCCGCCTTGATCCGCGGCGCGATGAGCCCCGCCAGGTAGTCGTGCCCGGCATCGGTGGGGTGCACCCCGTCGGGCGCGATCAGATCCGGGCGATCGACGAACCAGCGCTCGGCGATCGGATCGACGAAAGTCGCACCGGCCATGCCGGCCTGCATGGCGAGCACGTCCCGGATCTGGAGCACCGCGGGCGGCACGTCAGCAGTTGGCCACGGCGGGCCGATCACCAGCAGCTTGGCACCCGGCGCCGTCGCCCGTGCCAGTGCGAACGCGTCGTGCGCCATCCCCGACAGTTGCATGAGGTCGGCACCCTGGTCGTTGCGCGAGCCGAAGAACACCACGAGCGCATCGTCCGGACGCACCGCCCGCGCGGTCAGATCCCGGAAGATGCTGCCGTGGTCGCCGCGCACGACGTACCCGGCCCGTCCTTCGGCGGCGACGTCCGCGGCGATCGGGACGCCCCAGGCATCGAGGTTGCGGCCCGCCTGCGCCGTCCAACTCCGCGGACCCTGGCCACCGAAGTTCGTGCCGTTGGTATACGAATCGCTGATCACCGCGACGCGGTCGGGCGGCGTACCCGGGCGCACGTTTCGATAGGCGTGCGCCGATCCGGGCGCACTCACCACAGACGCCACGCACAGCACAGCTGCCAACAACAAGGTGGTCAGATGACGCACTGCTCTCCCATGATCCAGTCGGTGATTCGACGTACTCGGTCAGCCCGCCCGTTCGGCGCGCTTGACGTCGTCGTCAGATATCGCCTGCAGTTTACGTTGCCCTGCAACAGCTTTCGAGTTGTCGGCGGGGCCGACCATGCGGCGCATCCAGTGTCGCGCCGGTTCTTCGACGTAGTGGAACAGCAGCACCGCGCCGGCGAAGGACCCGGCCAGCAGGGCCAGCACGATGAACTTGGTCCCCCAGCTCGGGGACATGTCGATGCGGTACTGCGCAGCTGCCCAGTTCCAGCTCTGGTGCACCAATTCGTGGACCATGTACAGGCTGAACGAGACCTTGCCGCCGTAGACCATGACCCGGGTCGACAGCAGCGCGGGCAGGGTTCCGGTGCCGACCGACAAGGCCACCACCAGAGGCAGGAAGAAGATGTCGACCAGACCGAAGTCATCACGGACCGTCGGGATCGGATGTGCGTCGAACCAGTACACGAGGCCCACGATGAGGCCGAGCAGCACCACTGACAGCACGCCGGCGAGGGTCCGGCCGCGGTCGGTCAGATTCAGTTTGCGCACGGCGGCGCATGCCAGGGCACCGGCCGTGAACTGCAGAACGATGCGCGGCAGCCAACTCCAGGGCGTGTAGAACTCACCCGTCGCGGCCAGGAAGAGCAGCGGCGGCAACGTTGCGGCAAAGGCCAGCCACAGCAGGGCGCGCGCCCGGCTGGCCCGGGCGACGCGGAACAGCACGATGACCAGCAACCCGAACAGCAGATAGGCCAGCCATTCCGCGCTGATCGACCACGCGGGGCCGTCCCAGCTGGAATTGTCGAAGAACGGCACCACCCACAGCTGGACCAGGAACAGCTGGCGCAGATAGTTGGGGCCGGTGAGGGTGGCCGCAGCCGGCGACGGGAAGTCGCCGACATTCAGCGTGAAGATGATCCAGGCCACGGCCAGATGCATGGTGACCAGGTAGACGGGCCACACTCGGGCCAGTCGCAGCCACAGGAAATGCAGTGTCGCGCGCGTCGACCACGCGGGCCCCATGCGCTCGAGGTAGTTCCACGTCAGCACGAATCCGCTGAGGATGAAGAACAGGTCGACGCCTTGGGCGCCGCAGTCGAGTATCGGGGCGAGGGCCTCGCTCAGCGGCGGGGAAGCCTCATGTAGCAGCGGACGAAAGTGGAACAGCACCACCCACACTGCGGCGACGATGCGCAGGCCGGACAGTGCCTTGATTTCACCGCTCGGCACAACACTCATGACGGGGAAAGGGTAACAGCGGCAGCGACCCGGGTCCCGGTAGGAAACCTGTGACTTTTCTTGGATGACACTCCCGTGCGCGTGAGGCTCGCTCGAAATTTCACTTCCTCTCCAGAGGCTGGAATATCCGGCCTCTGGAGAGCATTATGTAGACATGCTAATTAGGCGGAAATTCACGACATCAGCGGTCGCCGCGGTGGCCGCCACAGCAGCGATAGTTGCCGCTCCGGCGGCGGCGATGACGCTCTCCGGAAGCTTCGGTGCGGACCGAACTGTGGTTGCCGACAACGGCTACGGCGGACCTGACGGCCAAGGCGGCGGTGGCGGCTGCGGCGACGGCGCGAACTGGCAGGGCTGCGGCGGCTGGAACCCCAGCACCGGCGGATTCGGCCACGGCTGCTTCAACGGAATGTGCGGCGGCTGGGACGGCACTCGCGGCTGGGGCGGATAACCCTTTTACCCCCGGGCGGGAAATCCCTAAGCTCGCGGCCATGGACGTCCCGAGCCCGCGACCCGACGCGCCGCATCTGGCCGACGTGGTGCCGGCGGTGTTGGCAGCGATGGGTGTGACAGGAGCGCAACTCGACGGGGTCCATCGCCCCATCGACCTGCCCGCCGGCATTCGAGGTGCCTGCGTCCTGCTGATCGACGGCCTCGGCGCGCAGCTGCTGGACACCTACTCGGGCGACGGTCCCGTGCTGGCGGGCCTGCGTGGGCGGACCCTGCGTGTCGGCTACCCCGCCACCACCAGCGCAGGCCTCGCCGCGGTGGGCACGGGCCGACGCTCCGGCGAACACGGCATGGTCGGCTACTCATTCCGGATCCCCGACCACGGCGTGGTCAACGCACTGCGCTGGACGCCACATCCCTTTGGCGCCGATCTCCGCGACGTGCTGGTGCCGGAGGAAGTCCAACCGCTGCCGACCACCTTCGATCGGGCCACCGAGGCCGGCATCGACGTCAGCGTCATCTCGGGCGCCGAATTCACCGGCTCGGGGCTCACCCGGGCGGTGCTGCGCGGCGGGCAGTACGTCGGGGTGCATCGGCTCGGCGACCTCGCAGCCCGGGTGCAGCAGGCCGTCGCCGGCGGCGGGTTCTGCTACGGCTATCACGCCGACCTCGACATGCTCGGTCATCTGTACGGCGCGGGGTCGACCGCGTGGCGCATGCAACTACGGCAGGTGGACCGGCTGGTCGAATCGATCGTCGACGCCCTACCGGCCGGTGGGCTGCTGGCGGTCGTGGCCGACCACGGCATGGTCAACCTCGACGAAGCCGAGGCCGTCGACCTCGATTCGCATCCTGATCTGCTGGACGGCGTTGCCGCCGTCGCCGGGGAGGCGCGCGCCCGGCACGTCTACGTCGCCGCCGGGGCAGCCGACGCCGTCGCGGACAGGTGGCGGGAAACTTTGGACAGCAAAGCCTGGGTCCGGACCAGAGACGAGGCCATCGACGAAGGGTGGTTCGGTGCGCGGGTCAGTGACGCGGCGCGGAGCCGGATCGGCGACGTCGTCGCGGCGGCGCGAGACAATGCGGGACTGCTACGCAGGAAGGTGGAACCTCTTGAATCTGCTCTGATCGGACAGCACGGATCGTGGACAGATGCCGAGCAGCTGGTCCCGCTGCTCATCGCATGTGGTTGATGGCGCCGGACTACTCCGGCTTCAGATGCGCGTCGTCGGCGAAAACGAGTGATCCGCTGTCCAGCAGAACAGCCCAGCGGCGGGCGGCGTCGACAATGTGCTTTTCCCCGACATCGACGGAATAGCCCGCATGGTCGCCGTAGTCCTCGACGATCACGCCGTGCACGTCCTTGGCGTCGCCCCGGTTGACGCGAACCCGCATATCAACGGCAAACTTGGCGTTCCTACCCATAACCACCCCAGCATTTCTGGTAATCACCGCAGGTACGGAACCTCGGCCTACCGACCTCGGCCCCGACGTCAGTAGGTACCGAACTTTAGGCCACCGTGACAACAGCGGCAAAGCAAACACCAACGATTGACAGGTAGATGGTACGCGCCGTACCAACCAGCGTCGGCTACCGTCTTCGCCGTGATCGTGCTGCTGCCGCCCTCGGAGACCAAGCGCCCAGGTGGCGACGGACCACCGCTGCAGCTCGGCACGTTGAGTGTGCCGGAACTCACGCCGCTCCGGAAGACGCTGGTCGACGAACTTGTCGCCCTGGCAGCCGACCCGGAAGCCAGCCGCAAGGCCCTCGCCATCTCCGCCTCGCAAGACGCGGAGATACAGCGCAACGCCGAACTGCACAGCGCGCCGACGATGCCGGCGATCGAGCGCTACACCGGGGTGCTGTACGACGCCCTCGATGTCGGTTCGCTGCGCGGTGCCACCGCGATCCGCGCCCGGGCCCGGCTGGCGGTCGGATCGGCCCTGTTCGGGCTACTGCGCGCGGACGATCCGATTCCCGCGTACCGCCTGTCGGCATCGTCGAAGCTGCCCGCCGGCGGCACCCTGGCCAGCCGCTGGAAGCCCGTCCTTGAGCCTGTCCTGGCCCAACTCCAGCAGCATGAGCTCATCGTCGACCTGCGGTCCGGCTCGTACGAGGCGCTCGGCAAGATCCCTGGCGCGGTGACGGTCGACGTGTACACCGAACACGCCGACGGGCGCCGCACCGTCGTCAGCCATTTCAACAAGGCCCACAAAGGACGGTTGGCACGAGCGCTGGCCGGTAGCCGGGCCGAGCCGGACGACGCCGCCGCCGTCGCCTCCGCCGCACGTCGCGCCGGAATGCGCGTCGAACGTGACAGCTCTCGACTGACCGTTCTGGTCACGGCGTGACCCCGGCTGCGCGACGGGTCGCCGCCGGTCTGCGATAATGGCTCTCGAGGGGAGTATTCCTTCGCCGCGGTGTCGTCATCACGTTGTCCAACGTCGGGCAGCCGGTATCGCGGGCCGCTGCGGCGGCGGTAGAGACCTCGGTCGTTCACTGACGCCCGGAGGCACCCTCGCATGAATGTTTCTACGCTGGAATGGTCGATCACCCTTGGTGTGACGATCGCCGTACTGCTGTTCGACGTGGTGGTGATCGGCCGCCGCCCCCACGAGCCCACGACCCGGGAAACCGCCGGCTATCTGGCCGTCTACGTCGGCCTCGCAATCGCCTTCGGAATCTGGGTGTGGAACTTCCACGGCGGCGATTACGGCGTGGAGTACTTCGCCGGCTGGCTCACCGAATACAGCCTGTCGGTCGACAACCTGTTCATCTTCCTGATCATCATGGCCAGCTTCAAGGTGCCCAGGGTCTTGCAACAGGAGATCCTGCTGATCGGCATCATTCTGGCGCTGATCTTCCGTGGCATCTTCATCGCCCTTGGCGCCGTTGCCATTTCGCAGTTCTCGTGGATCTTCTACCTCTTCGGCGCCTTCCTGGTGTACACCGCCGTCAAGCTGGCCCGGGACACCGAGCACGACGACGACGCCGAGAACTCGATGGTGCGGTTCGCCCGCAAATACCTGAAGGCCTCCGACCAGTGGGACGGCAACCGGTTGCACACCACCGTGAACGGCAGGCGGGTGCTGACCCCGATGCTGCTGGTGATCGTCGCGCTGGGCACCACGGACCTTTTGTTCGCACTCGACTCGATCCCGGCGATCTACGGCCTCACCCAGGAGCCGTACCTCGTGTTCACCGCGAACGTCTTCGCACTGATGGGTCTTCGCCAGCTGTACTTCCTCCTCGGCGACATGCTCAAGCGGCTGGTCTATCTGTCGCAGGGCCTGGCCTTCATCCTCGGGTTCATCGGTGTGAAGCTGGTCCTGCACGCGTTGCACGAGAACACGCTGCCGTTCATCAACGGCGGTGAGCCTGTGCATGTGCCACAGATCCCGACGCTGCTGTCGCTGGCCGTCATCATCGTCACGCTCGTCGTGACGACAGTGGCGAGCCTCTACCGCACCCGCGCAGACAGCAAGGCCGGCATCGACTGACCGAGCCAAACCGGTCGCGGTTGCCAGATCGATTACGCGCCAGCAGGATGCCCTGGTGACCGATCTCGTGGACGATGCCATCGGGCAGGCGCAGCTGGTGGCCAGCGGCGCGGTGACCAGCGCCGAGCTGCTGGAGGCCGCGATCACCCGGCTCGAATCGGCGCGCCCGCTCAACGCCGTGGTCACCGATCTGTTCGACCGCGGCCGCGAACAGGCCCGCCGGCTCGATGAGTCCGGCACGCTGCGCACCGGCACGGCCGGACCGCTGGCCGGGGTGCCGTTCCTGCTCAAGGACCTCGGGGCGTCGCTGGCCGGCGCCCCGGAGGCCATGGGGTCACGGGCGCTGCGCAGCCATGTCGCCGACCACACCGCCTGGATCGTGCAGCGGTATCTGGACGCCGGGCTGGTGATCTTCGGCAAGACCAACACCCCGGAGTGGGGCAACCACTGCACCACCGAACCGTCCCTCTTCGGGCCTACGGTCAATCCGTGGTCACCGGAGGTCACCCCAGGCGGGTCGAGCGGAGGGTCCGCCGCCGCCGTCGCGGCCGGCATCGTGTCCGCCGCCTCTGGTGGCGACGGCACCGGCTCGATCCGGGTGCCGGCATCATGCTGTGGCGTCGTCGGCCTCAAACCTCGCCGCGCCCGGACCTCGTTCGCGCCCAGCGGCGGGCACGGGCTGGAGGGGCTGGTCAACGAGCATGCCCTCACCCGCACCGTCCGCGACTGCGCGGCGCTGCTCGACGCCGTCACCGGTAGCGCACCGGGCGACCCGTACTCTGCTCCCCGGCCCGCCCAGCCGTTCCTCGACGCCATCGCGCAGACCCCGGCGGCGCAACGAATCGCGATCGCGGTGGATTCGCCGTTCCCGGGGCCGGGCACTGACCCGCAGGTCGCCGCCGCCGTCGAGGCCACCGGCGCGCTGCTGGCGGGTCTGGGCCATCAGGTCGAGCCGTCGGCGCCGAGCATCGATCCAGACGCTGTCGCCGACGCCGTCGCGGTGCTGCACCGGGTCAGCAACGTCCAACTGCATGAGCTGGCCGCGGCGCACCTGGGCCGCCCGCCACGCGAAGACGAGTTCGAACCGAGCACCTGGATGATGATCCGCGAGGGATTCGCCACCACAGGCCTGGCCTACGCCGAAGCCATCGCGGCCGTCCACGACCAGACCCGGCGGTTCGCCGCCGGGATGGCCGGCCACGACGTCCTGCTGGTGCCGACACTGCTGTCCGCACCGCCGCCGTACGGCCTGCTCGACCAGCCCCGCGCCAGCACCCGGGAATTCTTCGACGTCGAATTCGCCACCACCGGCTGGACGTCGCTGGCCAACGTGACGGGCTGGGCCGCCATTTCCCTGCCGCTGGGCCGCACCGCGGACGGACTGCCCATCGGCGTCCAGCTGGTAGCGCCGGACGAGACCATCTTGCTGCAACTGGCCCGGCAACTGGAGCAAGCCGCGCCCTGGGCGGACCGCTACCCGCGCCCCTGAGCCCGCCCATTGCGGCGTGCGACAATTCGGCCATGGCCATGTCGATCGATCGCCCCAAGCTGGAAGGCAACATTGCCGTCGGCGAGGGCCGCCAGATCAGTTTTGCCGAGTTCGGCAACCCGCAGGGACGCGCGGTGTTCTGGCTGCACGGGACGCCGGGCGCGCGGCGGCAGATCCCGACCGAGGCCCGTTCCTTCGCCGCGCGCAAGGACATCCGGTTGATCGGCATCGACCGGCCGGGCATCGGCTCGTCGACGCCCTACCAGTACGAGAACGTGCTCGGTTTCACCGACGATCTACGCACGGTTGCCGACACCCTCGGCATCAACCGGTTCGCGGTGATCGGGCTGTCCGGCGGCGGCCCCTACACCCTGGCCGCAGCGGCAGCTATGCCCGACCGGGTGGTGCTGGCCGCGGTGCTCGGTGGCGTCGCTCCGTTGATCGGTGAAGACGGCATCAGCAGCGGGCTGATGGAGCTGGCGAAGATCGCCCGGCCGATCATCGAGGTCGCCGACACCCCCATCCGGTGGGTCGCCGGCTCGGTGATCAAACTGATCGGACCGTTCGGCTCCCCCGCCCTCGACCTGTATGCCCGCATCTCGCCCGACGGTGACCGAAACCTGTTGAGCCGTCCGGAGTTCAAGGCCATGTTCCTCGACGATCTGCTCAACGGCAGCCGCAAGCAGCTGGCGGCACCGTTCGCCGACATCGTCGTGTTCGCGCGCGACTGGGGCTTCCGGCTGGAGGACATCAAGGTGCCGGTGCACTGGTGGCACGGCGACGCCGACCACATCGTGCCCTACGCCCACGGCCAGCACGCGGTGGCGCGTATTGCCGATGCCGAGTTGTACACGCTGCCGGGCGAAAGCCACCTCGCGGGTCTTGGTGTGCCCGAAGACATCCTGACCAAGATTCTCGAGGTCTGGGACGCCGCCGACCTGGCGGCCGCACAGTAGCGCCGGTCAGGCTGTGACGGCCTGACCGCTGAGCACCCGGCGCAACATGTGCATGGCGACCGTCGTCGACCGCTCGCGGATGTCTGCCCGGTTGCCCGGCAGGTGGATGGTCCGGGTGTGAATTGTGCCGTCGGCCAGCCGTACGCTGAAACACACTGTGCCGACCGGCTTCTCGTCGCTCCCACCGCCTGGGCCGGCAATGCCGGTGATGCCCACGGCGACGTCGGCGCGCAGCCGCTGCAGCGCGCCGGCCGCCATGGCCTCGGCAACCGGTTCGGAAACCGCACCGTGCGCCGCGATCAATGCGGGGTCGACGCCGAGCAGGTCGGCCTTGGCCTCGTTGGAGTACGACACCACGCCACCGGCCAGATAGGCCGACGAACCCGGCCGGTCGGCCAGCCGAGCTGCCAGCAGGCCCGCCGTGCACGACTCGGCCGTCGCGATGGTACGGCCCGAAAGCAGCTGCGCCACTTGGTCATCGACCAGCGCGCCGTCCTCGGAGAAGACCTCGTGCCCGTGGCGTTCACGGAGCAGTGCGGCCAGTTGCCGGTAGCTCTCGGCGGCGTCGGGTTCGTAGCGGGTGACGATCTCCAACTCGCCGCGACGCAGGCATGTCGTGATCTCCAGGCCGGCGAAACCGGCGACCAGGGTCTCGGCTTCCCGCAGGGTTTCGGCCAGCCCCGACTCGGGCAGACCGAACATCCGGATGGTCTCCTGGGTGTAGATGGTGCGCCCGGCAATCGCCCGCTGGGCGGTGGCCGTCTCGATGGCGCGGGTCCACATCGGCTGCAGTTCACGGGGCGGCCCGGGGAGCACGATGACCGTCGGCGCGCCCCCGGCCCGGGTGACCACGACGCCGGGTGCGGTGCCGACCGGGTCCAGAATCTCGACACCCTCGGCGCTGCCACCCTTGGGCACCAGCGCCTGCTTACGGTTGGCGGCCCGGACCGCGTCGAAATCGGCGCCAGGGAACCGGCCCATGAAGGACCGCAGGATCTCCGCGATGCGCTCCTCGAGTGCTTCGTCGAGCACCAGGTCGCGGCCGCAGAACCGGGTCACCACGGCGACAGTCATGTCGTCGGCCGTCGGCCCGAGTCCACCGCTGGTCACGATCAGGTCGACACCGTGCGCGGCAAGGAAATTCAGCTGGGACTCGATGTCTTCGGGCCGGTCGCCGCAGATGGTGATGTGGGCGAGCTCGACGCCGAGTTCCAGCAACCGATCCGCCAGCCACGGCCCGTTGAGGTCCTGGACCCGCCCGGTGAGAACTTCGGTCCCGGTCACCACGATGCCCGCACGCACGCCCATGGCGATCACAGTACGGCGCTACCGCAGGGCCCTGCGGACTGAGTCAGCCCGCCAGCCAGGCGCGCACGGTGCCGAGCTCGCGCGTGTAGGACTCCATCATCCCGTCCTGGAAGCGCGAGCTGCCGCTGATGGCGTCGTCGCCCTGCCAGATCACGCGGACCCGAGAAGCGCCACGCAGGTAGACGTCCACCCGGTCGTCCTGGCGGCGCTGCCACCCGGTTTCGGCGGTGTGCTCGGCCAGTGCGGATCGTTCGTCAGCCATCGGCCTCTCCTTCATGTGTGCCTTCATCATGTCTTATGCGCCAGGCCGCGAAACCCGCGGTACGACGTCCGGCGCCGCGGGCCGGACGTCCGGCTCGGCAAGTCCGGGATCGGCGACCGCGGCGCGAGAGGCGGCATCGGCTGCCGACTGCGGTGCCGGGCCGCCCGTGACCGGGACCGTCGCGGGCGGGGTGTTGTAACCCCCGACCCGGACCCAGCCCGCGTTCACGCCGGGTTTCGGCACCAGCCCCCGGACGTGCGCGGTCTCCCCCGGGTAGACCGTCACGTAGTTGTCGCTGTACTCGATCGGCAGGATCTCGTCGGCGTCCGGCGCAGTGGTCAGCTCCGCCCGCTCGAAGAACGCGAGTTGCTTGGTCGGGTTGCGCAGGGCGATGTCGACCACCTGCTGGCCTTCGCCGTTGACCGAACCGACGGCACTGACCTCCAAGGCGGCCTTGGTCATGTAGTTCAGCGGCGTCATATCGGCCCAACCGGTCTGGTGCAGGTCGAAGGCGTCGTCCTTGCGGGGATTGCCGATGTCGTCCTGCTGCGACTGCCAGTAGTCGTTGTCGGCGACGACCTCACCGATCGGATTCAGCAGTTCGCACCGGACGAAGAACACCCGTGAGTCGGGCACTTCGCGCGGCAGCGTCATGGCCACCGCGGCGGCACCTGAGACCACGTCGTACGGGTCGCTGGTGCGGTCGTCGCGCACCGTTCCGTTGATGTCGTAAATCCGGGTGCGCACCCGCAGGCCGACGGCATTCTCCGGGCTCTGGTTGGTGATGCTGATCTTGGCGGTGCTGTGGTCGCCCGTGGCGTACGAGTCGAAGGTGACCGACAGCGGCTGCAGGCCCTTCTTCGCGCCGTAGTACGCACCTCCGGGCCGCAGGTAGTAGTCGAAGATGTTGCCGAAGAACGACGGCCAGTGGTTGTTGAGCATCCAGTAGATCGTCATCTTGTGGTCGGCCCAGCCCAGCGCGGCGAACGACTCGAACTGGGCCCGCGTCGCCTCGTAGTGCGCGAGCTGCGCCTTGCGCGTGAATTCTTCTGCGCCACTTGATGATCCGTAGCGCTGGACGACCGCGTCGCGGATGCTCGCCAGCGCTTCGTTGCCGGGGTTGGAACCGGCGTGGAAGTACCACATGTCGTTGATCGGCCAGAGCTTGTCCGGCGGGATGAACTTGCGCAGGCTCGCGAACGGCGGGATGTGCTCGTTGTCGCCCTGCTCGGCCGACGCGCCGCGAGCGGCGGCGTAGTCGCCGCTGAACCAGTACGTCGGGGGCCGCCAGGTGTACGGGCCGGCCATCTGGATACCGTCCCACAGCCGGTTGCCCTGCGGATCAGTGGCGTATGACGACACCGTGTCGACAACGGCGTTCTGCCAGTGCAGCTTTCGCAGGATGTCGTGGTACTCGGTGAGGATGTCGGCCGGCGGGTGACCGTCGCTGGCATTGGCCCACACGAACGCCGATGCATGCGAACGCAACATCATGATCTGCGAGCGCAGACTGTCCTGCGCGACCCGGTGGTCCTCCTGACCCCACTGCGGCCATTTCTCCCACTGGTTGCAGCACATCCAGCCCACCATCAGCGGGATGCCCAGCTCGTCGGCCCGTTCGATGAAGCGCGCAGCGGGAATCTTGGATTCCATGCGGATCATGTTCAGACCCAGGTCCTTGACGTAGCGGAGGATCGCGTCGTCACGATCGGGATCGTCGCGGTACAGCAGGTCGGGCGTGTAGGTGGCTCCGCGCGCCAGGAACTCGCGGCCGTTGACCTTCAGGTAGAAGTTGCCGCCGGAACCCAGCTGCGGGAACTCCTCACTACCGTCGCGGCCCTGTTCGATGGACCGGATACCGAACCGCTGCTTGAACTCGTCGGTGGCCTGGCCGTACTGCAGGAACTGCAGCCGCAGGTCGTACAGGTCTGGTTTGCCCATCGTGTACGGCCACCAGAGATCGGGGTGCTGGACCCGCAGCGCCTCGTAGTCATTGGGGCTGAACGTGACGTCGCGGCTCTCCCCCGGGCCGAGCGACACCGGTCGCTCGATGTCGATGGCCGGCTTACCGGCGCGGGTGATCGTTGCCCGCACCACGCCGTTGACCCGTTGGCCGGAGTAGTTGGTCAGGCCAGACCGGACGCTGAGCTGGGCGCTGTCGGTACGCGGCAACGGCAGCTGGCTGTTCACGGTGGCGTCGGTGATCGCCACGTCGCCCGACATCTTGAGGGTGACAGGCTTGAAGATGCCGGCATTGCGATCGGCCACGAACGAGTTGCCGTTGGCCGGGTTCTTACCCGGCCCCTGGTACCCGAGATAGTTCCAGTTGATCCAGTCGAACCAGCTGTCGGCCAGCTCCACACCGTCGACGTCCTGCAGTGCCCGCTCCGGGGTGACCTTGACCGCGAGCGTGTTGGTGCGGCCGGGGTCGATCCACTTCGACACGTCGAGGGTGTGGTCGACGTACATGCCGGCGATCTGGTGGCTGTCAGCGATCTGGTGCCCGTTCAGCCAGATCTCGGCCCGGTAGTTGATACCCGGGAAGTTCAGGCGGTAGGTCGAGTGCCCGGTCGGTGCGACGAACGTCGTGCGGTACCACCAGTCCTGCTTGTACAGGTCCTGCGGCACCTTGGTCAGCAGGTTGTCGGCGTAGTAGAGGTCCGGGTACGTGCCGTCGTCCTGCAGCGCCTGCAGCACCGTCGCCGGCATGTGCCGCACCTGGTGCCAGCCGGCACCGGAAGCGGGAAATCCGTCGAGGCTGAGCTGCGCGCCGCTGGCCACCATGCCCTGCGCGGACGCCAGCTGCCAGCCTTGCGCGAGCTCGACTTCGGTGGCCGCGCTCATGGGCTTCAGCAGGCGCGGCAGATCACCGGTGCACGCGAACAGCAGCACCAGGGACATGACGGCACCCAGCACTGCACCGCGGCGCAACTCGGTTGATATAGCCCTGCTCCCTCCGAAAACGTCAGCATCTGAACGCGCTTCTACAACCGAATACGCGATGTGGGGGCACCTCATTGTGCCCCGTCAGACCCGCAGTTTCGGAATCGGTGAGGTCAGAACTTGTGCGGCACGTCGGTCGTCAGACCGCCGTCGACGACGAACTCGCTGCCTGTGGCAAACGACGATTCGTCGCTGGCCAGGAACACCACAAAGGTCGCTACCTCATCGGGCTGCCCGGGCCGGCCCAACGGCGCGGTCATCATGTCGTCCGGAAAATATTTGGTCATCGGCGTGCGGATGAAACCGGGGAGCACCGAGTTGACCCGGATCTTGTCCTTGCCCAGGTCGATGGCCGCCGACTTGGTCAGACCGCGCACCGCCCACTTGGACGCGACGTAGGGATGCAGCAGCGTGGCGCCGCGCATACCTTCGATGGACGAGATGTTGATGATCGAGCCGCCGCCGGCCTCCCGCATCGGCGCCACCACCGCCTGCATGCCCAGGAAGGTGCCGGTGAGGTTGACGTCGATGCACTTGTGCCACTTGGCCATGTCGAACTCGCCGATCTTGCCGAGGGCGGTGATGCCGGCGTTGTTGACCAGGACGTTGAGGAGGCCGAACTGCTCGGTCGCAGTGCCGACCGCGGCGATCCACTGGTCGGCGTCGGTGACGTCGAGGTGCACGTAGCGGGCGGCGTCGCCGAGTTCGGCGGCCAGTGCCTCGCCCTGCTCATCGAGGACGTCCCCGATCACGACCTTGGCGCCCTCGGCGACCAGCATCCGGGCGTGCGCCGCACCCATCCCCCGTGCGCCGCCAGTGATCAGTGCAACTTTGCCGTCCACGCGTCCCATGACGGGTCACGCTACCGCCCGGCCGACGGGTAGCCGGGAGGCCGCGCGCGAATCACCTGGGGCGAGCGAAGCGACGGGGAAAATCACCTGGGGCGAGCGAAGCGACGGGGAAAGTCACCTGGGGCGAGCGAAGCGACGGGGAAAATCCCGGCATACTGGTCGCATGTCTGCGCCGAACGCCGGGCCGATTACGGGGCCGATCGCTGCGGTCGACGCCGATGACCCCGGCGCGACGGGCTCGAACGTCGGTGCCTTCTTCGACGTCGACGGCACGCTGGTGTCCGGATTCATCGCGACGATCCATGCCGCGCACCGGTTCCGGCAGCGCCAGGCCGCCTTCGGCGAGCTCACCGGAATTCTCGAGGCGACCCTCCGATACAAGCTGGGCCGCATTGAGTTTGAGCGGCTGCTGGTGCGCGCCGGCGGCTACCTGCGGGGTGAGTCGCTGGCCGAACAGGAATCGCTGGGCGAGCAGCTGTTCCACAGCCATGTGCAGGCCCGGATTTTCCCGACCATGCGCGAGGTCGTGCGCGCCCATCAGCGGTCGGGCCACACGGTGGTGCTGAGCTCGTCGGCGCTCACCATGCACGTCATGCCGCTGGCCCGCGCTCTGGGTGTCGAGCACGTCATCTGCAACCACTTCACCGTCGACGGCGATGGCACGCTCACCGGAGACATCGTCCGGCCCATCGTCTGGGGGCACCGGAAGGCCGCGGCGGTCGAGGAATTCAGCCGGGCCAATCATGTTGACCTGCAACAGAGTTACTTCTACGCCGACGGCGACGAGGACCTGCCGCTGATGCACGCCGTGGGACATCCGATTCCGGTGAATCCGCGCCCCGGGCTGGCGGCCGAAGCCGAGCGGCTCGGCTGGACGGTGGTGCGCGCCGCCGCCCCACCCCGCGACCGGTCCGGCTGGCTACGGCACTTCGTGCCGCGATGACGTTCCGGAACATCATTCGCCCCAGAATCTCGGCCGAAATGCGTGCTTAGTCTTGCGCGCCAGACTGTCACGAGGTAGTAAACTAGAACACGTTTCAGTTTTGCCGCTTTTGCGACGGCCCCAGCACGAGGAACTCATATGCGCACCGCTATCTGCGACCAGCTCGGCATCGAATACCCGATCTTCGCCTTCACCCACTGCCGCGACGTCGTCGTGGCAGTCAGCAAGGCCGGCGGCTTCGGCGTGCTGGGTGCGGTCGGCTTCTCCCCCGAACAACTCGAGATCGAGCTGAAGTGGATCGACGAGAACATCGGCGACCACCCGTACGGCGTCGACATCGTCATCCCCAACAAGTACGAGGGCATGGACCAGGTGGATCTGGATCCCGATGTGCTCAAGAAGCAGCTCAACGCCCTGGTGCCCCAGGAACACCTGGATTTCGCGAAGAAGATCCTCGCCGACCACGGCGTGCCGGTCGACCACAGCGACGACGACGCTCTGCAGCTGCTCGGCTGGACCGAGGCGACCGCGACCCCGCAGGTCGAGGTCGCACTGCAGCACCCGAAGTGCACGCTCATCGCCAACGCACTGGGCACGCCGCCGAAGGACATGATCGACCACATCCACGCCGAGGGCCGGAAAGTCGCCGCGCTGTGCGGCTCGCCGTCGCAGGCCCGCAAGCACGCCGACGCGGGCGTCGACATCATCATCGCCCAGGGCGGCGAGGCCGGCGGGCACAGCGGTGAGATCGGCTCGATCGTGCTGTGGCCCCAGGTGGTCAAGGAGGTCGCGCCGGTTCCGGTGCTGGCCGCCGGCGGCATCGGCAGCGGCCAGCAGATTGCCGCGGCGCTGGCGCTCGGCGCCCAGGGCGCCTGGACCGGTTCGCAGTGGGTGATGGTCGAGGAGAGCGAGCACACCGAGCAGCAGCACGCCGCGTACGCCAAGGCCAGCAGCAAGGACACCGTGCGCAGCCGCTCGTTCACCGGCAAGCCGGCACGGATGCTGCGCAACGACTGGACCGAGGCCTGGGAGCGGGAGGGCAACCCCAAGCCGCTCGGAATGCCGTTGCAGTACATGGTTTCCGGCATGGCGGTGGCCGCCACTCACAAATACCCGAACGAGAGCGTCGACGTCGCCTTCAACCCCGTCGGCCAGGTGGTCGGTCAGTTCACCAAGGTCGAGAAGACCGCCGCGGTGATCGAGCGCTGGGTGCGGGAGTACCTCGAGGCCACCAGCCGGCTCGAGGCGCTGAACGAAGCCGCGTCCGTCTGATCGAGGCTGCCGCCTTGCCTAGGCGGCTTGCTTGACGTTGCTTGTGCCTCGGATTGCGGTCAGCCTGCGACCGCAATCCGAGGCACAAGCGGTGCACACACGGGCGTAGACCCATGCCGTCGGATTATGTATGGTTGCATACATAATCCGACGGAAGGTCACGGATGCCTGGTCCTCGTGAACGCATGATCGTGTCAGCGGCACTGCTCATCCGCGAGCGCGGCGCACATTCGACGGCCATCTCGGACGTGCTCGCCCACAGCGGCGCGCCGCGCGGCTCGGCCTATCACCATTTCCCCGGCGGACGCACCGAACTCCTCTGTGAGGCAATCGATTTCGCCAGCGACCACATCGCGCGCCGGATCGCCAGAGCAGGCTCGGCACTCGAAGCGCTGGACGTACTGATCGACGGCTTCCGCACCCAACTCACCGAGACCGAATTCCGGGCCGGTTGCCCGGTGGTCGCGGTCGCTGTCGAGGCCGACAACCCGCCTGTGCTCGAACGCGCCGCCGCGGCCTTCACCCGCTGGCTCGCCCAGCTCGACGAACAGCTCCGGGCCGACGGCGCCCCGGCAGAGGAAGCCGCCGAACTGGCGATGCTGGCCACCACCGCCATCGAAGGCGCCGTTCTGGTGGCCCGCACCACCGGCTCCACCGCTCCCCTTGACCTCGTGCATCGGCAGCTGCGCGCCCTGGTGTCTGCCGCGACAACACAACGGAAGGCGACCTCATGACCGCGACCCAGGCCGACTGGCAGTCCACCGCCTGCATCCTGTGCGAGTGCAACTGCGGCATCGTGGTCCAGGTCGACGGCCGCACACTGTCGAAAATCCGTGGCGACAAGGCACATCCGGCGTCACAGGGTTACACGTGCAACAAGGCACTGCGCCTGGACCACTACCAGAACAACCCGGGCCGCCTCACCGCTCCCATGCGTCGCCGGCCCGACGGCAGCTACGAGGAAATCGACTGGGACACTGCGATATCCGAGATCGCCGAAGGCTTCTCGCGGATCCGGGACGAGCACGGCGGCGACAAGATCTTCTACTACGGCGGTGGTGGCCAGGGCAATCACCTGGGCGGCGCGTACAGCGGGGCGTTCCTGAAGGCACTCGGGGCCCGATACCGGTCGAACGCGTTGGCGCAGGAGAAGACCGGCGAGTACTGGGTTGACGCGCAGCTCTACGGCGGGCACACCCGCGGCGAGTTCGAACATGCCGAGGTGTCGGTGTTCATCGGGAAGAACCCGTGGATGTCGCAGAGCTTCCCACGGGCCCGCACGGTGCTGCAGGACATTGCCAAAGACCCGCGGCGGTCCATGATCGTCATCGATCCGGTGATCACCGACACCGCGAAGATGGCCGACTTCCACCTGCGGGTACGGCCCGGCACCGATGCCTGGTGTCTGTCGGCACTCGCCGCGGTTCTGGTCCAGGAAAACCTCTGCGATGAACCATTTCTCGCCGAACACGTCACTGGTGTCGAACCGGTGCGGGCCGCACTGCGCACCGTGGACGTCGACGACTTCGCCCAGCGCTGCGGCGTCGAAGCCGAGCTGTTGCGCGCCGCGGCGCGCCGGATTGCCGGCGCGGCCAGCGTTTCGGTGTTCGAGGACCTCGGCGTGCAGCAGGCGCCGAACAGCACCCTGTGCTCCTACCTCAACAAGATGTTGTGGATCCTGACCGGCAACTTCGCCAAACGCGGCGGACAGCATCTACATTCGTCGTTCGCGCCATTGTTCGCGGCAGGCGGCGTCGGCCGGTCCCCGGTGACCGGCGCTCCCATCATCGCCGGGCTGCTGCCGTCCAACGTGGTGCCCCAGGAGATCCTGACCGACCATCCGGACCGCTTCCGCGCCATGATCGTCGAGAGCAGCAACCCGGCCCACTCGATCGCCGACTCGGCCGCGGTGCAGGAGGCGCTCAGCGCACTCGAACTGCTGGTGGTCGTCGATGTCGCAATGACCGAGACCGCCCGGCTGGCCCATTACGTGCTGCCC
This sequence comes from Mycobacterium sp. FW102-FHT13B02, assembly GCF_058790275.1. Taxonomy (NCBI): domain Bacteria; kingdom Bacillati; phylum Actinomycetota; class Actinomycetes; order Mycobacteriales; family Mycobacteriaceae; genus Mycobacterium; species Mycobacterium sp. FW102-FHT13B02. The sequence continues at coordinate 139,768 of NZ_JBYTCM010000005.1, forward strand.
GCGGCGAGCCAGTTCGAGAAGCCCGAAGCCACGTTCTTCAATCTCGAGTTCCCGCACAACACCTTTCACCTGCGGCACCCGGTGATGACGCCACTGTCCGGGACCTTGCCGGAGCCGGAAATCTGGGCGCGGCTGGTGCGGGCACTCGGCGTCGTCGACGACGCCGAGCTCGACCCGCTGCGCCGGGCCGCCCGCGACGGCCTCGACGCGTACCTGGGAGCATTCTTCGGCGCAGTCGGCACCAACCCGGCACTGGGCCGCGTACTCCCGTATGTCCTCTACGAAACCCTGGGCCCGACACTGCCCGACGGCCTGGCCGGTGCGGCAGCTTTGTGGGGGCTGGCGCAGAAGGCCGCGATGGCCTATCCCGATGCGGTGCGCCGGGCCGGTCACGCCGATGGCAACGCGCTGTTCACCGCGATCCTCGAGAGCCGGTCGGGCGTCACGTTCACCGTGCACGAGTACGACGACGACTGGGGCCTGATCGGCCACGGTGACAAGCGCATCGCCCTCGAGATCCCCGAGATGCTGGCCGAGCTCGCGGCGCTCGGCGCCGACCGGCTACCACTGGTCACCGACGAGTACCCGATCGTGCTGTCGGCCGGCGAGCGCCGGGCGTTCACCGCCAACGACATCTTCCGCGATCCCGGCTGGCGCAAGCGCGACGCCGACGGCGCGCTGCGGGTCAGCGTGGAAGACGCTGCGGCGCTGGGCCTGGTCGACGGCGGGCGGGCCCGGATCACGACCGCCGCCGGCACCGCGGAAGCGTCCGTCGAAGTCACCGACGTCATGCTGCCCGGGCATGCCGCGCTGCCGAACGGTTTCGGACTGGACTTCACCGACGCCGACGGGCAACAACGCGTGCCCGGGGTCGCGCCCAACAACCTGACCTCGGCCGACTGGCGCGACGAATTCGCCGGGACCCCGTGGCACAAGCATGTGCCCGCCCGCATCGAGGCCCTGACGGCCTGACTAGCTCGGCACGGGATCATTCGGCAGGAGCAACCGATCGATGGCGCTGACGGTCTCAGGCGACAGACCATCGCGCATCACCGCCGCCAGGAATTGCGCGGCAACGGCTTTGACCTTGACGTGGGTTACCTGTGATCGCCACGTCAGGATGTCGAACGCGCGGTCGGCGTCGATTCCGTATGCCGCCATGAGCACGCCTTTTGCCTGCTCGATGACGGCGCGGGATTTCACGACCTGCTTGACCTCCGACGTCAGGTCAGCCTGCATGCCGTCGGTGACATCGACGTAGTAGCCCTGGGTCCCGATGACCTCCCCCGACGCATCGACCATGTGGTCACCGACCACCACCATCCAATGGGTCTTGCCGCTGGTGTCGATGATCCGGTGCCGTCCGCTGAAGAGGCCGCCGGACCGTACCCGCTCGAGGATTTCGGCGACTCGCGCCCGATCGTCGGGGTGCTTGTGACTCAGGAGCAACTCGGTTGTGGGTTCCACCTTGCCCGGTGCGTATCCGTGCATGCGGGCCACCTCATCGGACCACACCCACCGTTGCTCGTTGACGAAGAACCTGAACCCGCCGACTGTCGGCGAATCGCCGCCGGCGAGTACCGCGGCCACTTCCCAGTGTTCGGACGCGGCGCCGGCGTCGTCGGCCAGTGCATCAGACATGCGGAACCTAATCGTTTGATCGCTATAAGGGTTATGCCGTGCTGTACTGACGGAACGGCGACCAAAATAGTAGCTGCTATGTCGGCTATCTGACATAGCAACGTAGCTGTGTCACACGACTTGGCTCGCCAGCGGCGACCAGCGCGTGGTCTAGTAGCTTTGCTGCCATGGGGGTCCGCTCGAGCGATCTACACCGCAATGCGGTGCTCGCCACCCTCGATGAGGGCGGCATCGATCAGTTGATGCCGCATATCCAAGTCGACTTCAGCCCCATCGGCCACGTCGCCCAGCGGGCCGGAACTCCGTTGAGCCACATCCATTTTCCCCTCGATTCGGTGTACTCGGTACTGGCCGAATCCGAGCACGGCGTCGGCGTCGAAGTGGGCAGCGTGGGCTCGGAAGGCCTGGTCGGCGTCGCCGGCCACCTGGGTGCGCGCAATAGCCGCCAGACCGTCGTCTGCTGGTGCGCCGGTGATACCGCGTACGTTCCGGTGGCCGAATTCCTGGCGGTGACCACCGCCGCCGGCCCCTGGCACGACGCGATCGATCGGTTCACCGATTATCTGCTGATCCAGCTGGCACAAAACGTGCTGTGTACCAGCCAGCACTCGGTCCGTGCACGGCTGGCCCGCTGGCTCCTGGCCGCTCACGACCGATACGACTGCAAACAGTTCTCCAGCACGCAGGAAAGCCTGTCACAGATGCTGGGCGTCCAGCGCCCCACCATCTCCGAGACGGCGGCGCGCATGCAACGCGAAGGCATGATCACCTATCGGCGGGGAAACATCGAAATCGTCGACCGAGTCGCACTGCGACAGGTCGCGTGCGAATGCTATCGAGTTGTGGACCACGCGCTGACGGCCGTCCGCAACGCCGGTCAGGCCGGCTAACCGGCAGGAGCGTCCGGCGGAGCCGGCGGCTGGACCGGCACCAGGGCCTGCGGTCCGGCGGGCATCCCCGCCGGTGGTGCCGCGTTGGCGTCCATGGGCCGCTGCGCCAGGAGCACGAGCGCTTCCTTCGGGCTGATCTCACGGTTTTGCACGGCATGCCAGACGTCCTTCAGATAGGACAACTGGTCGGGGTCCTGCGAACCGTCCGGAGTGGACGTCGTGTACGGCGGCAGATTTTCCGGGCTGGACAGGTGCGGGACCGGGGCCGCCTCTGGCACGGGCACCGGTTTTCCTATCGGAGCCGGCGCGGGCGCCGCCGCCGTTGTGTCGCTGGATTTGGTATCGGTTGCCGGCCCGTCGGCCCAGGCCGTTGCCGCGTTACCGAGCGGCAGCAGCAATGCTGCGCAGGCAAACCCCACGACGCGGATCTTGGCGTGGGTTCTGGTGTCGTCCAGGATTCTCATCTGATGCCCTCCCGTCCATCTCCGGTAACCAATGGTGCTACAGGTGACTGCGGTATTGCTGGGAATTCGCCGTATCAATCTGGTGCGGCCGTACGAATATCCCACCGCCACCTCGGCCGCCCGGAGCACTCCTGCAGCGGCCCGGCTACGACGAATAGTCCGATGCGAATGGGCGGCCATCGGCGTTCACCCAGAATCTGAGCCGAAATATCGGCATAACCTTGCGGCCCCGACTGCCACGCGGTACTAAATTGAAACACGTTGCAGAGTGAGGAGCGCCACATGTCGGCACCGAACATCCCACCCGGATTCGACTTCACCGACCCCGACATCTACGCCCAGCGACTGCCCGTGGCAGAGCTGGCCGAATTGCGCCATGTCGCGCCGATCTGGTGGAACGAACAGCCCAAGGGCAAGGGCGGTTTCGACGACGGCGGCTACTGGGTGGTGACGCGGCACAGGGATGTCAAGGAGGTATCCCGCCGCAGCGACGTGTTCTCCAGCCAGACCAAGACCGCCATCCCCCGCTACCAGGACGGCACGGTCACCGAGCAGATCGAACGCGGCAAGTTCGTACTGCTGAACATGGACGCACCGCACCACACGCACCTGCGCAAGATCATCTCGCGCATGTTCACCCCGCGTGCCATCGAGCTGCTCCGCGACGAGCTGGGCAAGCGCGCACAACAGATCGCGCAAGAGGCGGCCACCAGGGGCTACGGCGACTTCGTCGAGCAGGTGTCCTGCGAGTTGCCGTTGCAAGCGATCGCCGGTCTGATGGGCGTTCCCCAGGAAGACCGCAAGAAGCTGTTCGACTGGTCCAATCAGATGGTCGGAGACATGGACCCCGAATTCGCCGGCAACGACGCCATCACCGCATCGGTCGAACTGATCATGTACGGCATGGCGATGGCCGCCGACCGGGGCGCCAACCCGCGCGACGACCTCGTCACCCGACTGGTCCAGGCCGACGTCGAGGGCCACAAACTCTCCGACGACGAGTTCGGCTTCTTCGTCATCCTGCTGGCGGTGGCGGGCAACGAGACCACCCGCAACACCATCACCCAGGGCATGATGGCGTTCGCCGAGCACCCGGACCAATGGGAACTGTTCAAACGCGAACGTCCGGCGACAGCCGCCGACGAGATCGTCCGCTGGGCAACGCCGGTCACCGCATTCCAGCGCACGGCAACCGAGGACACCGAACTCGGCGGCGTGCCGATCAAGAAGGGCCAACGGGTGGTGATGTTCTACCGGTCGGCCAACTTCGACGAAGAGGTGTTCGACGACCCGTACACGTTCAACATCATGCGCGACCCCAACCCGCACGTCGGCTTCGGCGGCACCGGCGCCCACTACTGCATCGGGGCGAACCTGGCGCGCATGACCATCGATCTGATGTTCAACGCGATCGCCGACCAGATGCCTGATCTGCGGCCACTCGGCGAGCCGGAACGCCTGCGGTCCGGCTGGCTGAACGGCATCAAGCACTGGCAGGTCGACTACACCGGCGCTAACGCGAGACCAGCTGCCGCGCAGTGATCTTGGGCCGATCTGGGTAGTCGAGCAGCGACTGCCAATAGTCGTCGGGCAACTCGTGGCCCGAGCGCAACACCATCGCCAAACCAGTCGCCATCGCCACGCCGAGGAGGCCGAGCCACAACCCGGTGACGGCGATGACCACCCACAGCACCGCGGTGAGCGCCGGCCAGGGCGACACCAGCATCAACACCGGCGCGAAGAAGAATCCGGTACCGACGTACCAGGCGGATCCGGTCCGGTCGGCCGCCATGACCGCCCGTAGCCAGACGGGCGGCACCTGCGTCGACGGTTCGGCTGGATGAGTGCGCATCTCGATCGTCTCCTGTGGGGTTGCCGGACGATTCGATGCTGTCCCCATCAGGTAAACGCCACAATTACCTAACAGGTAGTCGCCACCGAGCCGGCCAGCCGCAACACTTGAGGCGTGACCGTCGCCAGCGCCGCCCCGCCACACTCGCCACAGCCCTTCGGAACACTGATGCGGCAGTGGCGTCAGCGGCGGCGCATCAGCCAGCTCGACCTGGCGATCGAGGCCGACGTGTCGGCCCGCCATCTCAGCTTCATCGAAACCGGCCGCTCGACGCCGAGCCGGGCCATGGTACTCAAGCTCGGCAGCGTGCTCGATGTCCCTGCGCGAGAACAGAACCGGCTGCTGCTGGCCGCCGGGCACGCGCCGGTGTACGCCGAACGCTCACTCGACGATCCGGAGATGAGCGCCGTGCGCACCGGGATCGACCGCGTCCTTGCCGCGTACGAGCCCTTCCCGTGCCTGGCCGTCGACCACCTGTGGAACATCGTCGCGGGCAATGCCGGCATTGTCGTGCTGCTCGAGGGCGTGACGCCGGCATTGCTGGATTCGCCGAACGCCCTTCGCATTTCGCTACACCCGGACGGGCTGGCGCCGCGAATACGCAATCTCGGACAGTGGCGCCACCACGTGATCGGCCGGCTGCGCCGCGAAGTGGCCGCCAGTGCGTCGGCCGAGCTCCACGACCTGCTGACAGAGATCGAGGCCTATCCCGGCGGAGACGTCGAATCGTCCGATCTCGGCGGCGTCGCGGTGCCGCTGGAGATCGACGGTCCCGACGGCCAGGTGCTGACCTTCCTGAGCACCGTCACCACCTTCGGCACAGCGCTGGACCTGACCGCCGCGGAGCTGAGCTTCGAAGCGTTCCTGCCCGCCGACGAGTCGACGGCACAGGCACTCAGGCGTTGACGACGATCGGGTCGCCGACGTTCACCTGGTTGTAGTACCACGATGCGTTATCGGTGCTGAGGTTGATGCAGCCGTGGCTGACGTTCGAATTGCCTTGCTGCGCAACGGACCACGGCGCCGCGTGCACGTAGACCCCGCCTGAGGTGACCCGCACCGCGTAGTAGACCGTCAGCTTGTAGCCTTCGGGGTCGTTGAGCGGGATGCCGATGGTCCGCGAGTCCATCACCACGGGATTCTCCTTGGCCATCGCGGTGAACGACCCCACCGGTGTCGGGTGCTTGGGCTTGCCCATGGACGCCGGCATGGTCTTGACGACCTGGCCGTCGATGCTCACCGTGAAGGTGTGCCCGCTGATGCTCGCGACTCCGAGCGTGGCCGAGCCGGTCCGGAAATCCTGATTGAAACCGCCGACCGACACCGTGATGGACGAATGTGCGGGCCAGTATGTGCTCGGCGTGAACTGCACCTTGTTGTCCGCCAACCACGCGAACTTCCCGGCGGGCGCCTTCGTCATCTTCGCCGAGGAGAACTCGATGGTGCGCTCGGCGCGCCCCCGGTCTGCCACCGGCTGGCTGAAGGTCACCGTGACAGGCATACCCACACCGACCGCGACTGCGCTGCCAGGCGTGATCATGGCGACCGGAAGAGACTCGGGCAGCGCCGCGACGGCAGCACCCACGGAGCCGCTCAGCATCATCACCGCAGATGCGGCAACGGCCAGCGCATAACGCACAGTTTTGGGCAAGGGGTCCATCCTCAGGTCCGAGATACGTTCACTACATATCGTAGTTCGGCGCCGGCGCTACTTTCGTTAGCCGCACGCCGGTAGCCGGCCAGTTGCGGCCTCACCCCGCCCTTTACTGAGGCGGCGCGGCGGGGTCTGCCGGCGGGGCAGCATCAGCGGGCGCCGGAGCGGCCGGTGCAGGAGCGTCGGCGGGCACCGCGACGACGACCGAATTCGGCGGGACCTCGGCCGGAGGGATGTCGGTCGCCGCGGGCGGCGCGTCGGCCGCCGGCAGGCCCTCGGGGTGCGCCGCTGGGTCCGGTTCGGCAACCGGGGCGGCCTGCGGCTCGACGACAGGCGCGTCAGGCAGTGGCGCCTCGACCGGTGCCGACACCGCCGCCGATGGCTCGGCAGCAGGCGCCACGTGGACCGCCGCAGGCTCTGCCGGGGCCACCGCCTCCTCGGCAGCCGCGGGCCGCGGGCTCTTGGTGACGGACGTCGACGCGGCGCCGTGCCCGGGCAGGAACTGCAGCGTGACCGCCATCGACACGGACGCCACGAAAGCCGTCGATCCGACGGCCAGCATGGTGAGGGGCAGCGCGGGCGAAGTCGACACCTGCTGCCAGCGGGATGATCCCGTCGACCGATGCCGGCCGACCGGCATCATCGCTCTGCGCTCGAACGCGTCGGCGGCCTCGAACGCGTCGAAGGTCGGGTCCCAGCCATAATCCTCACCACGCCATTCGTCGGGGCGGGGGACGTCGCCGAAGTAGTACGGCTCGGACAGGTCGGAATCGCCCGTCCGCACGGACACCAGCGCCGCACCGCGGGCCAGCGCCAAATCCGCTTCTTCCGGTGTGAAGACCGGTACCGAAAGTGCGTCCTGCAGCCCCGGCAGAATGGCCTCGAAGTTCCCCGCGGAGCCGATGACCACCAGTGCCTCCGGCTGCCAGTCCGCGCGGGTGAAAACGGCGCTGAGCCAGCTGGTCAGCCCCGACCGGGAGCCGACGGAGTGATTCACGGCGGTGTGGACCGCCCCGCTGGCCGCATGCACGATCATGGTGATCGCAAATTCGGGCTCGATGGTGCACACCGCGGTGGTCCCACAGCCCAGTGCGTCGGCGATGCCGCGGGCCACCGCCTCGTTGGCCTCCGGGAACCGCACCGGCACCACGTTGTCGAACCCGGATTCCGACAGCGACCGCATCAGCATCGAGGCCTCGGCGTCGGCGTCGTCGCTCCATGTCAGCCCGATCGACTTGAGCCGCAGGCCGCGCGTCGCCGCCAGAGCCTCACTGCGCAACACGGCGGCGGTGGCATCTGCCGAGTTCATGATCTCGACGGCGTCGTGGTCCATGGTGAATCCGTCGACGTCATTGCCCTCTACCAGGACCAGCCCCATGGACGACGGAGTCATGGCCAAACCGAGCACCGCATCCACGCAAACAACCCCTTCAAAAACCGCATGGCGGCGCCGCACGACCGGCGATGACGCGTGCTTCGGCACGCGGAAACCACCGCGGAATCGCGGTGAGACAAGCCACCCTTTGACCGGTGACTTTACCCGTTACCTGGACCACAGTGCATCCCTCCGCAGGCCACCGACCTGGGGATATTTGCCAGCTTCCAACTGCCCTGTGTTCAAACCGTTATCAGTATTTGCCACCTTGTTCACGGCCGGCCGGCGTGCCCGGGGGGCGCACCGGAAGTTCGACGGCAGGCAGGGTGAGGTATCCAGTGGCCTAGTTGTGACCTGTCGCTGCGCGATCCTGTGATGGGGCGGCGCGAGAATTGTCGACAAGAACGGCCTGGAGGTCAGCATCATGACGGCACCGCCACTCACCCCGCCCACGGCGATCTCCCATGACGAGGTGGGCGTACATGTCCGCGGCCTCGGCTGCTCCTATGCGACGTGCACCTGCGGGTGGACCGCGCGCCCCCGGCACCTGCGGGCCTCCGCCGAGCAGGACGCGTGGACACACTCCATCGAATCCGGCTGCGCACTGGCCTTTCCCCTCGTCAACCGGTAGCGCTCAGCTGTCCCGCGATGTTGCGCGCCAGGCGAGGTCGGAACACAGTGGGTTATGACCGAACAGTGGATAAAAGGATGCGCAGTGCAGCGGATCGGATTCCGCGACGGACTGGTGCTGAACCTCGAGGACTACAACGAGCTCGTCATCTCGGCACCCCTGGCCCTGACTCTGCCTGCCACCGAGACCGACCCGCAGGAAGTGGTCACGATCAATCCGGCGGACGTGCGCAACCAGGAACGGCCCTTGTTCGATTTCGCCGGCCAGAAATGCACGCACGCCGAGTGGGATGACAACGGCAGCCTGCATCTGGCGTTCGCGGACGGACACCGGATCGACGTGCCCACCGACCAGGAGCACACCTCGTGGGAGCTCTACGGCAAGCACCATGGCTACGCCGCGTGCCTGCCCCGCGGGCATGTGCGCGTGGTCCGGCATGACCTGACTGACGACCAGTCCGTGAATTGAGCGCGTCCGCCCCTCACCCGAAGGTGTAGTCCTCCGGGTCCGCGTTGCGCGTCCAGGTCCAGTAGTCGACCAGACGCCACGGGCTGAGCGTGTAGACGTCGCCGTCGGCGTTCTTGTAGAACGAGTGCCGGATGGACGGCTGGGACCAGACCATGCTGCGCATCTCCGCCTGGCTGCGCTGCACCCAGTCGTCGAGGCGTTCCGGCCGCGGTTCCATCCACCGACCGTGTCCGGACAGCAGCAGGTCCAGACACTCTGAGATGTACCGCATCTGGCACTCCGAATGGAAGATCAGGCTGCCGCCGCTCGCGAGATTGGTGCCCGGTCCGTACATACAGAAGAAGTTCGGGAATCCCGGCACGGTGATGCCGAGGTAGGCGGTCGGGCGTTCACCCCACTGCTCGGCCAGCACCCGACCGTCGCGGCCGACGACGGCCATGGGCCACAGCACCTTTCCGGCGTGAAATCCGGTGGCATACACGATCACATCTGCCGGGTGTCGCTGCTCGTCGGCCGTGACGACCGCGTCGCGTTCGATGCGTGCGATAGGCGTCCGGATGAGTTCGACATGGTCCTGCGTGAGCGTCTGAAGCCAGCTGCCGTTGTCCTGCAACGTCCGTTTGCCGGTCGCCGGGTAGTCCGGGATGACCTTGGCGAGCAGGTCCGGATTATCACCGATCTGGCCTTTGATCCACTCGGTGAACATGATTCGCGTGACGTCGTTGATCTCGCTCACCGCGCGCCCTTGGTCGGGATAGTCAGGATCGACGCGGGCCGCGGCCAGGCCTTTGTCACAGCCGGGCCAGAACAGCAGGAAGCGGTACCAGCGGCCGTAGAACGGCAGGTGCTTGAGCGCCCACTTCACGCCGTCGCCGACTTTTTCGTGGTAGTTGGGGTTGGGGAACATCCATTGCGCGGTGCGCTGAAAGATGTTGAGCGAAGCCACTTTATCGGCAATGGACGGCGCAATTTGGAAGCCGCTGGCGCCCGCGCCGACCATCGCGACGCGCTTTCCGGTGACGTCGACGTCGTGGTCCCACTCGGCCGAATGGAAGGACGGCCCGTTGAAGTCGTCGCGCCCCGGGATGGGCGGCAGATAAGGACGGTTGAGTTGCCCGACGGCGCTGATGACCGCACGGGCCGACACGGTTTCTGCCGACCCATCCGGCCCACGGACGGCCACCTGCCACGTCGCGGTCGCCTCATCCCAGGTGGCGCCGGTGACCTCGGTTTCGAACCGGACGTACGGGCGGATTTCGTATTTGTCCAGGATTCGTTCGAAATACGCCTGCAGTTCGGGTTGTTCGGCAAAGAACTGCGTCCAGTGATCGCTCGGTTCAAAGCTGTAGCAGTAGAAGTGGTTTCCCACGTCGACCCGGGCGCCCGGATAACTGTTGTGCCACCAGGTACCGCCGACACCGGCAGCGCGTTCGACGATGGTGAACGGAATCCCGGCCTCTTTCAGCCGAATCCCGGCGAGCAGTCCCGATTCGCCGCAGCCGATGACGAGCACCGGGAAGTTCGCGGTCGATTCGGCGTCACGGCCGGCAGCGTCAGTCGCCCGGACAGCTCGGATGTCCAACCCGTCGAGCTCCATCTCCTCCAGCACCATCGGGACGTACTCGTCGGGCACCGGTTCACAGACCAGCCACTCCATCATCTCCTTGAGCAGCTCGGCGCCGACGGGCTGCGGCTCGGGGCAGCCCCGGTCGCGGTAGTCCGCGATCACCGTGAGAGCCAGCGTGCGTACCGCCGCCTTGTCGTCTTCGGACATGTAGCCCTGAACCTCGTTGAGGAAAAGCCCGGCCGGGCGCAGCGCACCGCGGATGAGCTCCGGATCACCCGACATGTGCACCAGCGACAGCATCAGCGTGGGGATGCTGACGTCCAGTAAAGCCCGGGCGATTTCCTCATCGGAGGTCGTAAATGGTTGTCCTGCATGTGGGTTACGCACCCCAACGGCCTATCATGTTCAGCGGATTCTTCGCAGCTGATTCTGCCGCGCCACTGCCGGCCGGGCCTTACGCTCCGAAGATGGCCATAGCGTTACTCGACAACGGCGCTGCGCCGGCTGACCTCGCGCTGTCCGACATCGACCTCAGTTCGATCAAGTTCTGGGGCCGGCGCGACGCGTTCCGGGACGCTGCGTTCGCCACGTTGCGGCGCGAAGCACCCATCTCATTTCACGCCGAACTGGCTCAGGAAGGGTTCGAACCGGGTCCGGGCCACTGGGCGTTGACCCGCTACGACGACGTGTTCTTCGCCAGCCGCCACCCGCACATCTTCAGCTCCGCGGGAGGCATCACGATCCCTGAGCAAGCCCCCGAACTCGCCGAGTACTTCGGGTCGATGATCGTGCTGGACGACCCGCGGCACACCCGGCTACGCAACATCGTGCGCAGCGCGTTCACCCCGAAAGTGGTGGCGCGGACCGAAGCGTCGGTGCGCAACCGGGCGCGCAGCCTGGTCGAGTCGATGATCGAGCGCCACCCCGACGGTCACGGTGACATCGTGGCTGACCTGGCGGGACCCCTGCCGCTGCAGATCATCTGCGACATGATGGGTATTCCGGAGCGGGACCACGAACGGATTTTCCACTGGACCAACATCATTCTCGGCTTCGGTGACCCCGACCTGACCACCGATTACGAGGAGTTCTTCCGCTGCGCCATGGACATCGGCGCTTACGCCACCGCGCTGGCCGACGATCGGCGCGTCCACCCCCACGACGATCTGACCACGGCCCTGGTGCAGGCCGAGGTCGACGGCGAGCGACTCACGTCGAGCGAGGTGGCGTCGTTCTTCATCCTGCTGGTGGTCGCGGGTAACGAGACCACGCGCAATGCGATCAGCCACGGGGTGCTGACACTCAGCCGGTTCCCCGAGCAGCGCGAGCGGTGGTGGGCCGACTACGACGCGGTGGCACCCACCGCCGTCGAGGAGATCATCCGCTGGGCCTCCCCCGTGATCTACATGCGCCGCACCCTGACACAGGATTTCGAGCTGAGCGGCGTGAAAATGCAAGCCGGGCAGAAAGTTACGTTGTGGTACGGCTCGGCCAACCGGGACGAGGCGAAATTCGACCGGCCCTGGCTGTTCGACGTGCACCGCAACCCCAATCCGCACTTGGGTTTCGGTGGCGGTGGCGCACACTTCTGCCTCGGTGCGAACCTGGCCCGCCGCGAGATCGCGGTGGCGTTCGAGGAAATCCACCGCCGCGTGCCAGACCTGACGGCCACCGACGAGCCCGACCGGCTCTGGTCGCAGTTCATCCACGGCATCAAGCGCTTGCCGGTGAGCTGGACGCCGCCGCGCTGACCGGCTACTGGACGATCAGCACCCCGACCATCCCAGGGTGATACACGCAGTAGTACGGGTAGCGTCCCGGCGTCGTCGGCGCGGTGAACGTCGCCTGGGCGTTGCCGCCGACCTTGACGTCGAACTGTCCCTTGACCTTCGACGTCACGGTGTGTGCGACGTCGTCGCTGTTCACCACGGTGATCTTCGCGCCGGGCGGCACGGTCAGCGGATCACCGAAATTCAGCGCGGTGATGGTGATCGCCGGGCCCTGCACAGGGCCGGTCACCGGTACCGCATTCGCCGACGGGGTGCTGTTCGGCGCCGGTGCCGGGCTCGAACACCCCGCGCCCGCTCCGGTCGCCAGCGACATCGCCACGAGCACCACTGCGATCCGCGTCGTCGTCATGCCAAGTACCTTTCCAGCCAGGACTGCGTCTGCTGCCACGCATCCGCGGCGGCCGCGGCGTTGTACCGCGGACCGGTGTCATTGAAGAACGCGTGATCAGCGTCGGGCTCCACGATGATCTGATGCGCCATGCCGGCCTGCTCCAGCGCAGCCGCCGCGGCGTCTTTACTGGACGTCACCCGCTCGTCCTTGGCGCCGTAAAAGGCCAGCACCGCAGCCTGTTTCGAGCCGGCGAAATCATGCGGGTCCGGCAGCGGCCCATAGAACGGCAGCGCCGCCGCCAGCCTCGGCTCGCCGGCGGCCAGGAGCTGCCAGGTGAGCCCGCCGCCGAAGCAGAACCCGATCACCGCGAGCTTGACGCCGGGGGACCGTCGCTGCAGTTCGTCGAGCCCCGAACGCAGGTCGGCGACGAACTGGTCCGCAGGGATCTTGCCCAGTGCCGCAGTCGCTTCCGCGGGATCCTTGAACGCCGCGGTCCCGCCCTGCGCCGACAGGAGATCGATGCCCAGTGCCGAGTACCCCGTGCCGCCGAAGCGCCCGACGACCGAGCGGACCCAGTCGTTCAGGCCCTTGTTCTCGTGGATCACCAGTACCGCACCGCGGGGCTGGGCGGCCGCGGCCCACGATCCCTGCAGCTTGCCGTCGGCCCAGGTGATCGGCGCGGGCTGCACGGCGTTCTCCAGGCCGGGCGGCGGCCCGGGCTCGATCGACGGCTTGCTCGCCGTCGTCGACGTCGGGGCCGCGGTCGGACCTCGACTCTCGCCGCACGCGGCGATCAGTGCGGTCGCGGCCGCGGTGCCCACGCCCAAGAGGGCGAGTCTGCGCATGGCCTCCCGGCGGGATAGCAACCCGTCGACATGGTCGGTGGCGATTTCCTCGGCGATGTACCGCTGCAAGGGGGTCACCCGAGTCAGTATCCGCCCTGATCCTGAGCGACGTCCCAGGTTTCCCCAGGACGAGTAGACATCTTCAAGAAAGTGTTCACTTTTTCATTGACACGGGACTGAGCGGCAGGCTTCTATAGTTAGGTGACCTCTGCATCGACGTTCGACACCATCATCCGCAATGGACGCTGGTTCGACGGAGCCGGTACGCCTGCGGCCATCCGGGACATCGGAATTCGCGACGGACACGTGGTGGCGATCGGGGTGGATCTGGCCGACACCGGATGCCCGAACGTCGTCGACGCCACCGGCAAGTGGGTGATTCCCGGCCTGCTGGACATCCACACGCACTACGACGTCGAGGTCCTCGCCGGTCCCGGACTGACCGAGTCGCTGCGGCACGGCGTAACCACCGTGATGCTGGGTTCGTGTTCCCTCTCGACCGTGCACGTCGGCGCTGAAGACGCCGGTGACCTGTTCGGCCGCGTGGAGGCCATCCCGCGCGATCACGTCATCGCCGCCGTCGACGAGAACAAGACCTGGGACACCGCAGAGGGTTACGTCACCGCGCTCGAGGCTCGCCCGCTGGGGCCGAACGTGGCCGCGTTCATCGGCCATTCCGACATGCGCACCGCCGTCATGGGTCTGGACCGCGCCACCCGCAAGGACGTCCGCCCCACCCGCGGCGAACAGGCCGAGATGGAGCAGATGCTGGCGGCCGCGCTGCAGGCCGGCTTCGTCGGAATGTCCTCGCAGCAGCTACTTTTCGACAAGATCGACGGCGACACCTGCCGGTCCCGCACGTTGCCGTCGACCTATGCCAAGGCACGCGAACTGCGCCGGCTCAAGACGCAGCTGCGGCGCTCGGGCCGCATCCTGCAGTCCGGCCCCGACCTACAGAATCCGCTGAACCTGGTGTCCCAGTTGGCCCAGTCGCTCGGCCTGTTCCGGGAAAACCTCAAGACGAGCCTGCTGTCGGCGGCCGACATCAAGGCCAACCCCTACGCCATCACCATCATGGGCCCAGTGGCCCGGCTGGTGAACAAGCTCGGCGGGAACTTCCGGTGGCAGCACCTGCCGGTGCCGTTCGAGGTCTACGCCGACGGCATCGACCTCGTGGTGTTCGAGGAATTCGGTTCCGGCGCAGCGGCGCTGCACCTGCGTGACGAGGTCGAGCGCAACGCGTTGATGCGAGACGACGACTACCGCCGCCGGTTCCGCAAGGACTACGAGAACAAGTTCGGCGTCCGGGTGTGGCACCGTGACTTCTTCGACGCCGAGATCGTCGGCTGCCCCGACCAATCCCTGGCCGGCAAGACCTTCGGCGCGGTCGGCGTCGAGCGCGGCCTGCACCCGGTGGACGCTTTTCTGGATCTGGTACTCGAGTACGGCCGCGACCTTCGTTGGCGCACCACGATTTCCAACCACCGCCCCGAGGTGCTCAAGAAGCTGGCCCGCGATCCCGGCATCCAGCTCGGCTTTTCCGATGCCGGCGCACACTTGCGGAATATGGCGTTCTACAACATGGGTCTGCGCCTGCTACGGCACGTGCGCGATGCCGAACGCGCCGGAGCTCCCTTCCTGACTGTCGAGCAGGCCGTTCATCGACTGACCGGCGAACTCGCCGATTGGTACCGCCTGGACGCCGGACATCTGCGCGTCGGAGACCGTGCCGACCTGGTGATCATCGACCCCGAGCGCCTGGACGACTCACTGGACGCCTACGCCGAGGCTCCCGTCGAGCAGTACGGCGGACTGTCCCGCATGGTCAACCGCAACGACGCCGCCGTCGCCGCGCTATTCATCAGCGGCCGGCAGGTGATCCGAGACGGCGTGCCGACCGAGCTGGTCGGCACCACCCGCACCGGCCGCTTCCTGCGGTTCGCCCGCCAGAGCCCAGCCCTGCCCGTCGCCAAGGAAGGTGAATTCGCCAGTGTCGGTTGAGGATACGATCCACGGATTGTGGCACGCGCTATCAGCGCGGGACTGGGAACGGTTGAAGGACTTTGTGTCCGACGACTGCATCTACCTGGACATGCCGGTCGGCCCGACCGCCGCCGCGCGTGGACCCGAGGACATCGTCAAGCGCCTCAAGATCGGGCTGGCACCGCTGGCGTCATATGAGAACTTCGACGGTCTGCTGCTGTCCAACGGCGCCGACGCCATGTACGAGCATCACGAGGAATGGCATTGGGAGACCGGGGAATCCGCGGTCCTCAAGTTCGTCACGGTGCATCGCGTGGAGAACGGCAAGGTGACGCTGTGGAAGGACTACTGGGACATGGGCGCGCTGTCCAACTTCGCACCGCCGTCCTGGCTGGAGAACTTCGCGACCGCCGACATGTCGTGGATTTTCGACGCGACGGACCTGGTCTGACTTCTGGGCCTCTCAGAGGGTGATCTTGCAGGCCTGACCGATGTCCAGGGTGCGTAGCATCCGGCCCATACCGAGCCACATGGCACACGACAGCGCCAGGTCGGTCAGCAGCTCGTCACTGAAATGCGCTGCGGCGCGGGCCCAGAAGTCCTCGTCGTCGCGCAGGCCGGTGTGATCGGTGGCGAAGCGGTAGGCGAACTCGGCCGCGATGCGCTCCTGGTCGGAGTAACCGGGCCAGGTCTGCCAGACGCCCGCATGGTTGTAGAGGTCCTCGTCGACGCCGGCCGCCGGGCCCGCCGCGTCGCGGGTGTTCTGACACGTCACGCATTCGTTGTCGAGCGCGATCACCGCACGCGCCAGTTCGCGAACCCGCAAAGGCAACCGACCCTTGGTGTACACAGCGTGCGTGAAACCCGCCATGGCCGTAGCGATGTCGGGTGACTTGAGCACCCAGGCGGTTACGTCGTCGTCGGTGAAATCTCCGATTCGGCTCACTTTTCGCACGCTACGCCAAGACTGAAACAAGTTCTAGTTTTTTCGACGATGAATCCGGCGACGCAGACGAGAACGGCCCCGCCCCGAAGGGCGAGGCCGCAGTCACGAAACCGGTCTATGACGGCGGGCGCGACACACACTGGGCCGCGTAGAGCTGCTCACCGAGCTTGTCCATCAACTCCAGCTGGGTTTCCAGGTAGTCGATGTGGCCTTCCTCGTCCGCCAGGATGGCCTCGAAGATGTTGGCACTGGTGGCATCGCCCTTCTCACGGCACATGATGATGCCCGGCTTCAGCCGGTTGACCACTTCGTACTCGATGGCCAGGTCGGCCTCGAACTGCTCGCGCAGCGTCTGCCCGACGCGCAGCGAGAACAGCCGCTGGTAATTGGGCAGGCCGTCCAGCAGCAGAATGCGATCGGTGAGCGTTTCCGCATGGCGCATTTCCTCGAACGACTCTTCACGGGTGTGCTTCGCCAATTCGGTGAAGCCCCAATTGTCCTGCATTTTGGAATGCAAGAAGTATTGGTTGATCGCGGTGAGTTCACTGGTCAATTGCTCGTTGAGCAATTTGAGGATTTCGGGGTCGCCTTGCATTTCGGCTCCTAAACACCATCGGGGCTGGGTCAAGTGTCACTGGCGCGGAACAACGTCGCGCCTTGTGCAAACCTAGTGCAGCGGGTCCCCTGCGGGCGACCGGATCGCCCCGCGTTTCCGCCGCGATTCTGCCGCGCCTGCCCGATTTCCCGATTCGCGACTCCGGCGCTGGCCAGCAGCTATGGACTGGCTGCCCTAAGTAAGGTTAGACTGCACTAACCGCCGCGGGCCGCGCGTCCGCGGTCCCCGCGACCCCGAATGGCAGGACCGATGAGCGAGCAGCCGTTGCACTCGCTGATCCTTGCCGCCGATTATCGCGTCGACGACGTGGAAGCGATGTGGCTGCGACTGAAGTCGCACCGATCGATTCTGACCGAGCTCTCGGCACACCACGTCGTCGTGTATTCGTCCCTGTGGGAGCCGGGGCGGGTATTGGCCACCGTCGGTATTCGCAATCCGAATTCTGTGCGCGAAGTCTTGCGCTCACCCGCGATATTCGAATTCTTCGATGCGTCCGGCGTGGACGACATCCCGGCGGTATTCGCCGGTGAGGTGGTCGAAAAGATCGACCTGGCCGAGCCGCCCCCAGGCGAGCATGCCGTTGCGTCCGTCATCGTCGGTGTCGTCACCGCGGTCGAGGACGTCCCCGCCCTCATGGACAAGGTGCACGACGCCGCCGGGCGCTTCCGGGATGCCGGTGTGTGCAAGGTCTGGGTGTACCGGGCCTTCGATGACGGCCACGAGGTGCTGATCCTGCAGCAGATCGAGAGCGAAGCCGCCGCGCGCCGCTGGATCGATCACCCCGACGCCGCTGCCGAATGGATGTCCGCGGCCGGCTTCGGTGTCTATCCGACGGTTTTCGTGGGCACCCTGGCCCACCTCACGTCGGTCGAGTCGTTCGATGAGGAGGCCGGCTGATGTTCGTCTGCCTCTGTACCGGAGTGACCAGTCAGGTCGTGACCGAGTTGGTCGCCGATGGCGCGACCACCTCGAAGCAGATCGCCGAGAAATGCGGTGCGGGCCTGGACTGCGGCCGCTGCCGGCGGACGGTGCGGGCCATCATCGAAGCGGCCCGCACCGACTGCCCGGTGCATAAAGCGGGTTAGCCTTTACGCCCCACGAACGCGCTCAGCGCGTCGGCATTGGCAGCACCACCGAGCAACTCGGCGAATTGGCCGGACTCCCGTTGCGTCGCCGCGACGATCGCGTCACGGGTCGGCTCGACCATCGCGTGCTTGACCGCCATCAAGCTCGAAAGCGGCCGCGCTGCAATGATTTCCGCATGCCGGCGAGCTTCCGGCAGCAGGTCGTCGGGCTCACACACGCGCCACACCAGACCCATGCGCAGGGCCTCTTCGGCATTCACCCATTCCGACGACAGCAGCAGCCAGGCCGCGTTCTGCCGGCCCACCAACCGCGGCAACAGGTATGACGACGCCGCCTCCGATGCCACCCCCAAACTGGTGAACGGGCATTTGAGCCGCGCGGTCGTCGACATGAACGCCAGATCCGCGTAGCCGAGGATTGTGGTGCCGATTCCCAGACCGACCCCGTTCACCGCACAGATCAACGGCTTCGGGAACGCCGTCAGCGCCTCGATCAGCCCGGGAAAGCCGAACTCCCCCATCTGATATTCGGGATTGGTGACCATCTCCTGCATCTCGACAAGGTCGTTGCCGGCACTGAAAGCCCGGCCGGCGCCGGTGAGCAGGACGACCGAGGCGTCTGGGTCGGCCGCAGCCTCCGTCAACGCGATCGTGGTGGCGTCGTACAGCGCCTCGCTGAACGCGTTGAGGGCGTCGGGCCGGTTCAGGGTCAGGGTGCGCACCCTGTTGGTGTCGTCGATCTGAACGAGCGCGGCGGGGTCGGTCACAGGTTGTCTCCAAACGGGTTTCGCATGATGTACCGGCTGGTGGGCACGGTGTCCACGTTGACGTTGGCACCGAAGGCCGACGTGCTCGCGGCCATCTTGCCCGCGCGGTCGGCCAGGTCGGCGTCGTCGGCCGCCCCGAAGAAGGCGTGCAGGCTGGTGGTCGCCTCGATGGGGAACAACTCCTCGACAATCGCGCCGAGCTCCGGGGCGTCGGGCGTCAGTGCACGCACCACCGCGTTCTGCGTGTAACCGAACGTGGACTGGGTGTCGATCGCGATCTGAGTATGGTCAATATGCCAGCGGCGGAACCACTCCCGTTCGTCCATCCCGTCCGGACGGCGCAGCAGCGCGACGTTCGCGAGGCCGGTGGTACGTTCACCGAGGATAATGGCCGGACCGGCCATCGGGACCGATTCGGTCACCAGGTAGGCCGCCAACTCGGTGCACTCTGCGCGCAGCCGCTCCAGCACCGCGGTCATCTGCGCGCCGTAGTACTGCTGGGTCCACACGCTGATCACCGCCACCACCGGCGGGTCGAGCGTGGTCAGCAACATGAGCGAGTCCCGTACCGCGGCGTCCTTGACGTTGACCGCCAGGCCGGGCACGCCCAGCGCCAGCAATTCATCGGCGACCTCGGTACGCAGACGCGCACACCAGGCGTCGTCCGCCGTGTCACGCCGGAGCGTGACCATGACCTTCTCCATGGAACCTCCCGGTCAGTCCCGCGCCCAGCGCGGTGTGATGAACACGCCCTCGGCCTCGACCGTGACGCCCTCGGCATCGGCGAGGTGCCCGACGCAGTACGTCTTGATGCCTTCGGTCCGCACGATGCGCGCCTCGGTGTGCAGATCGCCGAGCCGCGTCATGCGCCGGTAGCGCATGGTGAGCGTGCCGGTCAGCCGTGGTTGGCCCGGCAGGCTCGCCCCCTCACCCAGCACATGGTCGAGGATCATCGCCGACACCCCGCCGTGCACGTGCCCCGGCGGACCCTCGTACGCGGCGCCGAGATGGAAGTCGGCCGACACACTGCCGTCCTCGGCCCGGATCAGGTCCACCGGCGGCGCGATCGGGTTGCGCACCCCGATCACGGCGTTGCCCCAAGGCATTTCGCTGCCGTGGGCCCCGAACCGGATGCCGAACGAGCCCTCGAGCTGGTTGGCCCGCAGCTGGGCGGTGGCGGCGTCGATCTCGGCCTTGACGGCCGCAACGGTGTCGGCACCGGTCTCCGTCCGGATGGTGGCATCGATCAGCTCGCGCACGGACTGCGTCAACGGTTCATAGATGGCCCGTAGCCGCGCGACCTCGTCGGCGCTGAGCTTCTGCAAGGTGTCCTCGAGCACCCTTGAACTAGAACACGTTCTAATCATGCTGTCGAGGGTGGGGTCGGTTCCACCCATGAGCCCGGTTCCGAGTCCCAACCGTTAGCCAACTGCGACGTCACTCTTCGGTATCGGCAACCGCAGGTCAGTGCTCTGGGTGCTTCACTAGTAGCACGGGAGCCTGCCGTTACCCCCGAGACGGCAGGCTCCCGCTCTTGTGCGCGAATCACGGTCGCCACATAGTGTCGTCGTCTCGGAACGGGTACAGGCCGGACAACCCGATACCAGCCCTGCTGCGGTCGCCTATCGCCGGCGAGTGCACATTCTGCTCTCAGCGATGTGGGGAGTCGGTTTGATCATCGGGACCGCACTTCATCTCGCAGTCATCTTCTCTACGTCGGTGGACGTCGCCAATGCCGTGACCTCGGTATTGGCGCTCGTCACCACCGCCGTCCTGATGACAGCGACGTTCGTCATCGGCAAGCGGGCCGGGGCGCGGTGGGAAGCGCGGGTACAGCGCGGGCCGGTGATCACGGAACAAATCGAGGCCCTCAAAGGTTGAGCGCAGGAGATTCAACTTTGGAGGTACGGATGTCCGACGCCACAACAGCGCCCATCGCTGTTCCCGTCCTGTTTGTCACCGAGCCCATCGTCCTGCCGGGCATGGTCGTGCCCATCGAACTCGATGAGGCCGCGCGGGCCGCGGTCGATGCGGCCCAGGCCGCCGCTGCCGCCGGTGAGGCCGGCACGCTGCTCATCGCGCCCCGCCTCGACGACCGCTACCCCACCCACGGCGTCCTGGCGTCGATCGTCCAGGTCGGCCGGATGCCCAGCGGCGGTGCCGCGGCCGTGGTCCGTGGTGAGCGACGTGCGCACATCGGATCCGGCACGTCCGGCGCGGGCAGCGCCTTGTGGGTTCTGGTCGACGAGCTCGAGGAGCCTGCTGCCACCGAGGAGACCCGGACCTTGGCAGCCGAATACAAGAAGCTGCTTATGGCCATCCTGCAGCGGCGGGAGGCCTGGCAGATCGTCGACGCGGTCAACCAGATCAGTGAGCCGTCCGCGGTGGCGGACACCGCGGGCTACGCCTCGTACCTGACCGACGTGCAGAAGCGCGAACTGCTGGAGACCACGGACGTGGCCGCGCGATTGCGCCGCCTGATCGAATGGACCGGCGAGCACCTGGCCGAGGTCGAGGTCAACGACAAGATCGCCGAGGACGTCCGCGCGGGCATGGACAAGCGGCAGAAGGAATTCCTGCTGCGCCAGCAGTTGGACGCCATCCGCAAAGAGCTGGGCGAACTCGACGGTTCTACGGGGGCGGAGGAACCCGCTGACTACCGGACCCGTATCGAGGCGGCCGATCTGCCCGAGAAGGTGCGCGAAGCCGCCCTGCGCGAGGTCGGCAAGCTGGAACGCTCGAGCGAGCAGACCCCGGAAGGCGGCTGGATTCGCACGTGGCTCGACACCGTCCTGGACCTGCCCTGGAACGAGCGGACCGAGGATTCGACGGATCTGACGGCCGCTCGTGCGGTGCTGGATGCCGATCACCACGGTCTGGACGACGTGAAGGACCGCATCGTCGAGTACCTGGCGGTGCGGGCCCGTCGCGCACAGCGCGGCATGACCGTCGTCGGCGGGCGCGGCTCGGGCGCGGTCATGGTGCTGGCCGGTCCTCCCGGCGTCGGCAAGACGTCACTGGGCGAGTCGGTGGCGCGGGCCCTCGGTCGTAAGTTCGTCCGCGTGGCCCTGGGCGGCGTGCGCGACGAGGCCGAGATCCGTGGGCACCGTCGCACCTACGTCGGCGCGTTGCCGGGCCGCATCGTGCGGGCCATCGGCGAAGCCGGCTCGATGAATCCCGTTGTGCTGCTTGACGAGGTCGACAAGGTGGGCTCCGACTACCGTGGCGATCCGGCAGCGGCGCTCCTGGAGGTGCTGGACCCGGCGCAGAACCACACGTTCCGGGACCACTACCTGGACCTGGATCTGGACCTGTCCGACGTGGTGTTCCTGGCGACGGCCAACGTCATCGAGAACATCCCCTCGGCTCTGCTGGACCGCATGGAACTGATCACTCTCGACGGCTACACCGAGGACGACAAGGTCGCCATCGCTCGGGATTACCTGCTGCCCCGGCAGGCCGAACGGGCGGCGCTGACCACCGACGAGGTGACGGTGACGGATGCGGCGCTGCGCAAGATCGCCGCGGACTACACCCGCGAGCCGGGTGTCCGGCAGTTCGAGCGACTGCTGGCGAAGGCGCTGCGGAAGGTGACCACGCGGCTGGCTGCCAGCGGAGTGACGGGCGTCATTGTCGATGAACCGGATCTGGTCGAGTACCTCGGCCGTCCGCGGTTCCTGCCGGAGTCTGCCGAACGCACCGCGGTGCCGGGGGTGGCGACCGGCCTGGCCGTCACGGGCATGGGCGGCGATGTGCTGTACATCGAGGCGGGCTCGAACGACGGTGAACCGGGCCTGCAGTTGACCGGCCAGCTGGGCGATGTGATGAAGGAGTCGGCGCAGATCGCGCTGTCGTACGTGCGGTCGCACGCGGCGGAGTTGGGTGTCGATCCGAAGGCGCTGGATCGTCGCATCCACGTGCACGTGCCTGCGGGCGCGGTGCCCAAGGACGGTCCGTCGGCGGGCGTGACCATGGTGACCGCATTGGTGTCCATGGCCACCGGACGGCAGGTGCGTTCTGACGTCGGGATGACGGGCGAGGTCACGCTGAACGGGCGGGTGCTGCCCATCGGCGGGGTCAAGCAGAAGCTGATGGCAGCCCAACGTGCCGGGCTGACAACAATTTTCATCCCGTCACGCAACGAGCCCGACCTGGACGACGTGCCGGCCGAGGTCTTGGACGCACTCGATGTGCGGCCCATGACCGACGTCGCCGACATCATCACCCAGGCGCTGGAGCCGGCGGCGGAGACCGCCACGGTGGCCGCCTGACAACTGAATGACGCGAGCGGACCCAAATGCTCCTGTTCACCTCATGGTGGTGGGACTTTTGGGTCCGTTCGCGTTAGATGGGCACATGCCCAACCTCAATGAACTCAAGCGGCGTGTGGTCCACACCGTGCAGCGGCGCCTGGTCAATCCGGTGGGCCGGCAGCTGCCGGTGACCATGCTCGAGACCATCGGGCGCAAGTCCGGCGAACCCCGGCACACCGCGATCGGCGGCCGGGTCATCGACGGCGCCTTCTGGCTGGTGTCCGAGCACGGCGAGCATGCTGACTTCGTCCGCAACATCAAGGCGAATCCCGCTGTGCGCGTGCGTATCAACGGCGAATGGCGCAGCGGCACGGCGCACCTGATGCCCGATGACGACCCGGCCGCCAGGCTGCGGCAACTTCCGCAGCTGAACAGTGCCGTGGTGCGGGTGATGGGCACCGATCTGCTGTCGGTCCGCGTCGACCTGGACTGAGCCTCAGGCGATGTCGGCCGACGGCGGCTCGTCGGCCAGATGAATCGCGCGGTGCTCGATGAGTTCGTGGATTCGATCCGGGCCCAGCCGGGCCCGGAAATCCTTCACCGTGTAGCCGACGACGACCCCGTCGGTGAGCGCGCGAACCGTCGCCGTGCGCGGTATGCCGAACAGCGGCCCGATCTCGCCGAAGTACTCACCAGGCCCGGCGGTGAACAACAGCATCGTCGCCCCGTCGGGCATCTCCCGGGTGATCTCGAAACGGCCCTGCTTGACCACATAGATCAGGTCGCCGATGGTCGTCTGCTCGAACACCAGGTCACCCGCGTCGAGTTCGAATACCTCGGGCTCCCGCTCGGTGCTGGCGACGGTCGGGACGAGCTCGACGACCCGGTCCGCGAGCGGCAGCATGCGGCTGTCATGGGTGGCGACCACCACGACGCGATCGTCGGCAAGCTCTCGGATGAGCCGCAGGACCTCTTCGACCTGGATGAAGTCCAGGTGCGCGGTCGGCTCGTCAGCCAGGATCAGCGGCGGGTCCAGTGCGATGGCCCGGGCCACCGCGACCCGCTGCTGCTGTCCCCCGGACATGTCACCGGGGCGGTGTGTCATCCGATGCGACAGTCCGACGCGGTCCAACAGCTCCGCAGCGCGCTGCCGGGCTGCGCCCCGGCTCATACCCGCGGCCCGCATCGGCACCATGACGTTCTCCGCGGCGGTCAGGCTGGGCACCAGGTTGAACGCCTGGAACACGATGCCGACGGTGTTGCGGCGGTAGTCGGTGAGTGCCTTGGGCCCGAGCGCGGTGACGTCGATGCCGTCGAAGAGGATCCGGCCCGACGTGGGCTTGAGGATCCCGCCCATGCACGAGAGCAGCGTCGTCTTCCCACAACCGCTGGGCCCCAACAGGATCGCCAGCGATCCTGCCGACAGCTCGAGCTCGAAATTGTCAATCGGCCTGACCTTGTCGGCGGACTTGCCGTATTCCACCACCAGGTCGCGAATCTGTAAGCCGCTCATGGTCTATGGCCCCCCGAATGCCATCGCTGGATCGATTGTCACCGCTCTGCGCATGCCGGCCAGGCTGGCGATCAGTCCGATGGTGATGGCCACGACGGGCAACAACAGGTAGGCCCCGGCCGGGACGTCCACCCGCATCGGGAACATCGGCCCGAGCAGCATGGCCAAAAGAACTCCGATCGCCGCGGAGCAGACGGCCACGAACACGGCCTGCATCGCCAGCCCGGCCATCATCGATTTCGTCTTCACCCCAACGGCTTTGAACACCGCGAAGTCCCGGGTGCGTTCCATCGCGGACATGTAGATGAACATGCCGATGATCGTCGCGGCCACCACCCACAGCAGGACGGCCATGATGCTGATGGCATCAACAGCGACCTTCAGCGGCCGCATCATGTCGTCGATGGCACCGCGACGGTCAACCAGACGGTAGCCGTCGAGCGCCTTGGTGGGGTTGCCCCGGATTCCGACCGACGCGATGACGGGCTGCCCGCCGTACACCAGGCGCTGCGCGCCCACCGTCGTCAGGAACAGGTTGGGCTGCTGCGCCAGCACGGTCGAATTGTTGACGATTCCCACCACCTGCAATGTGTGGGAGGCGATGTGCATCTGGTCGCCGATCTTGCGCCCCAGTGTGGATGACACCGCGATCTCGTCGGGTGTGGCGGGCGCGCGCCCCAGGGACATCGCCGGCATGCCGGGCCCGGCGGTGGGTGCACCGAACAGGTTCATGGTCCGCGGCGTCCCGTTGTCGAGGGCCGTTGTTCCCGCGTAGACCACCGCTGCGGCAGCCTGGACACCCGGAAGTTTTTGTGCGCGTTCAACTTCGGTCTGAGCGAAGGGCGATGAACCCAGAAACGGGCCCGCCGCGCCGTTCTGGATCATGAAGTAGTCGATCCCAAGCGAGTTGACAGTGTTACCGGCCTCCACCCGGAAACCGTTGGCCAGTCCGGTGAGCACCAACGTCATCGCGAACACGAAGGAAGTTCCGACGACCGCGATGAGAAATCGGCGCCGCCGCCACTGCAGGTCCCGCAACGCCGCGATCAGCACCTGAGGAATCTAACGTGTTCGCTGACTGTGCAGCGGCAAGATAGCCAAAGCCGACGGCTGATTAGTGCGAGACTGGCCGCATGGCCTATGACGAGGATCTGGCCCACCGGATCCGGGAACTGCTCGGCCCGATCGGCGGCATCGACGAAAAGCGGATGTTCGGTGGGCTCGCGTTTCTGTTGAACGGCAACATGTCGGTGGCAGCCAGCCGAGATGGTGGCCTGCTGGTCCGGGTTGCGCCCGGCGACACCGAGACGTTGCTGCGACGCCAACACGTCGACTTGATGGTGATGGGCGGCCGCGAGATGCGCGGTTGGCTGCGGGTCGCGCCCGACGGGCTGAAAACCAAACGGCAGCTGCAGAGCTGGGTCGACCGCGGCGTCGGGTACGCGGCCGCACTGCCCCCCAAGTAGCGTTTGCGCACCGCGCGGACGGGTATGCGTGGAGATATGGCACGGGATCGACAGGTCGTCGCGCGGTTGCTCGACGCAGCCGGTACCACGTATGCCGAGGATGCCGGGATCACGCTCCGCGACAAGCCGATGCCGCTGTTCAAGCTGCTGTCGCTGTGCATGTTGGCCAGCAAGCCCATCTCCGCGGACACCGCGGTGGCCGCGGCCCGTGAGTTGTTCCGCGCCGGGATTCGCACTCCGTCGGCCGTGCTGAAGGCTGACCGCAGTGACATGATCGCCGCCTTCGGTCGCGCCGGCTACGCCAGGTACGACGAGAGTTCGGCGACCCGAATGACCCGTATCGCGAACCGGGTCAACGATGAATACGGTGGCGACCTTCGCAACCTACGGGTCAGGGCCCGCCACGATGTGGCCGCGGCGAGTAAGGCCTTGCAGGGATTCGACGGCATCGGCCACACAGGTGCCGACATCTTCCTGCGCGAAATCCAGGACGTCTGGACCTGGGTGCAACCGTATTT
Source organism: Mycobacterium sp. FW102-FHT13B02 (assembly GCF_058790275.1). Classification (NCBI taxonomy): domain Bacteria; kingdom Bacillati; phylum Actinomycetota; class Actinomycetes; order Mycobacteriales; family Mycobacteriaceae; genus Mycobacterium; species Mycobacterium sp. FW102-FHT13B02. The sequence goes on from NZ_JBYTCM010000005.1 coordinate 166,423, forward strand.
CGATGAACGCGCGCTGTCCACGGCGAAGGAGTTGGGTCTGCCCACCGATGCGCGGAAACTCGGGAGCCTGGCCCCAAAACACAATGCGCGACTCGCCGCCGCACTCGTCCGGGTATCGCTCGACGAGACCCTGCGCCGACGTATCGAAAACTGATTTCTCAAGTACTGATTCACATCTCGATTACCGAAGGGAAGACTCGATATGGCCGGCTCACCCACATTCGTGATCATCGGCGGCGGACTGGCCGCCGCCAAGGCCGCGGAAGCCCTGCGCACGAAGGGTTTTGAGGGACAAGTGGTGTTGTTCGCTGCCGAGGACAGATTGCCCTACGAACGTCCGCCGCTGTCCAAGGAATTCATGGCCGGCAAGAAGACCCTCGAGGAATTCACCGTGCATCCGAAGAGCTGGTATGCCGAGCACGACGTCGATCTGCGGCTCGGCACAGAGGTGACCACCCTTGACCGCACCGCGCACATGGTGGCCTTCAACGACGGCGACCACGAACACTACGACAAGTTATTGCTGGCCACCGGATCCCGCTCGCGGAAACCGCCGATCCCCGGTTCGGACGCCGACGGCGTGTACTTCCTGCGCACCGTCGACGACGCCACTGAGTTGCTGGCACAACTCGGCAACGGACGGCGGCTGGCGATCGTCGGCGGAGGCTGGATCGGGCTCGAGGTCGCAGCCAGTGCGCGTGGACTGGGCACCGACGTAACAGTGGTGGAGTCGGCCGCATTACCTCTGCTGTCCTCATTGGGCCGCGAGGCTGGTGAGGTGTTCGTCGGCCTGCACCGGGACCACGGCGTGGACCTGCGGTTGAGCACCGCAGTCGAGGAGATCACCACCGCTGACGGCAAAGCCACGGGACTGCGACTCGGCGACGGGTCCAGTGTCGAGGCCGACGCGGTTCTCGTCGCGGTGGGCGCCGCGCCGAATATCGAGTTCGCCGAACGCTCGGGACTGGTGATCGCCGACGGCGGTATCGCGGTCGACGAAACATTGATGACCAGTGACAGTGACATCTACGCCGTGGGTGACATCGCGGCCGCGGAACATCCGCTGTTCGGGGTCCCGATCCGCACCGAGCACTGGGCCAACGCCCTCAAGCAGCCCACGGTCGCAGTCGATGGAATGCTCGGTACCCCAAGCAGTTACGACGAGCTGCCGTATTTCTTCACCGACCAGTTCGACCTCGGAATGGAGTATGTCGGCTACGCACCGCAGTACCAGGCGTCGATCACCCGTGGCGATCTCGGCACGCGCGAGTTCACCATGTTCTGGCTCGACGGTGGGCACCGGGTACTGGCCGGGATGAACGTCAACATCTGGGAAGGCCTCGACGACATCAAGAAACTCATCAGATCCCGCCGCCCGGTCGACGCCGGAGCGCTCGCTGATCCGTCGGTTTCGTTGTCGACCTTGACTGGGTAGCGCGTTTCCGTTTTTTGTCGGACCCTTCTGCTTTGATGGTGTTATGTCCACCGCTGCAACATCTTTGGATGGTCCGGTGTCGCCGTGTGAGCGTCTTGAGGTGTTGTTCGGCGAGATCGGGGAGTTGACCGGTCAGCGCAACGCGATCGACGCACCGGTAGGTCGATCAGGATCGACACCTCACAAATGCCGGCGACGGAGCGTCTACAAAGTGTGAAAGCCAAACCGCCTTTTGAGACCGTGGTACGTCACCACGGCCCCACGGTCTTTCGGGTCTGTTGCGCTGTCGTCGGCGCTCTCGACGCCGACGACGCCTGGTCGGAAACCTTCCTGGCGGCGCTGAAGGCCTATCCCGATCTACCGGTGGACGCGAATCTCGAGGCCTGGCTGGTGACCATCGCACACCACAAGGCCATCGACGTCACCAGGACCCGCACGCGCCAGCCGATCCCCACCGACGTCGTACCCGAGCCATCGGTACCGCGTGAGACCCGCGACTTCGACGATCTGGCAGCCGCGGTGGACGGCTTGCCGCCCAAACAGAAGCACGCCGTGGCCTACCACTACCTCGCAGGCCTGCCGTACAACGACATCGCCGAGATTCTCGGCGGCACCGCCGCGGCCGCCCGCCGCGCCGCCAGCGACGGCATCGCGACGCTACGACGCACCTACCTCGGCGAACTCGTCGAGGTCGCCGCGCCGCTGCAGAACACAGGAAGGAGCCCGCGATGATCAACGGCGAGAACATCGTCAGTGGCCTGGCGCGCACCACCGACATCGGACCGAGCCAAATGTCTGAACTGCACGGCCGGCTGGCCGCCGCGGCGGAGCGCGACGGCGTCCTCGACATCGCCTACCGCACCGTCGACAGTCCGGTCGGACCGCTTCTGCTGGCTGCCACCGACCAGGGCCTGATCCGTGTCGCCTACGCCTGTGAAGACCACGACGCCGTGTTGCAAGAGCTCGCCGACAGGGTGAGCCCCCGCATCCTGCTGGCACCGGCCCGGCTCGACGCCGCTGCCCGCGAACTCGCCGAGTACTTCGCCCGGAGCCGCCGTAGCTTCGACGTACCACTGGATTGGCAGCTGGCCGTCGGGTTCCGCGCTGCGGTGCTGCACCACCTGCCAGAGATCGGCTACGGGCAGACGGCCAGCTATGCCGCCGTCGCCGCGTTGGCCGGCAGCCCCAGGGCGGTTCGGGCCGTCGGCACGGCATGCGCGAAAAACCCGCTGCCCGTGGTGGTTCCGTGCCACCGCGTGGTCCGCAGCGACGGCGGGATGGGCGGCTACCTCGGCGGTCCGGAAGCCAAGCGGCTCCTGCTTGATCTGGAGGCCGCGGCGTGAGCATCTGGCAGCAGCGCGTCGCCAGCACCGACTGGGACGGCGTCCGCACCGAGCTCGAGACCGTCGGCGCGGCGCTGACCGGACCTCTCGTCACACCGGACGAGGCAGCCGAACTGGCGGCGATCTACCTGGATACGGCCCGGTTCCGGTCGACCATCGACATGGCCCGCTATCGGTTCGGCGAAGGCCAATACCGCTACTTCCACCGGCCCTACCCCGAGATCGTCACCGAGCTCAAGTACGCGCTCTACCCTCGGCTCCTGCCGATCGCCCGGGACTGGTGGACCAGGTTGCGTCGTGACCCACCCTGGCCCGATAGTTTCGACGACTGGTTGGACACCTGTCACCGGGCGGGGCAGACCAGAACGACGGCGTTGCTACTCAAGTACGGCGCCGGCGGCTGGTGCGCGCTGCACCAAGACCTGTACGGGGATCTGGTCTTTCCACTCCAGGTGGTCATCAACTTGACCCAACCCGACATCGACTACACCGGCGGCGAATTCCTGCTGTACGAGCAGCGGCCCCGCGCTCAGTCACGCGGCTCCGCCATCTCGATTCCGTTCGGGCACGGGCTTGTGGTCACCACCCGTGAGCGCCCGGTGCCGTCCAAACGAGGCTGGGCCATCGGCCCCGTGCGTCATGGCGTATCCACCCTGCGCTCGGGGTCTCGGATGACGCTCGGGCTGATCTTCCACGACGCCGCATGAGCACGTACACGCTCACCGGCGCCGACGGCCGGCCGTATGTGAGTGCGGCACCCGGGCGGTTGGGAGGCCATCGCCGCCGGATACCGCCCTTGCGCGGTGTGCCTTCCCGAGGAATACGGACGGTGGCGGGGCCAACCGTCGTGACCTGGACCTTTGGCACCTACCAGTACACTGACGACAGATGATCGACGCCTCGGCAGCCGCCGCTGTCCCCTGCTTACCGCACGGCTCACCAGCCGTGCGGCATCCGCGTGTCTACATCGATGTGGCCGTGGTGGTCGCCGTACTGGTCGCCACCAATCTGCTTGCCCACTTCACGACGCCCTGGGCGAACATCATCGTGGTGCCGCTCGCGGCGCTCGCCCTGGTGGCCCTGGTCCGGAAGCGGGGACTGGGATGGACCGAGCTCGGCCTCGGCCGTGCACATTGGCGGACCGGCATGCGCTACGCGCTCGGCGCGATCCTGCTCGTCGGTTCGGTGATCGCCGTCGGCGTGCTGCTGCCGTGGACCCGGCCGATGTTCCTCAACAACCATTACGCGACCATCTCCGGCGCCCTGCTGGCCTCGATGATCGTCATCCCACTACAGACCGTCATCCCCGAGGAGCTGGCCTTCCGCGGCGTACTGCACGGCACCCTCGACCGGGCGTGGGGCTTCCGCGGCGTGGCCGCTGCCGGTTCGCTGCTGTTCGGGCTCTGGCACATCGCCACCTCACTAGGCCTGACCAGCAGTAACGTCGGATTCACCCACGTGCTGGGTGGCGGTGTGGCCGGCATGATCGCCGGGGTGGCCATGGCAGTCGTCGCGACGGCTGCCGCCGGATTCGTCTTCACCTGGCTGCGACGCCGGTCCGGCAGCCTGCTCGCCCCGATCGCCCTGCACTGGTCACTGAACGGCATGGGTGCCCTCGCCGCGGCCGCCGTCTGGCACTTCAGCTAGGACTGGCCCCTAACCGTCACCAGATCGCTGCAGTTCAGACCTCGTGCTGACTCCTCGAAACCGGCTAGCCTCGAGATGTATCAGTCAATCGAAAGGTCATGACAATGATGCATATCGTCTGGTTGATTCTTCTGGGCCTCATCGTCGGAGCCATTGCCCGGTTCGTCGTACCCGGGAAGGACGACATGGGGTGGATTCTCACGTGCGTGCTGGGCATCGCCGGAGGCTATGTCGGCGGTACGTTGAGCAGCGTTGTCTACGCGCCTCACAAACTCGACTTCCGCCCGCCGATCCAGCACTCGTTCTGGGGAGCGCTCGTCGGTGCGGTGGTCCTGGTGCTCATCTACCGCTTCGTGAAGTCGAAGAGTTCGACCTAGAACTCGCGCACAAAGAATTGAGGACCGTGCCCGGTGGGCGCGGTCCTCAATTCTTTTCGCGACTACCCGCCGGGGGTCATCTCCGGCGGCGCATTCGTCACCGGCACCGGCACACCGACCATCGGGTGGGCGGGGTCGGCGGCCTTCGGCGGGGCGTTCGGATCGACCGGAGGCGGTGGCGGCGGGTTCCACGGGCGGATCGACTGGGCCAGTGTCACCGCGGCGGCCTTGTCCACCGGGTGGTTGCCCGAACCCAGCCACACCACGAACCACCGCTGCGGGTTGCGCTGGCTGCGGATGGTGGCGTCCGGCGGCGGGTTGCCGACCACGCCGGCCCAGATCTGGCCGTTCGGCTTGCCGGTGTCGGTGAACTTCACCTCGTAGAACGACGCCGCACCCGGCATGTTGCCTGCGGTCAGCGCGGTGGTCTCCTGGCCGATGCGGGTGCCCGGGAAGGGCATGAAGAACTCACCCATGTCCGACGCCAACCGGTTGGCGGCCTTGCCGTTGTCGGACTCGGCACCGGCGAACAGCTTCAGATCCAGCCGGCCCAGCAGAACGCTGGTGTCACTGGGAGCCTGCTCCGAACCCGCGGCCGGAACCCGGGTCAGCAGCGCCTGGCCGTACGACAGCTGCGTCGCATCGGCGATCTTCCAGCCCTGGGGCACAACGTAACTGAATCCACCGGCGTCATTATTGACGCGGCCGGGCTCAGGCGCGGGCGCCGGAGCAGCAGCCGGGGCAGCAGGCGCGCCCGGCGCTGCGGGAGCAGGCGGCGGCGCGTTGGGGTCGGCCGGAGGCGCTGCCGGGTCGGCTGCGGGCGGCAACGGGGCCGGCGCGTCAGCCGGCGGGGCCGGAGTCGGTGCCGGTTCCCCAGCCGGAGCCGGGGCCGGAGCGGGTGCCGGGGCCGGAGCGGGCGCCGGCGGTACCGGATCGGCGTACGAGATCGCGCTCGGCAGGGCGATGGCCGCGGCCGCCGCACCTGCCACCGCGGCAGTCAGTGATTTCGGAAGGCGTTTGCGGGCTGGTGTCCGCGCATCCGGGTGTCGCATGGGGACGAAAATACAGTGTTACCGGCGTGACGCAAGTGCGAGTTGCGGCTATTTGGCTCCCGAGTTGGTTAGCTCGCCCCTGGCATCTCGACAGACCACGGCGATACCGCGCGGTTGCTGAGACCTCGCTGTGCCGCGGCCAGGCCGGGCGTGCCGTCAGGCGGGCCGGATCGCCACGTCCCGCGGGTCCACACTGAAGTACACCTGCTCCCCCGGGATCAGCCGCAGACCGGCCGCCGCTTCCGCGCTGATATCGGCTGCCAGGCCCCCACCGGCGTCGTCGGTCGCCTCGGCGCGCACGCGGATGCCGGGGCCGCGATGATCCAGTTCCGCCACCCCCACCGCGACGACATTGACGTCAGCGGCGGGGGCGTCCCGGCTCACAGCTACCGCCGAGGGAGCGAACACCGCGATCGCCGGGCCACCGGGCGCCACGTCGGGTCCACGGGTACCGCGCCAGGTCAGTCCCGCGGCCAGCACCGACCCGCCATCGTCACCGGCGCGCCCGCTGACCAGATTCACGCCGGCGAATCGCGCCCCGAATGCCGTCCGCGGCGCGGTCAGAACGTCCGCCACTGGGCCAGATTCGACGACGTGCCCGTCCTCGATGACCACCACGCGGTCGGCCAGCGTCACGACATCGAGCAGATCATGGCTGACCAGAACGGAACTACGCCCGCCCGAACCCAGTACGCCACGAAGCAGCCGGCGCATCGCCGACGCGGCCGCAACGTCGAGCCCGGACAGCGGTTCGTCCAGCAGCAGCACGTCTGGCTCGGCGGCCAACGCCCGGGCCAGGGCCACCCGCTGCGCCTGTCCGCCGGACAGCTGTCCCGGACGGCGGTCAGCCAGGCCCGCGGCGTCAACCTCACTGAGCCAATGCGCTGCCGTCCGCCGCGCCTCGGTGCGCAGGCCGCGACGGTGGTGCCGGGCGCGCGGCCCGAAGGCCACGTTGCCGGTGACCGTCAGGTGCGGAAACAGCGCCGGGTCCTGCAGCAGCAGTCCGACCCGCCGGTGGTGTACGGCGACGTGCAGGCCTGCTGCCCCATCGGTCAGCCGGTGCGCCCCCACCGTCACGGTGCCGGCATCCGGCCGCAGCAGGCCGGCGATCACATGCAGCACACTGGATTTGCCCGCGCCGTTGGGTCCGATGACGGCGACCACCTCGCCGGCGGCGACGTCGAACGCCACGTCGATGCCGCGGGCTTCGACGACGGCATGTACCGAAAGCCCGCCCGTCACTGCCGGCTCTCCGCCTCGAACGGTCCGCGACCGAAGCGGGCGCCACCCATCCCGAGCACCACGACTGCGGCGACCACGACCAGCACCAGCGACAGCGCCACCGCGGCATCGGCGTCAGCCTCACGTTGCAGGTAGATCTCCAGCGGCAGCGTCCGCGTCACCCCTTGGCGGGAGCCGGCGAACGTGAGCGTCGCACCGAACTCGCCCAGCGACCGCGCGAACGCCAGCACCGAGCCCGACACCAGGCCGGGCGCCAGCATCGGCAACGTGACCCGGCGCCAGACCGTGGTCGGACGGGCACCCAAGGTGGCCGCGACTGCCTCGTACTGAGAGCCGGCCGTGCGGGCCGCACCTTCCAGCGCGATCACCAGAAAGGGCAGCGAGACGAAGGTCTGCGCCAGCACGACCGCCGTCGTCGAGAACGCGATGTGTACGCCCGCCGCGTCCAGATACCGGCCGATCAACCCCAGCCGGCCGAAGGCGTACAGCAGCGCGATACCGCCGACCACGGGCGGCAACACCAGTGGCAGCAAGATCAGCGGGCGGGTCCAGCGCACCACGCGCGAGCCGCTCCGCGCGAGGACCAGGGCCATCGGCACACCCAGGACCACGCAGAGCACCGTGCTCGCCGTGGCGGTCTTGAGGCTCAGGACCAGTGCCGTGACCGACGACTCGCTGCTGATCAGGTCGAGGAACCGGGACCAGTCGACCTTCGCCGCGACCGCGATCAGGGGCAGGACGACGAACACTGCTCCGAGTACCGCCGGCACATAGATCCAGCGCGGCAGTCCGGGATTCAAGGTTTCGCGAATCCGAACTGCGCCAGAATCTGACGGCCCTCGTCACCCGTGACCAGATCGGCAAACCGCTGCGCGGCCGCCGCGTCGGCAGCCGACTTCAACACGGCGATCGGGTAGACGTTCACCGCAGATGCCGCCTGTGGGAAGTCGATCTTGGTCACCTTGTCCCCGGCCGACTTGGCGTCGGTCTCGTAGACCACGCCGGCGTCGGCCTGGCCGCTGGTGACCTTGTTCAGCACGTCGGTGACGGAGGTCTCCTCGCTGACGGGCTTCAGCTCGACGCCGGCCACCTTCTCGACCTTGCGGGTGGCGGTACCGCACGGCACCGGGGCGGCGCACACCACGACGTTCAAACCGGGCCGAGCCAGATCACCGAAGTTATTGAGCTGCTTCGGATTACCCGGCCGCGTCACGATGACGAGCGTGTTGGCGGCGAAGTTCGCCGGCGCGTGGGCGAGCAGGCCCGCATTCGCGGCCTTGGTCATGTTGTTGGCGTCGGCCGAGGCGAACACGTCGGCCTTCGCGCCCTGCGTCAACTGTTCGACGAGGGACGACGAGCCGGCGAAGTTGAACTGCACGTCCGCGCCGGGGTGGTCCTTCTGGTAGCGCTCGGCGAGCGCGGTGAACGCGCCCTTCAGCGAAGCCGCCGCGTAGACGTTGATCACCGGACCGGGGTTCTTGGGGCCCGAATCACATGCGGAAAGTGCGCAGACGGCCCCGGTCAGGCCCAGAACCGCCACAGCACGCATCAACTTGCGCATGAGCCACATTCGCAAAACCCTAGGGTGGTTTCCTCCGCGTGGCGAGTTTCGTGAGCTAGCTACTGTCCAGTAACATGGCCGCAACCGCGTTCAGCGTTGCACACGAGGAGGCCCTGTTCATGGACGTTCTGGTCACCGGAGGCGATACCGATCTCGGCCGCGTCATTGCCGCAGGATTCCGCGACGCCGGGCACCCCGTCGTCATCGCCGGCGCCCGCCGCGACGAGCTCGAAGTAGCCGCCAAGGAACTCGAAGTCGACTCGATCGTGCTCGACAACACCGACGGCGCCGCCCTTGAGGCGATGCGCGACAAGCTGCCGCAGCACCTCGACACCATCATCAACGTTCCGGCTCCGGCCTGGTCCGCGGGCGACCCGCGCACCTACACGCTGGCCGAGCGCGCCACCGTGTGGCGCAACACCCTCGACTCCTCGCTGCTGTCGGCGGTGCTGACCGTCCAGATCCTCGGCGACCAGATGCGCTCGGGCGGTGCCATCGTCACCGTCGTGCCGGAATGCCCCAAGGACGGCACCGCCGACGCCGCCATCAAGGCTGCCGTGTCGAACTGGACCGCGGGGCAGGCCGAGCACTTCGGCGTCCGCGGCATCACCATCAACGTGGTCGCCGCCGGCCGCGGCGCCGAAACGGGCTATGACGGCATCGACGCGAGCGGCACGACCGTCGGCGCCGAGCTGACCAAGCTCGCGCTCTTCCTCACCACACCGGCCGCCCGCCACATCACCGGCGAGACCTTGCATGTGAGCGCTGGGGCGCTCGACACCTTCGCCTGACCCAGCCGGATTTATTCCCGTTTTCGCCGGACTTCGCGCCCGGCGAAAAGCCGGACATGACAACGCGGTTGGTGACTAGGGTCGAATCGTGACGATTCGACTCGGACTTCAAATTCCCAATTTCTCCTACGGCACCGGTGTCGGTGAGTTGTTCCCGACCGTCATCGCCCAGGCCCAGGAAGCCGAGGCCGCCGGTTTCGACTCGGTTTTCGTGATGGACCACTTCTATCAATTGCCGATGCTCGGCACCCCCGACCAGCCGATGCTCGAGGCGTACACCGCGCTCGGCGGCCTGGCGACCGCCACCCAGAAGGTGCAACTCGGCACCATGGTCACGGGCAACACGTACCGGAACCCGACGCTGCTCGCCAAGGCCATCACGACCCTCGATGTGATGAGTCAGGGCCGGGCCATTCTGGGCATCGGCACCGGATGGTTCGAACTCGAGCACGATTCGCTGGGCTATGAGTTCGGAACTTTCACCGACCGGTTCAACAAGTTGGACGAGGCGCTCGAGATCATCCTGCCCATGCTCGCCGGGGAACGGCCCACCTTCGAGGGTAAGTACTACCGGACGCGTGAGGCGATGGCCGAGCCGCGTTTCCGCGACCACATTCCGCTGCTGATCGGCGGCAGCGGCGAGAAGAAGACCATTCCGCTGGCCGCCCGGCACTTCGACCACCTCAACCTGGTCTCAGGTTTCGACGAAGCACCCCGCAAGGTGGCCGTGGTCAAGGAAGCCTGCGAAAAGATCGACCGTGACCCGGCCACGCTGGAAACCAGCATGCTCGTCACCGCCTTCGTCGACGACAAGGCGACGTCGGACCTGATCCCGGCCGAGATGAGCCAGCGCATGGTCGCGGGCAGTGCCGAGAGCATCGCCGAGCAGCTGAAGGCCAAGGTGTTCGACGCGGGCATCGGCGGCGTCATCGTGAACATTCCGACCAGCGTGACCGGATACGTACCTGGCGCCATTTCGTCGCTCGGAGCAGCCCTGAACGCGGCGCTCAGCGCCTGACCCGAGGCCGGTGGGGCATCTCACTGCATTGATCGATTCAGCTGCGACTAGCCTGTGGGTGTAAACAGTCTGGTACGTCGAGGAGCCCCTCAACATGGTCCACCCCGGAGCTACGGCATCGGATCGTCACAAGGTCGTCATCATCGGTTCGGGCTTCGGTGGCCTGACCAGCGCGAAAGCGCTCAAGCACGCTGATGTCGACATCAAGCTGATCGCCCGTACCACCCACCACCTGTTCCAGCCGCTGCTGTACCAGGTGGCGACGGGAATCATCTCCGAAGGTGAGATCGCCCCACCGACCCGGCTGATCCTGCGCAAGCAGAAGAACGCCCAGGTTTTGCTCGGCGATGTGACGCACATCGACCTGGAGAACCAGACCGTCGACTCGGTCCTGCTGGGGCACACCTACAGCACGCCGTACGACAGCCTGATCATCGCCGCCGGTGCCGGGCAGTCCTACTTCGGCAACGACCACTTCGCCGAGTGGGCACCGGGCATGAAGACCATCGACGACGCACTCGAGCTGCGCGGCCGCATCCTGGGCGCGTTCGAGCAGGCCGAGCGGTCCAGCGACCCGGAGCGGCGTAAGAAGCTGCTGACCTTCGTGGTCGTCGGCGCCGGCCCGACCGGCGTGGAGATGGCCGGCCAGATCCAGGAGCTGTCCGACCAGACGCTCAAGGGCAGCTTCCGGCACATCGACCCCACCGAGGCCAAGGTCATCCTGCTCGACGCCGCGCCCGCGGTGCTGCCGCCCATGGGCGAGAAGCTGGGCCTCAAGGCCAAGAACCGGCTCGAGAAGATGGGCGTGGAGATTCAGCTCAACGCCATGGTCACCGACGTCGACCGCAACGGCATCACCGTCAAGGACAAGGACGGCACCATCCGGCGCATCGAGTCGGCCTGCAAGGTGTGGTCCGCCGGCGTACAGGCCAGCCCGCTGGGCCGCGACCTTGCCAATCAGTCCGACACCGAGATCGACCGGGCCGGCCGCGTCAAGGTGAACCCGGATCTGTCGATCCCCGGTCACCCCAACGTTTTCGTCGTGGGCGACATGGCCTTCGTCGATGGCGTACCGGGCATGGCGCAGGGCGCGATCCAGGGCGGCAAGCACGTCGCCGCCATCCTGAAGAACGAGGCCAAGGCCCGCGCCCACGGCACCAAGCCCAAGCCGCGCGAACCGTTCTCGTACTTCGACAAAGGCTCCATGGCCACCGTGTCGAAGTGGAACGCCGTCGCCCAGATCCCGCTCGGCGAGAAATCCAAGCTCGAGTTCGGCGGGTTCATCGCATGGCTGGCCTGGCTGGGGCTGCACCTGATCTATTTGGTGGGCTTCAAGACCAAGATCGCCACGCTGCTGTCGTGGACGGTCACGTTCATGAGCCGCCAGCGCGGCCAGCTGACCATCACCGAACAGCAGGCCTACGCCCGAACCAGGATCGGCGAACTCGAGGAGATCGTGCAGGCCACTTCCGACCCAGCGGTCGCCGCCTCTTAGAGCTTGGGTCCCTGCCAGGCGGACAAGCATCCCCCGTCGGCCAGTGCCATGAGCACCTGATCTCGGCGTGATTCGTATCGCTGAGCGTTACGGATCACGCCGAAATCGCTTTCGGGGTAAATGAATTCGCTGACGTACGCGCGCGGGGCAGCGATATCGTCGTCGCTGACCGCACCGGCGCCCAGCTCGACACGGTGCCGCACCACCGGCAGGGCATCACGGTCGACGTGCAGCGAGCCGTCCCAGAAGCCATCCTGCTCGCCGGTCCGCCCGATCTGTACCCGCTCGCGCAGCCGCACCCGGCCCTGGTCGGCGATCTGCACCCGCGTCGTTGCTCGATGGCTGCTGCCGCCGGCGACGACCGTCGGCTCGGGATCGAGATCGAGTTCCCCGGCGATCTCGAGATCCCACGACGAGTGCGACTGCATCGTCGTCGCACCGGGCAGCACCATCATCGCGGCGACGCTGCGCACCTGCAGCCGGGCGCCCGCCTCCACGATCACGCGCACGTCGATGGTGTCACCACCCAGCGGCGTTGCGGCCGTGGACACCAGGTGGACGGCATCGGGTGCGGTGCGGCGCGCGGCGACACCGCCGACGCATTCGATGCGCGGACCACGGCCGGGAGCCGCGACGATCAGAACCTGGGTATGCATGACTCAGGCGTTCGTGACTCCCGCGCCGGCCAGCTGGTCGCGCACCCACGCCTGTACAGCCGCCGCCGCCGGGTCGTCGGCCAGCGAGATCAGCACCGTCGGGCGGTCGCCACGGACCTGCGCAGCATCGCGCCGCATGACGTCCAGGTCGGCGCCGACCATCGGCGCGAGGTCGGTCTTGTTGACCACCAACAGATCCGAGTACGTGACGCCCGGACCGCCCTTACGCGGTACCTTGTCGCCGCCGGCCACGTCGACGACGAAGATCTGCACGTCGACCAGGCCCGAGGAAAACGTCGCGGTGAGGTTGTCACCTCCGGACTCGACCAGGATGAGATCGAGTCTGTCGTTTGTCTCGATGAGGTCATCGATGGCGTCGAGGTTCGCGGTGATGTCGTCGCGGATCGCGGTGTGCGGGCACCCGCCGGTCTGCACCGCCGCGATGCGCTCGTCCGGCAGCACGGCGTGACGGCGCAGGAAATCGGCGTCCTCGGTGGTGTAGATGTCGTTGGTCAGCACCGCCAGCGACAGTTCGTCGCGCAGCTGCCGGCACAGCGCGGCCACCAGCGCCGTCTTGCCGGAGCCAACCGGGCCGCCGATGCCGATGCGCAGTGGCTCACCAGGTATGCGCTCACGTTTGGGCCGGTCGTGGTGATGGTGCGGCTGACCGTCGAGGAAATGTGGTGGCATGGTTGACCTTTCGGTTCAGGAAGCGAACAGGGGGCGGTCGCGGCCGGCGTGGCGTTGCGCCAGGACATCGAGGAGTGGATCGGACAGATCGGCAATGCCTTTCGCCGCTTCGGCCGCGGTGGTGTCGCACAGGGCCGACAGCTCGAAGGTCAGGGCCGCGACGTCTGCGGGGTCCAGCGCCAGCAGCCGTTGCGCTGCCGTCGCCGACCCGGTCATGGTGGTGTAAACGACTGTGGCACACGTCTGTTCCGGGTCAAGACCACTGACCCGGCCCACCACGCCGGAAGCCACCGCGAGGTGCGGACGCGAACCTAGGAGTTGCCAGACCGAACACTCCCCCGTCGCTTCGCTCGCCCCAGCTTCGGGCCAGACGCGGCGGGCCAGCCGCACCAGCCCGCGACCCTGGGCCCGGGACGCCTGCCGCGCCGCGGGAGCCGGTGTGCGCGCATCGGTTTCGCGATCGGCCGTCGCCGGTTCGAGCCCACCGTGGACCGCTGCCGCGATCGATGCGGTGACCAGCCCGTGCGTACGGATGCGCCGGCGCAGATACGCGCGCAAGGTGTTCACGTCCGCGACCAGACCACTGGTGACCGCCTCTTCGATGCCCCCGGAGTGCACGTGCCCGCCCGTCGGTAACCGGGAATCCGCCAGAATGAGCAACGTGGCCAGTCCGCTATCCATCAGAACAGCCGCTATCCATCAGAACAGGAAGTATCTCTGCGCCATCGGCAATTCGGCGGCCGGCTGTTCCTGCCAGACCTCGCCGTCGATCCGCACGGTGAAGGTGTCCGGATCGACCCGGATATCGGGCATCGCGTCGTTGAGCGGCAGGTCTGCCTTCCCGCGAGTCCGTACGTGCTTCACCGGAACGAGCCTGCGCCGCAGGCCGAGTCGCGCCGCGAGGTCATCCTCGATGGCGGTGGGCGAGACGAAGTGCACCGCGAGTCCGGCGGCCACCGTCGGGTGCGCACCGAACATCGGCCGCGGCAAGACTGGCTGGGGCGTCGGGATCGAGGCGTTGGCGTCTCCCATCGCCGCCCAGGCGATGGCGCCGCCCTTGAGCACCAGATGCGGACGGACGCCGAAAAACGCCGGCTCCCAGAGCACCAGATCGGCCAACTTGCCGACCTCGACCGAGCCGAGTTCGTGGTCGATACCGTGGGTGACCGCCGGGCAGATGGTGTACTTGGCCACGTAGCGGCGGACCCGGTTGTTGTCCGCGGCACCATCTCCGGGTAGTGGGCCGCGCCGCTTCTTCATGACATGCGCGGTCTGCCAGGTCCGCATCACGACTTCACCGATGCGCCCCATGGCCTGGCTGTCACTGCCGATCATCGAGATGGCGCCGATGTCGTGCAGCAGGTCCTCGGCAGCGATGGTGGACGGCCGAATCCGGCTCTCCGCGAAGGCCAGATCCTCGGGCACGGCGGCGTTGAGGTGGTGGCACACCATCAGCATGTCGAGGTGTTCGTCGAGGGTGTTGACGGTATGCGGCCGCGTCGGGTTGGTCGAGCTGGGCATCACATTCGGGTGGCTGGCCACCGTGATGATGTCGGGTGCGTGTCCGCCGCCGGCACCTTCGGTGTGGTAGGCGTGGATGGCCCGGCCGGCGATGGCCGCCAGGGTGTCCTCCACGAAACCCATCTCGTTGAGGGTGTCCGAGTGCAGGGCCACCTGCACGTCAGCCTCGTCGGCCACCCTCAGACAGGCGTCGATGGCCGCGGGCGTGGTGCCCCAGTCCTCGTGCAGCTTGAAACCGGCCGCGCCGCCGCGCAATTGCTCCCACATCGAGTCGGGATTGATCGTGTTGCCCTTGCCGAGCAGCAGGATGTTCATGGGCCAGCCGTCGAGGGCCTGCAGCATCCGGCCCAGATGCCAGGCGCCGGGCGTGACAGTGGTGGCCTTGCTCCCCTCGGCCGGTCCGGTGCCACCACCGATCATGGTGGTGATGCCGCCGCCGATCGCCTCTTCGAGCAACTGCGGACAGATGAAGTGCACGTGGCAGTCAATGCCACCGGCCGTGACGATGCGCCCGTTGCCGGCGATGATCTCGGTAGACGGTCCCACCACCAGGTCAGGGTGCACCCCTGACATGACGTCGGGGTTGCCGGCCTTGCCGATCGCGACAATGCGTCCGTCCCGAATCCCGATGTCTGCCTTGATGATTCCCCAGTAGTCGATGATGATCGCGCCGGTGATCACCGTGTCCGGGGCGCCGTCGGCGCGGGTCGCCCGAGCCTGCCCCATCGACTCGCGCAGCACCTTGCCGCCACCGAACACGGCCTCGTCGCCAGACAGTCCGGGGCCGCCACTGCGGTCCTCGGTGATCTCGATCAGCAGATCGGTGTCCGCCAACCGGATCCGGTCGCCCGTCGTCGGTCCGAACAGCGCGGCATACCGGGCACGGGACAGGGAACTCATAGGCCATCCAGCTTTCCGGGCGGATCGAGCGACAGCCCATATACTTCCCGCGTCCCGCCCAACGGGACCAGTGAAACCTGATGAGCGACACCGGGTTCGAATCTGATGGCGGTACCCGCCGGCACGTCCAGCCGGTGCCCGTGCGCCGCGGCGCGATCGAAGTCCAATGCGGAATTGGCCTGCGGGAAATGCACATGGCTGCCGACCTGGACCGGGCGGTCGCCGGTGTTGACCACCTCGAGGGTCAGCCGCTGCGCACCGGCGTTGAATTCGACATCACCGTCGCCGTAAAGGATCTCGCCGGGAACCACCGCAGCGCCCTCGATGCTCGTCCGTTCCGCCATTGCCGCCGTCCTCAGGAAATCGGGTGGTGGACGGTGACCAGCTTGGTGCCGTCCGGGAAGGTGGCCTCGACCTGGACGTCGAGCAGCATCTCGGGCACGCCGTCCATGACGTCGGCGCGACTCAGCACGTCCCGCCCGCTGACCATCAGCTCCGCGACCGTCCGCCCGTCACGGGCGCCTTCCAGGAGGTGATCGGTGATCACCGCCACCGCCTCGGGGTGGTTGAGGCGCAATCCTCGGGCCTGCCGTCGCCGCGCCAGTTCGGCGGCGTACGAAATCAGCAGGCGTTCTTGCTCATGCGGCGTCAAACGCATAAGGGGCGATATTGCCACGGCCCGCCGGGAAAGGCATGCCGGGCGGAGGTTTTCAGGCCTCGAGGTTCTGGAGGCGGACCTGGCCCCGCGCCACCATCCGGTCGTCCTCGTCGGTGATGGTCACCAGCCACAGCTGCTGACGCCGGCCGCGGTGGATCGGCGTCGAGGTGGCGGTGACCGTTCCGGTCTTGAGGGCGCGGAGGAAGTCGGTGTTGTTGTTCACGCCGACGACGGTGCCGCCGCCGTGCTCGGCGAGCCAGACGTGGCCGGACACACTGGCCACGCTCTCGACGATGGCACAGTGGATGCCGCCGTGCACGATTCCCCAGGGCTGCAACAGCTTGTCGGTGATCGTCAGGCGGGCCCGCGCGCCGTCAGGGGTGACCTCCAGATAGGTCAGTCCGATTTCACTGTCAAAGCCCTTGCCGAGGTCCTCGGGCACTGATGTCGTCACGAATAGGTGTCTACACCAGCGCCGAGGACGGCGAGCACCACACCCCGTCGCGCGAAAGCGAGCAGGCCCCGCACCGATGGTGCGGGGCCTGCTCTTCGAATGGACCGGGAATCTCTGCAGCCCTCAGGATTCCGGCGCGGTCCGCTGGTCTTTCGATTCTTGAATTATAGGTAAGCCTTGCCTAATTAGCAAGCGCTCGCCAGGTTCAACCGGTCGAGTCCGCGGACCGGTGCGCCGAAGCCGACGAGCGTGTCCAGCACCCGCTGCGCCCGTCGCATACCGACCGCCTCACCGACGCCGGCCAGCAAGGGAACCTGCGTTGCCGCCCCCACCACCGTGGTGCCCACGATGTGCCACATCGCAGACATCGTCAGGACGCCACCGCTCACCTCGAAGAGCTTCGTGAACAGTGGATTCAGCGCGCGGTGACACCGATGCGCCAGCCAGGTCGCGAGCGCCTCCTCACCCGGGAAGGCAACGATGCCGTCCCCCAGTCGGCGGGTTGCCCGCGCCGCCCGGCCACCGAACACCGGATCATCGGGCAGCACCCGCAGGGTCGGGTCCACGACGCCGACCCAGTCGATGCCGCCCTCAGAGTCGATGTGGACCCACAGGTTCTCCAGGCCCGGGTCCCAGGCGCGCGCCTCCAGCGCCAGTAGTGGCACCACGCGACCGATCACGACGTGTGCCAGCATCGCCGCCGCCTGCTGGGCGGCGACCGTCTCGTTGCCGGTATCCGCCACCGCCGTGTCGTACATCGCCTGCAGGCGGTCGCCCGTCACGGCTTCGGCCAGCGGCCACCACCGGCGGCGCGAGATGTCGTCCATCACGGCGACGCCGTAGACGCGAGGATCGCTCGGGCACAACTCGCGCAGCCGGCGACTCGACTCGTGCAGTGGAAGCATCCGACGGATGTCCATCGTGGCGATCAAGGGGTCGATCAGAGCGGCGGACATGAACACCTCCGTAAGTTAGGTTAGCCTTACTATAGTGACGACCCGCGAGATGTAAACCGCTGTGACGGGACTCACAAGCAGCGAAAAACAGCCCTGACCGGGAACCACGACGCCCCACCGGGGCGTTGGGGAGAACATCCGAAATAGATACGACGCACGGTAGTAAATGCGTAGTACCCTGGACACACTGCCGAAAGAGTGAAATAGGACATGGCGAAATTGACGCGACTGGGCGAGCTGGAGCGCGAAGTGATGGACCACCTGTGGTCCTCGTGCGAGCCGCAGACCGTGCGTCAGGTGCATGAAGCCCTCGCGACGCGCCGGGACCTGGCCTACACCACGATCATGACGGTGCTGCAGCGCCTGGCGAAGAAAAATCTCGTCGTCCAGCACCGCGACGACCGCGCGCACCGCTACGCACCGACCCATGGTCGCGACGAGCTCGTCGCCGGGCTGATGGTCGACGCCCTTGACCAGGCCGCGGACTCCGGTAGCCGGGTCGCGGCGCTGGTTCATTTCGTCGAACGCGTCGGCGTCGACGAGGCCGACGCGCTGCGCCGAGCCCTCGATGAGTTGGAAGCCAAGCATCGAATCCCGTCGGCGACTGGCAATTCCGGCACCGACTGAGAGACACTTAGCGCGTGTCCGCCCTGGCCTTCTCCCTCGTCGCGCTACTGCTGGTCGGGCCGGTACCCGCCCTGCTGGCGCGCGCGTCGTGGCCACAGCGGGCCCCCCGGGCCGCGATCGTGCTGTGGCAGTCCATCGCCATCGCCGCCGTACTGTCCGCCTTCAGCGCCGGCATCGCCGTCGCCAGCAGGCTTTTCGCACCCGGTCCTGATGGCCGGCCGACAACCACCGCAACCAGCGAGATCAGCGTCATGGGCTGGCCGCTGTGGATCACGCACGTCGCCGTCTTCGCGCTGACGCTGGTCGTCGGCGCCCGGTTGGCCATCGCCTTCGTCCAGGTCGCCATCGCGACGCGTCGCCGGCGCGCACACCACCGCATGATCGTCGACCTGCTCGACTGTTCGCGGGACACCACGCCCGCGCCCCAGGCCCGCCACCTGATCGGCCACGGCCTGCGCATCCTCGACGTGCAACAGCCTCTCGCCTACTGCCTGCCCGGCGTCCGCAGCCGGGTGGTGCTCAGCGAAGGCGCGCTCAAGCACCTGCACGACAGCGAGATCGCCGCGATCCTCAGCCACGAACACGCCCACCTGCGCGCCCGCCACGACCTGGTGCTCGAGATGTTCATCGCCGTCCACGCCGCCTTCCCCCGCTTCGTCCGGAGCGCCAGCGCCCTCGACGCGGTTCGGCTGCTGATCGAACTGCTCGCCGACGATGCGGCGGTGCGAGCGGCGGGCCCGACGCCGCTGGCCCGCGCCCTGGTGGCCTGCGCGTCCGGGCGGGCACCGAAGGGGGCGCTCGCCGCCGGCGGTCCGACGACCGTCTTGCGGGTACAGCGCCTGGCCGGCGAACCCAACAGCAATTGGCTGGCCGCGGGCGCCTATCTGGCCGCCGCCTCCGTCCTGGTCGTGCCGACCGTCGCGGTGGCCGTGCCCTGGCTCACTGAGTTGCACCGGTTGTTCTTCTCGTAGACTTTGCGACTGGCACCATCAGCAGCGCTGGCGGATGACGCCGCACCCGCCCGCACCGGTCCGAAATGCCTTGCGCCACAACCAAACAACGAAAGGGCCAGCCGTGAGCTCGTCGGGAAACCCGGAATCAACCACCGCTACCGCCCAGATCGGGGTCACCGGCCTGGCCGTCATGGGCTCGAACATCGCCCGTAACTTCGCCCGCCACGGCTACACCGTCGCCCTGCACAACCGATCGGTCGCCAAGACCGACGCCCTGATCGCCGAGCACGGCGCCGAGGGCAAGTTCGTCCGTAGCGAGACCATCGCCGAATTCCTGGACGCGCTGGAGAAGCCGCGCCGGGTGCTGATCATGGTCAAGGCCGGCGATCCGACCGACGCCGTCATCAACGAACTGGCCGACGCCATGGAGCCCGGCGACATCATCATCGACGGCGGCAACGCGCTGTACACCGACACCATCCGCCGTGAGAAGGCCATCCGCGAACGCGGCCTGCACTTCGTCGGTGCGGGCATCTCCGGCGGCGAGGAGGGCGCGCTCAACGGCCCGTCGATCATGCCGGGTGGGCCGGCCGAGTCCTACACCTCGCTCGGACCGCTGCTCGAGGAGATCTCGGCACATGTCGACGGCGTGCCCTGCTGCACGCACATCGGTCCCGACGGTGCGGGCCACTTCGTCAAGATGGTGCACAACGGCATCGAGTACTCCGACATGCAGCTCATCGGCGAGGCCTACCAGCTGCTGCGCGACGGCCTGGGCATGGCAGCCGGCGAGATCGCCGACGTCTTCGCCGAGTGGAACAAGGGCGACCTGGACAGCTACCTGATCGAGATCACCGCCGAAGTGCTCAAGCAGGTCGACGCCAAGACCGGCAAGCCGCTGGTCGACGTCATCGTCGACGAGGCCGAGCAGAAGGGCACCGGCCGCTGGACCGTGAAGTCCGCGCTCGACCTCGGCATCCCGATCACGGGCATCGCCGAAGCGGTGTTCGCCCGCGCCCTGTCCGGCTCGGTGCCCCAACGCCGCGCGACCGTCGGCATGGCCTCGGGCCACCTCGGCGAGACGCCCAGCGACGCCACCAAGTTCGTCGAAGACGTTCGGCAGGCGCTGTACGCCTCGAAGATCGTCGCGTATGCGCAGGGGTTCAACCAGATCGAGGCCGGCAGCGCCGAGTACGGCTGGAACGTCACGCCCGGCGACCTGGCGACCATCTGGCGCGGCGGCTGCATCATCCGCGCCAAGTTCCTCAACCGCATCAAGGACGCCTTCGACGCCGAACCCGAGCTCGCGACCCTGCTGGCCGCACCGTACTTCCGCACCGCGGTCGAGTCGGCCATCGACAGCTGGCGCCGTGTCGTCGTGACGGCCACCGAGCTCGGCATCCCGGTCCCCGGCTTCGCCTCGTCGCTGTCCTACTACGACGCACTGCGCACCGAACGGCTGCCCGCCGCCCTGACCCAGGGCCTACGCGACTTCTTCGGCGCCCACACTTATGGCCGCACCGACGCACCCGAAGGCAAGAAGTTCCACACCCTCTGGAGCGGCGACCGCACCGAGGTCGAGGCGTAGCAGTCGCCGTCCACCTCTCTCGGCATTGTCCGGCAGGGCCACTAGGCTGAACGCGTGCAGTTTCTCGGTTATGAATCGGCTGGCCACCAGCCTCCGTACGACCTGACCTACAACGACGTCTTCGTCGTACCGGGACGTTCAGAACTGACCTCCCGCTTCGACGTCGATCTGACCACAACCGACGGCACGGGCACCACCATCCCCATCGTGGTGGCCAATATGACGGCGGTCGCCGGCCGCCGGATGGCCGAGACGGTGGCGCGCCGCGGCGGCATCGTCGTACTGCCGCAGGACCTGCCCATCGACGTGGTCCGGGGCACCGTCGAGTTCGTGAAGAGCCGGGACCTGGTGGTCGACACCCCGGTGGTGCTGGCCCCCGACGACTCGGTTTCCGATGCCCTCGCCCTGCTGCACAAGCGGGCCCATGGCGCCGCCGTGGTTCTCCAGGAGGGGCGCCCGCTCGGCCTGGTCACCGAGGCCGGCTGTGCCGGTGTGGACCGGTTCGCACGGGTCCGTGACGTGGCAACCACCGACTTCGTCTCCGCGCCCGCGGGTACCGAGCCGCGCAAGGTGTTCGACCTGTTGGAGCACTCCCCGACCGGCGTTGCGGTCCTGACCAACGCCGACGGTTCGCTGGCCGGTGTGCTGACCCGCACGGGCGCCATCCGCACCGGCATCTACACACCCGCGGTCGACGCGCAAGGCCGGCTCCGGATCGCGGCCGCGGTCGGCATCAACGGCGACGTCGCCGCCAAGGCCCGGGCGCTGGCCGAAGCGGGGGTCGACGTCCTGGTCATCGACACCGCGCATGGGCACCAGTCCAAGATGCTCGACGCACTGTCCGCGGTGGCCGCGCTGAACCTCGGCCTGCCGCTGGCGGCCGGCAACGTGGTGTCGGCCGCCGGCACGCGGGACCTGATCAACGCGGGTGCCTCCATCGTCAAGGTCGGTGTCGGCCCCGGCGCCATGTGCACCACGCGCATGATGACCGGGGTGGGCCGCCCGCAGTTCTCCGCCGTCGTCGAATGTGCAGCGGCAGCAAGGGAACTCGGTGGCCACGTCTGGGCCGACGGTGGGGTGCGGCACCCGCGTGATGTGGCACTGGCTCTTGCCGCGGGCGCTTCGAACGTCATGATCGGTTCCTGGTTCGCCGGCACGTACGAGTCGCCGGGCGACCTCCTGATCGACCGTGAGGGCCGCGTCTACAAGGAGAGCTTCGGCATGGCGTCCAAGCGCGCGGTGGCTGCCCGCACAGTCGGCGACGGTGCCTTCGACCGCGCCCGCAAGGCCTTGTTCGAGGAGGGCATCTCCTCGTCGAAGATGGAGCTGGACCCCGTGCGTGGCGGGGTCGAGGACCTGCTGGATCACATCACCTCCGGTGTCCGCAGCACGTGCACCTACGTCGGCGCGGCAAACCTGGCCGAGCTGCACGAAAAGGTGGTGCTCGGGGTGCAGTCAGCCGCGGGATTCGCCGAAGGACACCCGCTGCCGACCGGTTGGTGAGCAGGTCCGACGCGGCCGACCAGCTACCATTGCCGTACAGCCGCCGATCGGAGTGAGCATCGGTCGGCCGTCGATATCGATTCAGCGAAAGGGAGCACGTGCCGCAGGCACCCGGTGGGACGTTGACCGTCCCGAGCCAGGCGGGAGCGTGCCAGGCCGATCACGCGCTCCCCGAGCCGGGCCCCGAGTCCGTCGACTCCGAACCTCCCAGTAGCCGGCCGGGCCGTCAGCCCGGCGCCCCGAGCGGTGGTACACGATGAGCACTGCGCTCACCATCGCGAGCCTGGCCGCGTTCATCCTGCTGACCTTCGGAACGGCGGTCTTCGTCGCCGCCGAGTTCTCGCTGACCGCGCTGGAACGCAGCACAGTCGACGCCAACGCCCGTGCCGGCGGCGGTCGCGACCGCATCATCCGCACCGCGCACCGCAATCTGTCCTTCCAGCTGTCCGGCGCGCAGATCGGCATCTCGATCACCACGCTGATCACCGGTTACCTGGCCGAACCCGTGGTGGCGCGGCTCTTGCGCGGCCCCCTGCACGCCGTCGGTCTGCCTGAACGGTTCACCGAACCGGTGGCCTTGACCCTGGCTCTGCTGATCGCCACCTCCGTGTCGATGGTGTTCGGTGAGCTGGTACCCAAGAACCTCGCGGTGGCGCGGCCGGTGCCCACCGCGCGTGCGACCGTGCCGCTCCAGTGGTTCTTCTCCCTGGTGTTCTCCCCCGTGATCAAGCTGACCAACGGCACCGCCAACTGGGTGCTGCGCCGGCTCGGGGTCGAGCCCGCCGAGGAACTCCGGTCGGCCCGGTCGGCGCGGGAACTGCTGGCGCTGGTGCGCAACTCGGCGGAAAGCGGGTCGCTGGACCCGCAGACCGCCCAATTGATCGACCGCTCGCTGCAGTTCGGTGGCCGCACCGCCGAGGAGCTCATGACGCCGCGGTCCATGATCGAGTCGCTGGAGGTCACCGACACCGTCGCCGACCTCATCGAGACGGCCATCCGTACCGGCTTCTCACGCTTTCCGATCGTTGCCGGCGACCTCGACGAGACAGTCGGCATCGTGCACGTCAAACAGGTCTTCGCAATACCTGTCGAGTTGCGGGCCAGCACCCGGCTGGCGCAACTGGCGCGGCCCGTCCCGACCGTGCCGTCGACGCTCGACGGTGACGCGGTGATGAGCCAGATCCGGGCCAACGGTGTCCAGACCGCCCTCGTGGTCGACGAATACGGCGGTACCGCCGGCATGGTCACCGTCGAAGACCTCATCGAGGAGATCGTCGGCGACGTCCGCGACGAACACGACGACGCCACCCCCGACGTCGTCGAGGTGCGCAACGGCTGGCTCGTGTCCGGTCTGATGCGGATCGACGAGGTGGACACCGAAACCCCGTTCCGTGCGCCCGAAGGCGACTACGAGACCATCGGCGGCCTGGTGCTCAAGGAGCTCGGGCACATCCCGGACGTCGGCGACACCGTCGTGCTGGCCGAGTTCGACCCGGACAACCCCGAGCTGGACCCCGTGCGCTGGAAGGCCACGGTGATCCGGATGGACGGCCGGCGCATCGACCAGCTCGAGCTCACCCAGCTGGGCCCGGACGAATCGGGAGCCCGCGATGAATGACGTCCTCGGAATCCTGCTGACCATGGTGCTGCTGGGCGCCAACGCCTTCTTCGTCAGTGCCGAGTTCGCGCTGATCTCGGCGCGACGCGACCGGCTGCAGGCGCTGGCAGAACAGGGCAAGCGCAGCGCCGTCACCGTGCTGCGGGCCGGTGAGCGGCTGTCGATGATGCTGGCCGGCGCCCAGCTCGGCATCACCATCTGCTCGATCCTGCTGGGTCGCATCGGCGAACCGGCCGTCGCACACCTGCTCCGTGAACCCTTCGATGCGCTCGGCGTGCCCGCCACCGTGCTGCACACCGCGGCATTCGCCGTTTCCTTGGTCGTCGTGGTGACGATGCACGTGCTGCTGGGCGAGATGGTGCCGAAGAACATCGCCATCGCCGGGCCGGAGAAGGCCGCGATGCTGCTGATCCCGCCGTACCTGGTCTATATGAGCGTCGCCCGGCCGTTCGTCATCTTCTACAACTGGTGCGCCAACAGCACGCTGCGACTGCTCGGGGTGGAACCGAGGGACGAACTCGACGTCACGGTGTCCTCGGTCGAACTGTCCGAGATGCTGACCGAGTCCCTGTCGGAGGGGTTGCTCGACGCCGAGGAACACGTGCGTCTGACTCGCGCGCTCAACATCCGGACGCGGACGGTCAAGGACGTCGCGATACCGCTGCAGAACATCCGCGCGGTGCCCATCGCCGCGCCGGGTACCGGTCCCACGGTGGGTGCGGTGGCCGACGCGTTGCGCGACACCGGCTACTCGCGGTTCCCGGTCATCGACGGGCACAGCGCCTACCTCGGCTACCTGCACATCAAGGATGTGCTGCCGTGCATAGACGACAACGACGCCGTGCTGGACCGGTCCATGGTGCGCCCGCTGCCCATGGTCGCCTCGACGCTGCCGGTCGCCGACGCGCTGTCGTGGCTGCGCCGCAACAACAGTCACCTGTCGCTGGTGACCACCGATGGTTACGTCACCGCGATGGTGGCACTGGAGGACCTCGTCGAGGACCTGGTGGGCGTGGTGCGTGACGGCACCCACCGTGTCTGAGACGGTGTGTGCGCCGCTCGAGGTCCTGGACGAGAGCGACTGGGCACCGCGCGAACAGCGCTACCTGGACCGCGTCGACGCCTTCCTGGCGCCGCATGAGCGACGGATGCGGGCCGGCGAACCGCACCCGGTGTGGGACTTCCTGTTCACGTACTACAGCCTCAAGCCGCGCCAATTGCGGCGCTGGCATCCGGGTTTCGGCCGCGCCCTGACCGGAGTCGGTGCGCTCCGGTTCACCGACCGGGCCGGTTACGGCCGCCGCGACGACGCGGTGACCGTGACGGACGAGTACCTGGCCGGCCGCCGGGAGACCGTCGCGTTCGTCGCCGACCTGTTGGCTGCGACGGCGAGCCGCCCGGCCCGGCTGAACTGTTTCGGCCTGCACGAATGGGCCATGGTGTACCGCGCTCCTGAGGTGCGGCACACCCAGGTGCCGCTGCGCCTGAGCGCCGCGGACACCGATACGGTGGTCGAGTCGATGCCGCTGCGGTGCACGCATTTCGATGCCTACCGGTTCTTCACCGCGGCGGCCGTACCGCGCAACGGAGAAGCCCTCAGCCGACACGCCCAGGTGGCCACCGAGCAGCCGGGTTGTGTGCACGCAAATATGGACTTGTACAAATGGAGTTACAAGCTCGGACCTTTGCTGGAGTCGAATCTTTTGATGGATTGCCTTGACCTCGCGGCGGACGCACGCGTCCTCGACATGCAGGCCAGCCCGTACGACCTGAGTGAATACGGCGTCGAGCCGATCACCATCGAGGACCCCGCGGGCCGTGCCGAGTACGTGCGCCGCCAGCAGGACATCGCCAATCTCGCTGTGCCGCTGCGGGAATCGCTGCTGTCCGAGTGCCTGAAGTTGCTGCAACACGACACCGATGGAGGCATGCCGTGACGGCCGGCACCGCGCTTCGGGTCGCCGCCGCTGCCCTGGTGGCCGCGATGGCCCTCGCCGGCTGCTCCGACGACCGGTCCGGCCACAGCGCGCAGCGCAACGGGCAGGTGTTGCCGGGTGACTACAGCGGCGCCGGGCCCGGCACGCTGGTCGCCGCGCAGCCGCTGACCACCGTCGACCCCGAGTTGGCCGGCCTGACCGCGATCTCGGCGCGCATCACCTACGTCTCCACGTCGGGCATCAACGACAGCCACCCCAAGGTGACGGGCTCGGTGTTCCTGCCCAAGGGCAAGCCCCCCGATGGCGGCTGGCGCATCATCGCGCTGGCCAACCCGGGCAGCGGCATCCAGTCCGACTGCGCCCCGTCGGCCTCCCCCAGTCTGCTGGGCCTGCTCCCGACGGTGCGACTCATGGTCGGCGCCGGCTACCTCGTGGCGATCACCGACTACCAGGGGATCGGGCTCAACGAGACCTACCACCCGTACCTCGACTCGACGACCGAGGGCTTCAACCTGATCGACCTGGCCCGGGCGACGCGCAAACTGGTCCCGGACGCGTCCACCAACTGGGTCGCAGTGGGCACCGGGCAAGGTGGCCAGGCCGCGTGGGCGGCCGCCGAACTGGCCACCGACTACGGCGGCGGTCTGCGCCCGCAAGGGGCGGTCGCGCTGGCCCCGACCGCGGCGCTCGAATGGCTGGCCGATGCCTCGGCCGAGGGGAATCTGAACCACGACCAGCAACTCATGCTGCAGCAGTACCTGGCCGTGATGCCGCAGGCCTACCCCGGATTTCCGATCGAGGACTACCGGCGCGGCGCGGCGCGCGACCACTGGGCGACGCTGTCATCGTGCCGCGGCCCAGCGGTGGCCGACCGGACCGCGGTGCTGGATTCGCTCGGACCGCACGACCTCGGGCCGACGACCCCGGCAGCCACCGACGCGCTGCGCGGCTACCTGCGTAAGGCCACGCTTCCGCAAGCTCCGGCGGCCGCGCCGATGCTCATCACGCCCGGGCCGCCCGACGGGCTGGTGCCGCCCGAACAGACCGCCGCCGCTGTCGAGCGGGCATGTGCCATGGGCGACGTGATCGACTACGTCCAGCCCGACGAAGCCGATGCGCTGGGCTGGATCACCGACCGATTCAACGGTGTTCCGCCGCCCAACACCTGCGGCGGCGGCTCGACTTCCGCGACACCGACGTCGACAGCCAGCTCGTCAAGGGACCAATCCGACAGCGAGCAGTCGACCTCGGAGACCGAACAGGTGACCGCCACCACCGAGCGGCCCGCGCCCCCGCCGCCGGCGGACTCCGGAGACGCCGGATGAACATCGGCCTCCTCGGCGGCTGGCTACCCATGCTCATTCAGGCGGTGACGGTGGTCGCGCTGGTGTTCGCCGTCGGCCGGCGGTCGCCCGGCTGGTTCCGGCGCTGGCTGCCGGTGGCGGTCGGCACCGGTGTCGTCCTGGCGCTGGCGTGTGGTTGGTTCATCTCCGACCAAGGGCTCGCCGGCGGACCGGCACCGGTATCGCTGTGGGTGTGGATCGTCCTGACCGGGGTCGCCCTCGTGGTCGCGATCGCGGGGTGGCCCGGGCTGCACTGGTGGCGCCGCGCCCTGTCCGTCGCGGTGGTGCCGTTGTGCGTGGTCTGCGCGGGCCTTGCAGTGAACACCTGGACGGGTTACCTGCCGACCGTCGAGGCCCTGTGGCAGCGGGCCACCGGCGCCGAGTTGCGCGGCCAGGTCGACCTGGACACCGCGCTTGCCATGCGCGGGCGCGGCGAGCGGCCACAGCACGGCCTGCTGGTGCCGGTACAGATTCCGACCGGCGCGTCAGGCTTCCGCGCGCGCCCCGAGCTGGTCTACCTGCCACCGGCGTGGTTCGCCCCCGACGCGCCGCAGTTTCCGGTGGTGGTGATGGTGGGCGGCGAGTTCGGCTGGCCGGCCGACTGGCCCACTGCGGGCGGCGCCAAGCGCACGGCCGACGATTTCGCCGCTGCCCATGGCGGCAACGCACCGATCCTGGTGTTCGTCGACACCAGCGGCCAGTTCAGCAACGACACCGAGTGCGTCAACGGACCCCGCGGCATGGCCGCCGATCATCTCACCAAAGACGTTGTGCCATTTGTCACTTCGACGTTCTCGGCGAATCCCGATCCGTCGCGCTGGGGCATCGTCGGCTGGTCCGCCGGTGGCACGTGCGCGGTGATGACCACGGTGATGCACCCCGAGCTGTTCCAGACGTTCGTCGACATGGACGGCCAGGTCGGACCCAACGCGGGTTCACAGCCCCAGACCATCGCGCGGTTGTTCGGTGGCGACGCGGCGGCATTCGCCCACTTCGATCCGGCAACCGTGGTGCGGGGGCACGGGCCGTACTCCGGCGTGGCCGGCTGGTTCGCGGTGTCCGAGAGCGGGCCGGTGGTCCATCAGCCGGGCCAGGCCGGCCCGGCGCCCGACATCGACCCGCCGGCGAATCCGGAGAGCCATACCGCCGTCGCCACCTATATGTGCGCCGTGGTCAGTGCCGCCGGTATCGAATGCTCGGTGGTCCCGCACAGCGGTGACCACACGTTCCCCAGTGCCGCAGAGGTATTCGCGAAGGCCCTGCCGTGGCTGGCCGGACGGCTGTTCACCCCCGGGGTCCCGCTGATCGGTTTGCCGGGCTCGGCGCCGCAATGAGGGTGTGACCGGGTTCTCATTGACCGACACGGCGGTGAGCTGCGGTTACCCACGGGTAAAGTGGATGGTCGCCGTGTGGGCTGCTTAGGAGGAAGAAGAATATGACTGATCGTGTGACGGTGGGAAATCTGCGGGTTGCCCGCGTACTGCACGACTTCATCACCAACGAGGCTCTGCCCGGCACCGGGGTCGATCCTGACAGCTTCTGGGCAGGGGTCGACAAGGTCGTCACCGACCTGACCCCGAAGAACCAGGATCTGCTGGCGCGCCGGGACGACCTGCAGGCGCAGATCGACAAGTGGCACCGCGCCCGGGTCATCGATCCCGTGGACACCGACGAGTTCAAGACCTCGTACCAGGAATTCCTCGCCGAGATCGGCTACCTGCAGCCCGAGCCGGCGGAGTTCTGCATCACCACCTCGGGCGTCGACCCAGAGATCACCAGCACCGCGGGTCCGCAGCTGGTGGTGCCGATCCTGAACGCCCGGTTCGCGCTCAACGCGGCCAACGCCCGCTGGGGCTCGCTGTACGACGCGCTGTACGGCACGGACGTCATCTCCGACGAGGGCGGCGCCGAGGCCGGCAAGGGTGGCTACAACAAGGTGCGCGGCGACAAGGTGATCGCGTACGCCCGGGGCTTCCTGGACCAGGCCGTCCCGCTGGCGTCCGGTTCGTGGGCCGACATCACCGGCCTGAAGATCGATGACGAACACCAGCTGAAGGTGACGTTTGACGACGGCCTCTCGACCGGCCTGGCCAACCCCGAGGAGTTCGTCGGCTACACCGGCGAGCTCGGTGACTCGGCGTGGTCGGTGCTGCTGGTCCACCACGGTCTGCACATCGAAATCCTGGTCGACCCCTCCTCGCCGGTCGGCTCGACCGACAAGGCCGGCATCAAGGACGTCGTGCTGGAGTCCGCGATCACCACGATCATGGACTTCGAGGACTCGGTCGCCGCCGTCGACGCCGACGACAAGGTGCTGGGTTACCGCAACTGGCTGGGCCTGAACAAGGGCGACCTGTCCGAAGAGGTCAGCAAGGGCGGCAAGACCTTCACCCGCACGCTGAACCCGGACCGGGTCTTCACCACCCCTGACGGCGAGGGCGAACTCGTGCTGCCCGGCCGCAGCCTGCTGTTCGTGCGCAATGTCGGCCACCTGATGACCAACGACGCCATCATCGACGCCGACGGGAACGAGATCCCCGAGGGCATCCAGGACGCACTGTTCACCGGCCTGATCGCCATGCACGGCCTGAAGTCCACCGAAGAGAACGGCGAGCTGACCAACAGCCGTACCGGCTCGGTTTACATCGTGAAGCCGAAGATGCACGGTCCTGACGAGGTCGGATTCACCTGCGAGCTGTTCAGCCGCGTCGAGGACGTCCTCGGCCTGCCGGAGGCCACTCTCAAGGTCGGCATCATGGACGAGGAGCGCCGCACGACCGTCAACCTGAAGGCGAGTATCAAGGCCGCCGCCGACCGCGTGGTGTTCATCAATACCGGCTTCCTGGACCGCACCGGCGACGAGATCCACACCTCGATGGAAGCCGGCCCCATGGTCCGCAAGGGCACCATGAAGTCCCAGACCTGGATCAAGGCCTACGAGGACGCCAACGTCGACACCGGTCTGGCCTGCGGCCTGGCCGGCCGAGCCCAGATCGGTAAGGGCATGTGGGCCATGACCGACCTGATGGCCGACATGGTCGAGCAGAAGATCGGTCAGCCCAAGGCGGGCGCCACCACCGCGTGGGTGCCGTCGCCCACCGGCGCCACCCTGCACGCCATGCACTACCACCAGGTCGACGTGCCCGCCGTGCAGGAGGAGCTGGCCGGCAAGAAGCGCACCACGCTCACCGAACTGCTGACCATCCCGCTGGCCAAGGAACTGGCCTGGGCGCCCGAAGAAATCCACGAGGAGATCGACAACAACTGCCAGTCGATCCTGGGCTACGTCGTCCGCTGGATCGACCAGGGCGTCGGCTGCTCGAAGGTGCCCGACATCCACAACATCGCCCTCATGGAGGACCGCGCCACGCTGCGCATCTCCAGCCAGCTGCTGGCCAACTGGCTGCGGCACGGCGTCATCACCGAGGACGACGTGAAGGCCAGCCTGCGCCGCATGGCGGCGGTGGTCGACGAGCAGAATGCCGGCGATCCCGCATACCTGCCGATGGCTCCGGACCCCGACGGCAGCATTGCCTTCCAGGCCGCGCAGGAGCTGATTCTGGAAGGTTGCAGCCAGCCCAACGGCTACACCGAGCCGATCCTGCATCGGCGCCGGCGGGAGTTCAAGGCCGCACACGCCGGTTCGTGAACGGTTAACTCCCCCATCATCGTTGATTAAAATTCGGCGGGCCCACGTCTCACGACGCGGGTCCGCCGATTGCACGCCGACACCAGGAGCAGACACCAATGGGTAGGCACAGAGCTCCCGACGACGACGAATCAAACGCCGACGAATCACGCGACGACGAAACATCACACTTCGACGCGTTGTCGCCGGACATTCCGGAAGCCGACGACTCCGCCACCGGCGCGCCGGGTTTCCGGGTTCCGGATGACTGGGCCGAGATGCACGGGATGCCGCCCGCTCCTAGGCCGCCCGCTGCCACGCCGCCCGCCGGTACCGGCGATCGATACGAGACCGACGAGCCCGACTATGCCGAGTCACCCGCCGGCTACCCAGGCGACGACGACCAGCCCGATCTCACCGGGGCCGACAGCATCACCCAGGCCTTCCCGGCCGTCCCGCGCCGCGCTTCGGTTCGTTCGCACGGTGGCGACTGGGAGGGTGGCGAATGGACCGGCAGCCACCGGGCCATCCAGACCAAACGCCGCGGCGTCAGTGTCGGGGTCATCGCAGCGCTCGTGACCGTCGTGGTCGTGGTCGCCGCCGTGATCCTCTGGCGTTTCTTCGGCAGCGTGCTGTCCGACCGCAGCCGGGAAGCCTCTGCACGCTGCGTGTCCGGATCGGTCAGCGTGCCCGTGCTGGCCGATCCGTCGATCTCTGATCAGCTGGGCGCGCTGGCCGGCAAGTACAACCAGACCGCCGCACCCATCGGCGACAAGTGCGTCAAGGTCGAGGTCAAGGCGACCGATCCGACCTCCGTCGTCGACGGAATGGCCAACAAGTGGCCGTCGAACCTGGGACCGCGCCCGGCGCTGTGGATTCCGGCCAGCTCGGTGTCGGCGGCCCGGCTGATCGCCGGTGCCGGCGATCAGGTGGTCAGCGGTGAAGCGAAGTCGCTGGCCACCTCACCCGTACTGCTGGCTGTCCGGCCGCAACTGAAAGACGCGCTGGCCCAGCAGAATTGGGGCACGTTGCCGGCGCTCCAGACGACGCCGACGGCGTTGGACGGCCTGGGCCTGCCCGGCTGGGGTTCGCTGCGGCTGGCTCTGCCGACCGTCGAGAACAGTGACGCGACCTACCTGGCGGCCGAGGCCACCGCCTCCGCTGCGGCGGGTGGTGCACCGGCCAACGCCGGTGCGGGTGCCGTGCACCGCTTGATGGCCGCACAGCCCAAGCTCACGGACTCAAAGGCGTCGACGGCGCTCGATGCGCTGATCTCGGCGAGCGACCCGGCCACCGCGCCGGTGCACGCCGTCGTCACCACCGAGCAGCAGCTCTACCAGCGGTCGCAGCACACCGACAACGCCAAGGGCAAGCTGGCGGCCTGGCTGCCGCCGGGCGCACCGGCCGTCGCCGACTACCCGGCCGTGTTGCTCGAGGGCGAGGGCCTGTCGCACGAGGAAATCACGGCGGCAAGCGAATTCGAACACTTCCTGCGCAAGCCCGAACAGCTGGCCGAGCTGTCCAAGGCCGGCTTCCGCGTCAACGGCGGCACTCCCCCGAAGAACGACGTGCTGAACCTCGGCGCGCTGCCCGACGCACTCTCGATCGGCGATACCGGCACGCGCGCCACGCTGGCCAATGCCGTCGGCGGTACCTCGAAGGGCGCCGCCGTGACGATCATGCTGGACCAGTCGATGCCGACCACCGACGGCGCCAAGACCCGGCTCGGCAATGTGACCGCGGCGCTGATGGACCGGGTCAAGGCGATGTCGCCGAACAGCTCGGTGGGACTGTGGACGTTCGACGGCGTGTCCGGCCGCACCGAGATTCCGGTCGCCCCGCTCAGCGACCAGTCGCATTCGGCGCAGCTGATCTCGAACCTCAACAACCAGAGCTCTTCGGGCGGCGGTCACGTCTCGTTCACGACCATGCGCATGCTCTACGGTGACGCGATGTCGAAATACGTCGACGGACAGGCCAATTCGATCCTGTTGATCACCTCGGGCCCGCACACCGACCAGTCACTGGACGGTCAGGGCCTGCAGGACTACATCAAGTCGGCGTTCGACCCGGGCCGCCCGGTGGCCATCAATGTCATCGATATCGGGACCGATTCGGACGGCTCGACCTGGCAGGCCGTCTCGCAGCTGACCGGCGGCACGTTCACCAGTGTGCCCACGTCCGCGGCCCCCGAACTGGCCAACGCGGTGGCGGCAGCCCTTCCCTAGCCACGAGCGTGCGTGTCTACCCGCAACACGCCGCTCCCGATGTACAAAAACGTCCCGCTCAGCAGCGCTGAGCGGGACGTTCTTGTGTGGAGCGCACGGGAATCAGGCAAAGGCCTCGATCGGCGGGCACGAGCAGACCAGGTTGCGGTCGCCGTACGCACCGTCGATGCGGCGCACCGGCGGCCACACCTTCGGCCGGAAGCCCTTGCCCAGCGGATAGGCCGCCTGCTCGCGGGTGTACGGGTGCTTCCAGTCGTCGACCAGGAGGCACTCGGCGGTGTGCGGAGCATTGTGCAGCGGGTTGTCGTCCGCCGGCCAGTCGCCGGAACCGACCTGGTCGATCTCGGCCTTGATCGCGATCATCGCGGCGATGAAGGCGTCGACCTCGGTCAGGCTCTCGCTCTCGGTGGGCTCGACCATCAGTGTGCCGGCCACCGGGAAGCTCATGGTGGGCGCGTGGAAACCGTAGTCCGCCAAGCGCTTCGCCACGTCGTCGACGGTGACACCGGTCGCCTTGGTGATGGCCCGCAGATCCAGGA
This sequence comes from Mycobacterium sp. FW102-FHT13B02, assembly GCF_058790275.1. NCBI lineage: Bacteria > Bacillati > Actinomycetota > Actinomycetes > Mycobacteriales > Mycobacteriaceae > Mycobacterium > Mycobacterium sp. FW102-FHT13B02. The sequence continues at coordinate 200,183 of NZ_JBYTCM010000005.1, forward strand.
TGCACTCGTGAGCGACCATGCCGTTCTCGCCGGTGTAGAGCACCGGGTAGTGCTCGTCGAGGCGGCGGGCGATGTAGTTGGCCGACGCGATCGCGGTCAGCGTCGCGGCCCGCAGACCGGCCGCACCCATCATCCGGATGTACGCCCACGTGATCGGCAGGATGGACGCCGAGCCGTACGGCGCCGCCGAGACGGTGTTGGCGTCACCGAGCTCGGCGGCCAGCGGGTGGCCCGGCAGGTACGGCGCGAGGTGTGAGCGCACCGCCACCGGACCGACACCGGGACCACCACCGCCGTGCGGGATGCAGAAGGTCTTGTGCAGGTTCAGGTGGCTGACGTCGCCGCCGAACTTGCCGGGGCGGGCCAGGCCGACGATCGCGTTGAGGTTGGCGCCGTCGACGTAGACCTGGCCGCCGGCGTCGTGCACCGCCGCGCAGATATCGGCGACGTCCTGCTCGTAGACGCCGTGCGTGGACGGGTACGTGATCATCAGCGCAGCCAGGTCACTGGCGTGCTCGGCAATCTTGGCGCGCAGGTCGTCCAGGTCGACGTCGCCGTTCGAGCGGCACGCCACGACGACGACCTTCATGCCGGCCATGGCGGCCGACGCGGCGTTGGTGCCGTGCGCGCTGGACGGGATCAGGCAGATGTTGCGCCCGGCTTCGCCGCGGGCCCCGTGGTAGGCGCGGATGGCCAGCAGGCCGGCGTACTCGCCCTGCGATCCGGCGTTGGGCTGCAGCGAGACCGAGTCGTAGCCGGTGATGCTGACCAGCCAGGATTCGACGTCGGCGATCAGCTTGCGCAGGCCCGGGGTGTCCGAGGCCGGGGCGAACGGATGCTGCTGGGCGAACTCGGTCCAGGTGATGGGCTCCATCTCGGCGGCCGCGTTGAGCTTCATGGTGCACGAGCCCAGCGGGATCATGCTGCGGTCCAGCGCGATGTCCTTGTCGGCGAGCGAGCGCAGGTAACGCATCATCTCGGTCTCGGTGCGGTACCGCGAGAACGCCGGGTGCGTGAGGAATTCCGAAGTGCGGGTGTGGATTTCCGGGCCGTCCCAGTGCTGGCCGCCACGGGTCGCACCGAACGCCGAGAGCACCGCGTCGACATGGTCGGCCGTGGTCGCCTCGTCGCACGACACCGAGATGTGGTCGGCATCGACCAGCCAGACGTTGATACCGCGTTCCTTGGCAGCCGCCTGCACCTGCTCGGCCCGGCCCGGGACGCGGGCCAGCACGGTGTCGAAGAACCTCGCGTGCACGACGTCAATCCCAGCCGCCGTCAGCCCCATGGCCACCGCGAGCGCATGACCGTGCACCCGGTGCGCGATGGCGGCCAGCCCGCGCGGCCCGTGGTAGCTGGCGTACATCGCGGCAATCACCGCGAGCAGCACCTGGGCGGTACAGATGTTGCTGGTGGCCCGGTCGCGGCGGATGTGCTGTTCGCGGGTCTGCAGGCTCAATCTGTACGCCGGCGCACCGTCCGCGTCGACCGAGACGCCGACCAGTCGTCCCGGCAACTGGCGGGCATGCTTGCCGTGCACGGCCAGGTAGCCGGCGTGCGGGCCGCCGAAGCCCATCGGCACCCCGAAACGCTGCGTGGTGCCGAAGGCGACGTCGGCGCCGATCTCACCGGGCGGGGTGACGAGCGTCAGCGCCAGCAGGTCGGCGCCGATGGCCACGAGCGCGCCACGCTCATGCGCCTGCGCGACCAGCGCGGACCAGTCAACGACCGCGCCGCTGGCACCCGGCACCTGGACGATGACGCCGAAGAATTCGCCCTCGGGCAGGCCGTCACGCAGGTCCGCGGTGACGATCTCGATGTCCAGCGGTTCTGCACGGGTGGCCAGCACGGCGGCCGTCTGCGGGTAGATGTCGGTGTCGACGGCCAGGCGGCGGCAGTCGCCCTTGACCGCGCGGTGCATCAGCGTCATCGCTTCCGCCGCGGCCGTGGCCTCGTCGAGCATCGAGGCGTTGGCGATCTCCATGCCGGTCAGGTCGGTGACCATGGTCTGGAAGTTGAGCAGGGCCTCCAAGCGGCCCTGGCTGATCTCCGGCTGGTACGGCGTGTAGGCCGTGTACCAGGCCGGGTTCTCGAGGATGTTGCGGCGCAGGACGGCCGGCGTCAGGGTGTCAAAGTAGCCCTGCCCGATCATCGACACCGCGACGGTGTTGGTGTCGGCGAGTGCGCGCAGCTCGGCCAGCGACTGCTCCTCGGAGGCCGGGGCGGCCAGCTCATCGAGACCGGGGGCCAGGCCCGCACTGGACAGCGCGTCGAGGATGCCCGCGGGCAGTGCCTTGGCGGCGAGCTCTTCCAGCGAGTCGACGCCGATGACCCCGAGCATGGTGGCCACCGCATCGGCATCCGGACCGATGTGCCGGTCGACGAAGCGAAGCTGGTGGTGCTCAGCAGAGGAACGGGACGTGCTGTCGGTCATGACGGCCTCTCCAGACGTTCAGGCTCGGGCAGGCATGCCACGGAACCGCTTGCGGTTCCTCCCCCTCTGTCGTCGGTGCCTGAGAGATTCGGCCCGACGCATGCGCTGAGCGTATTTGCTCCTCGCGTGCGCAGCCTTTCCCCATGGGCGGGCGAGCCACAGCTCGCCGCTTTCCAGAGGCATCGGGCTCCGGCGCGGTCCGGGGGCCTGAGAGGTTGATGGAGAGGTATTGCTCCTTCGGCGTCCATGGCTGGCGGCCACAGAACTCTCCCGCGTCGGGACGATGCGCGCGCCAGTCTACCGGTCGGTCACCTGGCGGGAAAAGCTAGCCGATCTTGCGGTCGCGCTGCTTGCGCCGGGATGCGAGCTCGTCCTCTGGCGCGGCGATGGACTCGCCGCCGTCGGCCCGCTCACCCGGGAAGTCGGCGATGGCGCCGGTCAGCTCGCGCATGGCGCCCGAGACGGCGATGCCGAACACGCCCTGACCGCCCTGCAACAGGTCGACGACCTCCTCGGCGGACGTGCACTCGTACACCGTGGTGCCGTCCGAGAACAGCGTGATGTTGGCCAGGTCGTGGACGCCGCGCTGGCGCAGGTGATCGACCGCGACGCGGATGTTGTGCAGCGAGATACCGGTGTCGAGCAGTCGCTTGACGATCTTGAGGACCAGGATGTCCTTGAACGAGTACAGGCGCTGGCTGCCGGAGCCGGCGGCGCCGCGGATCGACGGGACGACCAGCGAGGTGCGGGCCCAGTAGTCGAGCTGGCGGTAGGTGATGCCGGCGATCTGGCAGGCACTCGGCCCGCGGTAGCCGACCAGCTCGTCGGGCACGGACTCGTCAGGGAACAGGCCTGCCTGCACCGGCATGGGAGCCGGCGTCGGGGCGGCCTGCTCAGGCGCGCCGTTGGTCGTCAGGTCCAACTGCTCATGACGTGGCGTGTCGTCGCCCACTGCCTGATCCTCTCGCCGATCGAACTAACCTGCCTGGCGGCCACTGCTGCTCGGCGGGCATGTCCGCTGCTCGAATGTGTCGAGCATACGCTTCCCGCCGGGCCGCTTCAGCCCATCGGCGGTGAGCCGCAGGCCGAGTTGTTGCCAGAACGAGGAAAGTATGTGGCGCAGATTCATCGAATCTGCAAACGGCGCACCGCGTGTCGACGCCTGCTGACCTAACTGAGACGCATCCGTGACAACGTCCGCCCGGGCGTTCGGAGGGCCGCCCTGGGTCCGGCCTAAGTGGCCTTGAAATCGTCCGGAGAAATGCTGTCGAGGAACTCCTTGAACTTCTCGACCTCGTCCTCGCGCACCGGGCCGGACGAATCTTCATCGCCCTCGTCGGGGATCAGCAGACCGGCTTCGGCGAGCACCGCTTCCTCGACGTAGATCGGCACGCCCATCCGTAGGGCGATGGCCACCGAGTCCGACGGCCGCGCCGACACCGTGATATCGCGGTCGAACACCAGGTCGGCGTAGAAGGTGCCTTCCTGCAGATCCACGATGCGCACCTCACGCAATGAATGGCCAAGCGCGGCAATCAAATCGCGGATCAAGTCGTGTGTCAGGGGCCGAGCCGGCGAGACGCCCTGCTGCTCCAGCGCAATGGCCGCAGCCTCGGACTGGCCGATCCAGATCGGCAGATAACGGTCACCATCGGACTCGCGGAGCAACAGCACGGGCTGGTTCTGCGGCTGCTCCACTCGAATGCCGACCACACGAACCTCGCCCATCTGCGTCTGCCCTCCGCAATCCGTGTGCCATCAACGAATTCGAGTCTAGTCCTCAGCGATCGAGAACGTCGCGCACAGCAGACTTGATCAGTGAGGTGTGCAGCGTGATGGCGAGCGCAGCGACCTCACGGGCCAGTTCGTCGGCCCGGTCGCGGGCCCCGGCGTTGCCGGCCTTGCCGATGGGCCCGGCGATCTGGGCGATCAGGTCGGACTGCCGGTCGGCGGCGGACCGGAAGGCCCGCAGGTGCCGCGGCTCGACACCGTATTCGCCCAGGGCATGGGCGCACTGCGCGATGACGACGGCGTGTTCGTCGAAGAATCCAGCCGGGCCGGGGATGATCACGCCGCTCTTGACCAGAGCGGACAGCAGTTCCGATGTGATGCCGGAACGCTGCAGCAGGTCCTCGCGGCTGAGCCGGACCTGAGCCGGCGCGACGTCAGCAGGACGGCCTGCGCCTTCGCCATCGACGTCGAGATCGGGCACCAACTTCGGTCCGCCGTAAGCGGATCCACCCTCCGGCAGCGCGCCGTCGGGCTGGGCGTCCAGCTGGGCCTTGATGACCTTCAGCGGCAGGTACTGATCGCGCTGCGCCGACAGGATGAACCGCAGCCGGGCGCAGTCGTAGGCCGTAAAACGACGGTAGCCCGACCCAGTGCGCTCGGGCGTGACCAAACCCTGTTCCTCCAGGAACCGGATCTTGGAGATCGTCACATCCGGGAAGTCGGGTCGGAGCAGATCGAACACCGCTCCGATCGACATCCCGGCCACTGCACTGCGGTCGGGCTGCGTCATGGACTGACCGCCGGCTCTAACCAGCCGAGCTGTCGTCGGTCTTGGGGCCGGTCAGGAACACGAGGCGGAACTTGCCGATCTGGACCTCGTCGCCGTTGGCCAGCACCGCCGAGTCGACGGGCTCGCGGTTGACGTAGGTGCCGTTGAGGCTGCCGACGTCGACCACCTGGAACTCACCCGACTCGAGCCGGAACTCGGCGTGCCGACGGCTGACCGTCACATCGTCGAGGAAGATGTCGCTGTCGGGATGACGGCCCGCCGAGGTGCTCGGCTGATCCAGCAGGAATCGCGAGCCGGCATTCGGCCCGCGCTTGACCACCAGGAGGGCCGAGCCCACCGGCAGTCCTTCCACTCCGGAGACGGCACTGGTGCCGCTCGTCGAAGCCGGGGCGTCGAGCTCATTGAGGAAGTCCGCTCGGAAGACCGACGTGGTCTCCACCGTTGCCTCCTCGGAGCCGAAACCGGTCCCCGAACCGCTGTCGTTATCCGTCACGCGCTGCTCCTCTACTGGCTGCTGTGGCGCTCTTTTGCACGACCAGCCGGCAAGTGCTGCCAGCAGTCATCGATGTCGCATACGTCCCACTATTGACCGTACCGCGCGGCGCGGGCCAGTGTGCCCGCCACCGCCGGATCCGCCGAGCCGACTTTGGTGTCGCCGCGGCCGAACCGGACCGCAGCACCCTAACAAAGGTGTTACTCGTCCAGGGTCGCCCGGTAGCCGTCTGCATCGAGCAGACCGGCGAGCTGGCCGTCCAATTCGGCAGCGTCGGCCTGCAGTTCGATGAGCCATCCGGCGTCGTACGGATCGGAGTTGACCAGGTCCGGCGAGCCTTCCAGATCACCGTTGACCGCAACGATTTTCGCCGCGATCGGGGCGTACAGCTCCGAGGTGGTCTTGGGCGATTCGACCTCACCGAACACGTCACCGGCGGCCACGGTGGCGCCGACTTCGGGCAGATCGACGTAGACCACGTCACCCAGCGCGCCCTGCGCGAAATCGGTGATCCCGACCCGCACGGTGCCTTCGCCGGTGCGGCGCACCCATTCGTGCTCGGTGGTGTACAGCAGATCGGCTGGCGTTTCGCTCACGACGCTCCTTGAGTGTTGGTGGGGTACATAGGATACGGCTCGACGATGACGGCCCGGCGCCTACTTGACAGGCTGAGCGTATTGACGAGGTTTCGGTTGCCGCAAAGCGGTGACGTCGATCGTGTCGGCCTGTTGCACGGTCATTGTGCCGCCCACCCGCTTCACACTGTCCATCGCCCCGCCGGGGATGTTCATCGCAGCTGCCAGCGTCGGCGGATCACCAATGGCGAGAATGGAATAGGGCGGATTGATGGTCACGTTGTCGACCACCAGCGCGCCCGCGGTACCGGTCACCCAGGTGTCGACGCCGACCCGGACCGCGGCCTGCTGGTCGCCGCGACCCGAGCGGATCTCCATGGCCTCGGCGCCGGCGGCGCGCAACTCGTTGATGACGTCCAGCAAGGTCTCCGGCGACACGCCGGGGGCGATGTCCTCGATGGTGATCGTGACGCCGGGGCCGGTTGCCGCGACGGTCCCGATCAGGATCGACAGGGCACGCAGCCGCGCCTGAGCGCCCTCGATGGCGGCTTGGTCGCTGTTGCCCGACGCCTGCAACGACGACAGCGTCTTCTGAAGGTCGGCCACCTCGGTGCCCAGCGCCGCCTCGCGCTGTTGCAGGGAGTCGAGCAGCACCAGCAGGTCGGCCGGCCGCGCGGTGTCGAGGGCGTCACCTGACTCGGTCTGCCGCACCTGCGTCGCGATAGCCACCCCGAGCAGCACGCACAGCAGTACCGCCAGCGCGCCGAACATCAGCTGGGACCGGGTGCGCGGCGGCCGCGCCGGAACGCCGTCGGGCAGCTCGTGCCGGCCATGATGTTCGGCCGCGTGCTCCCCCGCCTGCTGTTCGTCGTCAGCCATGGTGTCCCGCCGTCACGCGCCGAACAACCTGCGGCGCAGGGCCGCCGCGTTGCCGAAGATCCGGATTCCGAGCACCACGATGATCGCGGTGGACAGCTGCGTGCCGACACCGAGTTGGTCGCCGACGTAAACGATCACCGCGGCGACCAGGACATTGAAGACGAACGAGATGACGAAGACCTTGGCGTCGAAGATCCGCTCCAGGTAGGCCCGCAGTCCCCCGAACACCGCGTCCAGCGCCGCCACGACAGCGATGGGTAGGTACGGCTGGACCGCTTCCGGCACGCTGGGGTGGAAGATCAATCCCACCACGATGCCGACCACCAGTGCGGCAATGCCGATCATGTGTGCACCCTCAATTCGGCCCCTATCACTTCTGTCCACTCACTTCGGCCCACTTTGTCTGGCGAAGTTGACGTCCCGTACCGATGCGGCCGACACCGTGAGGTGGTCCCGGGTCTGGACGCTGATCCCCACCCCGTACGACTGGGCGAGCAGCGTCAGCCGCTGCATCGCGGGAGTCTGTTCGAACACCTCCTGCATGGCGTGCGGCGGCCCGATCGCGACGACCACATAGGGGCTGGCCACCGGCTGGTTGTCGACGAGGATGCCACCGCCGGCCTGCCGCATGGTCACGTTCGGTCCGACCCGCACGCCGCCGACGGACACCGCCTCGGCGCCGGCCGCCCACAACGAATTGACGGCCAGTTGCAGGTCCCGGTCGAGGATGATCTGCGGGCTCCCCGCGACGCGCTGCTTGGACACGTCGGAGAGGTTCGGGCTCGGCGGAGGCTCGGTGACGGTCACGGTGAGACCCGGACCGGTCACCGCCGTCGCCCCGGCACTGAACTCGGCACCCTCCAGGGCCTCCAGCAGCCGGCGGCCCTTCTCGTCGCCCGCCAGCCGGCTGCGGCGCGCGGCCTCCACCTGGCCGGCCAGGGCGTCGCGGTTCGCGGTGCTGTCCCGGGTCCGCCCTTCGGCGGTGCGCGCGTTGGCGGACAAGACATGTTGGGTCTGGGTGGTGGCCGGGGCCATCGACACCGCGTGCTGTGCCGCGGCCACGAACACCACCGACACGGCGGCGACACCGACCAGCAGCCAGGCGCCGTCGGCAAGCCGGGAGCGGCGCCGTCGGGCACTCTCGCCGGCCGCCTTGCGGCGCTCGGCCGCGGCGGCATACCCGGGGTCCAGGTGATCGGTGAGCAGCGAGCGCAGCAGCGACGGCACCGGAATCCGAGCCGGCTGGTCGGCGACGTGACTGTTGCGGCCGGCCTCCGGCCGGTAGCCGCCCAGCGCCCGGTCCTGGGGAGTCCCGGCTTCAGTCACGCCGCAACCCTCACCACCGGCGGCAGCTGCCGCAGCACCATGGACACCTGGATCAGGTACAGCGCGCCGGACCACAGATACATGGCCATGCCCCACACCAGGAACGCCCAGCCGCAGGCCAGCACCACCCGGCTCCAGACGTCCGGCCACTGCCCCAGCAGCACCAGTGGGAATCCCGCCATCAGCGCGAACGTCGCGGCCTTGCCGATGTAGGTGACCGGCAGCGCCGTCAGCCCGCGGCCGCGCAGCAACGGCAGCGTCGCCGCCAGCACCAGGTCGCGGCCGATCAGCGTGAGCACGAACCACCAGGGCACGACGTGGGCGATGGCCAGCGCGATGGGCACGATCAGCATGTAGATCCGGTCGACCAGCGGGTCCAGCAGCTCACCAAGCCGCGACGACTGGTTCGGCACCAGGCGCGCGATCTTGCCGTCGGCCCAGTCGGAGAAGCCGCTGAACATCAGGATGGCGACGGCCCAGCCGCCCGCGTGCGCCGAGAGCAGCAGGTACAGGAACACCGGGACCAGCAGCAGCCGCAACACGCTGAGCGCGTTGGGAATCGTCAGCACGCGGTCGCCCGCGTCGGCGTCGAGATTCAGACGAGTTCCGCCGGCAGCTTCCACGTCCATGTGCGGTCCGCCTCCGGCTTCTCGCGGCTGGTCCATAGGGCTAAACCTAACGGAATACCCCGGGCAGGCTCAGCGCTGCCATCGTGTCGTCGGCCAGCGGGTTGTCGTGAATCATGTAGGTCCACGTCGACGTCGGGCGGGCCAGCTTGGACAGATCCAGGCCGGGCTCGTCCTCCAGCACGTTGGCGGTCTCGAAGGTCTGCTGCGCGGCCTCGATGGCGTCGGCCGCCAGCGAGGCGAATGCGTCGACCGCCATGCGGTGGAACTCGTCGAGCGGGTCCTGCCGTCCCAGCGCCCGCAGGTGGATGCTCTCGCGGATGTCGGACAGGTAGGCCAGGTGGTCGGCCCAGCCACGGTCCAGGTGGTACAGCATGATCATCCGGCAGATGCGCTCGAGCTCGTCCTCGCCCACCTCGTCGGCCAGTTCCTGGTACCGCTCCGGTGCCAGCTCCTTGAGTTCGTCGCGCGCAGTTGTGGTGCGCAGCAACGTCTCTCGGCGTTCCACGATGATCGCGCGCTGCTGCGCGGTGAGCTGGTTGTAACGCCACGTGTTGGCGTGCACGTCCAGCAGCCGGCCCTCGGCGACGCGCTGCGCGTGCTCGAGCAGCTGGCCGGCCTTGTCGCTGACGATCCGGCCGTCCTCGTCGGTCTCCATCGGCAGCTTGTCGGGGTCCAGATGCGAGACGACGACGTCGTCCTCCCAGCTGGAGAAGAAGACCGACGAACCCGGGTCGCCCTGGCGGCCGGCACGGCCGCGCAGCTGGTTGTCGAGGCGCTCGGTATGGTGCCGGCCGGTGCCGATGACGTGCAGGCCGCCGAGTTCGGCGACGGCGTCATGGTCGGCTTCGTCGGACCCGCCGAGGCGGATGTCGGTGCCGCGACCGGCCATCTGGGTGGAGACCGTGACGGTGGCGAGCTTGCCCGCCTCGGCGATGACGGCGGCCTCTTCCTCGTCGTTCTTGGCGTTCAGCACCACGGCTGGCACCCCGGCCTTGACCAGTTTCGCGTGCAGCTCTTCGGATTCGGCGACGTCCCGGGTACCGACCAGCACCGGCTGACCGGTCTCGTGGATCTGCTGGATGTGCTCGATGACGGCCTGGTTCTTGGCGGCCGCGGTGATGTACACGCGGTCGGCCTCGTCTTCGCGGATGTTCGGCGTGTTCGGCGGAATCGGCGACACCCCGAGCCGGTAGAACTGGCGCAGCTGCTCGCCGGCGGCGAGCGCGGTACCCGTCATGCCGCACACCGTCGGGTAGCGGCCGATGAGGGCCTGCACGGTGATGGTGTCGAGCACCTCGCCCGTCTCGGTGGTCTCGATGCCTTCCTTGGCCTCGACGGCGGCCTGCAGGCCGTCGGGCCAGCGTTGCAGTGACGCGATCCGGCCGCGGGACGCGTTGATCAGGTGAACGGCGTTGTCCCGCACGATGTAATGCACGTCGCGCTGCAGCAGCACGTGCGCGTGCAGAGCCACGTTCACCTCGGTCAGCGTCGTGCCGATGTGCTCTTCGGAGTACAGATCGATGCCGCCGAGCGCCTTCTCCAGCTTGCGAGCGCCCGCGTCGGTCAGGTGCACGTTACGACGGTCGGCGTCGGTGTCGTAGTACTGCAGCGAGTCATCAACCCGTTGGGCCGCGGTCAGCTCTCCTACCAGCCGGATGATCTCCATGCGGGGCGTTTCGCGGTGCGTGGTTCCGGCGAGCACCAGCGGCACGAGCGCCTCGTCGACCAGGACGGAGTCCGCCTCGTCGATCAGGGCGACGTCGGGCCGCGGCGACACCAGGTCGTCGACGTGGGTGACCAGCTGGTCGCGCAGGACGTCGAACCCGATCTCGTTGACCGAGGCGTAGGTGACGTCGCACTCGTACGCGGCCCGCCGCTCCTCGGCCGTCGACTCGGCGGTGATCCAGCCGACCGTCAGCCCCATGGCCGCCAGCAGCGGCCCCATCCACTCGGCGTCGCGGCGGGCCAGGTAATCGTTGACGGAGATGACGTGCACGTGCCGGCCGGCCAGGGCGTAACCGGCCGCGGCGATGGCGCCGGCCAGGGTCTTGCCCTCACCGGTGGCCATCTCGACGACGTCGCCGGCCATCATGCGCAGGGCGCCGAGCAGCTGGACGTCGAAGGGCCGCAGGCTTGTGGTGCGCTCGGCGGCCTCGCGGGCGATGGCCAGGAACTGTGGGATGTCGGCGGAGTCGGCGAGTGCGGACAGGTCCAGCAGCTTGGCCGCCTTGGTGATCTGCTCGTCGTCCAGCCCGGAGGCCTTCTCGTCGAATTCCGCCGACGCCCGAACCTGATCCATCGATCGGTTCTGGTTCTTGTCGGTGGAAGCACCGAGCAGCTTCCAGAACTTGCTGCTCAGCCGGCCGGATTTCGCGGTGCTGGTTTTCGCCACAGGTCAAAGGTACCGGGCCGGTCCGCCGGCGCTCCGGCAACCGTCCACCTGATCGGAGGGCGACGGAACGCCGCTGCTTTTGTCTCCGCGCCTGTCGCAGCGCGCGCGTCAATAGAGCACGGGTACCTTGCGGGGATGGATTTGTTCACCCCGACCCTCGACTGGGGCAGTGAGCTCACGACATCGCTGTGGTGGATCGCCAAGGCCTGGCTGATCGCGGCGGTCTCGACTTTGGTGGTGCTGACCGCCATCGGCCGGTTCACGGTCTGGGGGCGACAGTTCTGGCGCATCACCGGCGACTACTTCCTCGGCCGCGACAGCATCAGGGTGTGGCTGTGGCTGGCGGCGCTGCTGCTGTCGGTGATCACCGGAGTTCGGCTCACGGTGCTTTTCAGCTATCAGAGCAACGATCTGATGACCAGCTTCCAGGTGGTGGCCTCCGGCCTGGCCGGCCATGATCAGACGGTCAAGAACTCGGGCGAGCACGGCTTCTGGTTGTCGATCGGCATCTTCTCGCTGCTGGCGACGATGCACGTCTGCCGCATCATGCTCGACCTGTTCATGACGCAGCGATTCATCCTCGCCTGGCGCGCCTGGCTCACCGACCGGCTCACCGGCGACTGGCTGGACGGCAAGGCGTATTACCGGTCCCGCTTCATCGACGACACCATCGACAACCCGGATCAGCGCATCCAGAGCGACATCGACATCTTCACCGCGGGGGTGGGCCCGCTGCCCAACACCCCGAACAACATGTCGACGTCCACTCTGCTGTTCGGCGCCATCAACGCGATCGCGTCGATGCTGTCGTTCACCGCGATTCTGTGGAACCTCTCCGGCACCCTGACCCTCGCCGGGGTCTCGATCCCGAAGGCGATGTTCTGGATCGGACTGGGCTACGTGCTGATCGCGTCGATCATCGCCTTCTGGATCGGCCGGCCGATCATCTGGCTGTCGTTCGACAACGAACGCTTCAACGCAGCCTTCCGCTACGCGCTGGTGCGCATGCGCGATGCCGCCGAAGCCGTCGCATTCTACCACGGTGAGATCGCTGAGCGGACAGGCCTGCGTCGGCTGTTCGCCCCCGTCGTGTCCAACTACAAGCGGTACGTCAACCGGATGATCGGGTTCAACGGCTGGAACCTCTCGATGAGCCAGATCATCGTGCCGTTGCCCTACATCCTCCAGTTCCCGCGGTTCCTGGCCGGCGAGATCAAGCTGGGCGACATGAACCAGACCGCGTCCGCCTTCGGCAGCATCCAGGACGGCCTGTCCTTCTTCCGAAACGCCTACGACCAGTTCGCCGGTTACCGGGCCGCGATCATCCGTCTGCACGGTCTCGTGACGGCGAACGACGCCGCACGGCACCTGCCCGAGATCACCACCGAGGACTGCCCCGACCACACCATCACGTTGCAGAACGTCACGGTGAGCACGCCGGATGGCCGCGAACTCATCGCGCCGCTGGATCTGTGCCTCTACCCCGGCGAAGCACTGGTGGTCACCGGGCGCTCTGGCGCCGGCAAGACCACCCTGTTGCGCAGCCTGGCCAAGATGTGGCCCTACTGCAGCGGCACCATGCGCTCGCCACAGGACGAGAACGAGACACTGTTCCTGTCCCAATTGCCCTATGTGCCACTGGGTGATCTGCGCGCTGTGGTGTCCTACCCGGGCAAGGTCGGTGCGCACACCGACGCCGAATTGCAGGAAGTCCTGGGCAAGGTCGCGCTGCCGCATCTGGCGAACCGCCTCGACGAGGTGGACGACTGGGCCAAGGTGCTCTCCCCCGGCGAGCAGCAGCGCGTCGCCTTCGCCCGGGTACTGCTGACCCGGCCGAAGGCCGTGTTCTTCGACGAGTCCACCTCAGCCCTCGACGAGGGCCTGGAAATGATGCTGTACCAACTGGTCCGGACCGAACTGCCGGACACCACCGTGGTCAGCGTCAGCCACCGCAGCACCGTCGAACAGCACCACCAGCAGGAGCTGGAGCTGCTGGGCGACGGCAACTGGCGGCTCACCCGAATCGACGACGAGGACGGCGCGCCCGCCCGCGTCTAGCGGATCACCTTGCCGCGGCGTGCGCTCCGGCCCGTCGGCCGAAGAACGACCCTTCGCCCAACTGGGTGCCGCTGGCATAGCCCTTGCCGTCCTGCGCGATATTCGAAGCGCACGCACCCGCGGCGTACAGACCCGGGACAGCGGTACCGTCTTCGCGGAGCACTTCACCGTCGACGCTGACCGACAGGCCACCCATGGTGAATCCGGAGTAGAGGGCGCGGCCGAGCGAGAGGTCGAAGGCCGCCCACGGCCCATTGTCCTGGGCCGCAACGTAATCCGGCTGCTTGTGGAAGTCGGGGTCCTCGCCCGCGGCGGCGCCCGCGTTGTAACGCTCGAGGGTCGCGGCCAGGTTGCCGGCCGGAATACCCAGTGCCTCTTCCATTTCCGCGATCGTCTCCCAGCCGTCGATGAACCGGATCAGCGGCATCGCCGGCATCTCGGTGTGCGCCTCGTCCACGATCAGATAGGCCACCTGGTCGGGCTGCTCGAGCACGAAAGCCGAAGTGCGCGAATGGTAGGAGTCCTCGTTGACGAAGCGCTGGCCGCTGGAGTTGACGATGACGCCCGTGAGCAGGATCTCCGGCGGGTAGGCGGCGGCAGTGATGAACAGCTGGTCCAGGTTCTTGGCGACGCCGCCGGCGGACACGCCGAGCTTGATGCCCAGCCCGTCATCGTTCGGGTTGCCCAGGATGTAGGGCTCAACTTCGCCGTGGTGCTTGGTCTTTCGCTTCTGGCCGAGTGCCGGCGTGTGTTCGGCGACCATCTCGGGGTTCATCGCGAAACCGCCGGCGGCGATGATCACCGCACCGGCCTTGACCGCGCCCGTCACGCCGAAGTTCTTCCAGCGGACGCCGGCCACGGCACCCTGGTCGTCCACGACGAGGTTGGTCGCGCCGGTTTCGTAGCGCATCTCGACGCCGAGCTCGTCGGCGCGTTTCAGCAGCAGCTTGACGACCATGTCCGCGCCGCCCAATTCACCCGGCACCGGTACTGAATGGCCACGGGGTGCGGCGATGGCCTGCTCACAGAACGGCCATACCTTCTCGTTGCCGGTGTAGGACAGGCCCTCGGTGCCCGGCGGCACCACGACCTTGCCTGGGTAGTAGCTGCGCTCGAACTGAAAACCCAAGTCCTCCAACCAGTTGAAGTGCTCGACGCTGCCGTCGCAGTAGGCGCGGATCTTGTCGTGCTCAGGGTCGTGGGCGACGGCCACCAGGTATTTGTACATCTCGTCGGCGGTGTCGTCGTGACCCGTGGCCTGCTGCACCGCGGTGCCGCCACCCAGGTAGAAGTGACCGCCGGCCATGGACGTCGTGCCGCCCGCGGCGGCCGCCTTCTCCAGCACCAGCACCTTGGCGCCGGCGGCGGCAGCGCTCACCGCGGCGCAGCCACCGGCGATACCGAAGCCGATCACCACCACGTCGGCCTCGTCGGACCATTCGGTGACGTCGGCGACGTCGATGGTCTCGGGCACTGTTTGCATCGTCTCTCCTGGGCCGGTCTCGGTGGCGTCCAGGGCGGTCGGACAAGCAACCTGGACACGTGTCTGATCAGTGATCGACTAGACAATAACGTCGGATGAGGACCGTGGCTAGAACGTGTTCTAGTTTTCTTCCTCACCGAGGTACGCCGATGGCCGCGGGTCTCGATGGTGCCCTCAGGGCAGGATCAACACCCGGGCATGGCGGGCAACGGTTCACCCGGAAACCACCGCGCGACGCACTCGCACTTCCGCGCCCCTAGCGCAGGGTCAACGTGGGCAGGGCCCCGGTCAGCTGCCGGCAGCCTGCTGCACAACGGCGTCATCGGTCTGCTGATCGGTCGCGCTCCACGAGACCGCCGCGGGGAAATGCCCCCACGTGCTGTTGAAGACGCCCACCAGGACCGCCCGGTTGTCCGGGGTGATGGTGTAGACCGGGCCACCGGAGTCGCCCTTCTGACTGACGATTCCGTTGGACATGGTGAACCAGCCGTTGTTCACCGCGTCGACGGTGCCGCACGTCTCGCCGGTGACGACGCCGAAATGGCAGACCGGTTCGCCCCGCTGCGGATTCACCGCGGGATCGGTGACCAGTACCCGGCCCCCCGGCAGGATGTTGTTGACCATCACATCACCGGCGATGGTGATGGACTCCCAATCCGAGATCTGGTGGTCGGTCGCGATGGTGGCGCCGTCGGGCGTGTTGTCCCGGAACGTGATCATGGTGCCGATGAAACGGCCGTCCTTGTCGGTCACCGGGCCGTTGCCGCGGCAATGACCTGCGGTGTAGCCCGTCCGCGCGGCCGGGTCCACATAGCCCAGCGTGCAGCGCGTGGTGCCCTGGTGAATCTCCATACCCGGATACACCAGCACTCCGGGATCGGCCGATGCGACCGGCACCGGACCACCCACAGCGAACAACGGCGCAGCGACCGCAGCAATCGCCGCGGCACGCAAACCCCCGACAAACATGACCTTCTCCCATCACCTCGGGACGGACGTCGCGCCAGCCTACCCCCCAAACCCGAACGAGGGACGGGAAAGCCCTCCCACGGCACCACGGGGGCCGGACGCTCACCAGCAAACGAACTGTCCCGTGAAATGCACTGGCGGCCCGGATCTTTCGACCCGGGCCGCCAGGCTCCGTCCAGATCAGGGAATGGTCAGCAACTGACCGGGCTGGATCAGGTCCGGGTTGCCGATGCCGCTGGCACCGGCAATCTCCGGGTAGCGGTTGCCGTCGCCGTAGAACTGCTCGGCGATGGCCCACAGGGTGTCGCCCGACTGGACCGTGTAGGTGCGCGCCGCGGGAGCCTCGGGCTCCGGGGCGGGCTCAGGCTCGACGGCGACGTCGACGGCCACCGGCTCGGCAGCCACCTCGGCGACCTCGGGCTCGGGAGCCGGCTCCGGCGCGGCCTCGACCGGCGCGGCGGACACCTCGTCGGTATGGGTCTCCGACGACCACTTGGCATCGTCGCCGCTGTAGAGCACCAGGTTGCGGTCGTCCTGCAGCACGAGACGGACATTGTCGGCGCCCGCGGTCTGGCTGGCCCACACCGGCTTGCCCGGCGTGTACAGCACAAAGTTGCCGTCCTCCTGGACCTCGGCGCGCTGGACGTCCTGCCCGTCGGTCGCGGTGGCCCACACGGACTGCTCCCCTGCGTACAACACCAGGTTGCCATCCTCCTGCAGGACCAGTCGGTAAGCACCGTTGTGCGACGTCAGCGATTGGCCGACCTCGAGCTTCTCGCCCCTCTGAAGTGTGTCACCCATGAAAGTCCGGCTCCTTTGAGTCGCGGTTCACCCTGTCGCCCTCCGACAGTACCGACGGTTCCGGGGAACGCCAGCGTTTGCACTCGCAGCAATCAAAACAGTTGGCGAACAATGAGTTATCGCGAAGAAATCACAGCGTTCCGTCAGCGTCGACAGCCTCGTCAGCGAACCGGCGCGGACTCCGAATCGGCCGGCTGCCACCCCGGCGGACCGAAGACGTAACCCATCCGATCGCCAAACCCATTGGCTTGATACACATCTCGCGCGATCGACACATATTCGTGCGTCTGCAGTTTCCAGATATCGTATGTTCCAACAGGTTTGGTCAGTCCGTAATTCGGCCGCACAGTCTCGGGCGTGAAGCTACCGAACATACGATCCCAGACGATCAGGATCCCGCCGTAATTCTTGTCGAGATACTGCGCGTCCCGGCCATGGTGCACCCGATGATGTGACGGCGTATTGAAGACGTATTCGATGGGCCGCCAGAGCTTTCCGACTCGTTCGGTATGAATCCAGTACTGGTACACCAGATTCAGCGAGAAACTGGCGAACACGATCCACGGCGGCACGCCGAGAGCCGGCAGTACCGCCTTCATCAGCAGGTCGCCGGACGGGTTCCACTTCTGCCGCAACGCGGTGGACAGGTTGAAGTACTCGCTGGAATGGTGCGCCTGGTGCGTGGCCCAGAACAGCCGCACCCGGTGGGCCATGCGGTGATAGGTGTAGTAGATCAGGTCGACGCCGAGGATGGCGATCACCCAGGTGTACCAGGCGTGGCCCGGCAGGTGCCACGGCGCGACGTACACGTAGAGGGCCGCATAGCCGACCAGCGCGAGGAAATTGAGTACACCGCTGGTGAACAGCGACACCGCCCCCATCCAGATACTGGCCCACGCGTCGGCCCGCAGGTAGGCGCCCGAGGGCGGCCGCTGCTGTTCGTCGTACGCCAGCTTGCGGGCCGCGCCCCACTCCAGCAGCAGCGCCACCACGAAGAACGGGATGGCGTATGAGACCGGGTCGTGCAACATGGTCGGCAGCACACCGGACAACAGGTCGGAACTCACGTCGACACCTCCGCGCGCAGCGTAACTTCTCGCGTGCCGTCCGTTGCCCGGAAATGTGAGGCCAATCCGCGGTTCGAAACAGCCCGCGCTCACCTCCCATGGTGCGCCGAATCGCGGCAAGATGGCGCTCATGACTGATCGCACCGCGTCGCTCGTCGAGCTCGCCCGGCGCCACGGTGTGGCCACCGAGTACGTCGACTGGAGCGGTGCCGGGCACGCCGTCCCGGCCACCACGCTGGTCGCCGTGCTCGCCGCATTGGGCGTCGCGGCCGACTCCGAGGACGCCTGCGTGACGGCCCTGGCCGATCATGAGCGCGCCTACTGGCAGCGCACCCTGTCCCCGACCATCGTCGCCCGGTCCGGACATCCGAGGAGCTTCTGGGTGCACGTCACCCACGGGGCGCCCGTCGGAGTCTGGATCCGGCTGGAGGACGGTTCGGTGCGGGCCGGCCTACGCCAGTTGGAGAACAACCGGCCGCCGTTCGATCTGGATGGCCGCCTGGTCGGCGAGGCGACCTTCGAGCTGCCCGACGACCTCCCACTGGGCTATCACCGGCTGCACGTTCAAGCTGGTACCGCGGACGCCGAAGCGGTGCTCATCGTCACGCCGGAGGCCCTGACGTTGCCGAGCCGCCTGGGCAACGGCCGGGCCTGGGGACTGGCCACCCAGCTCTACAGCGTCCGTTCGCAAAACTCCTGGGGTACGGGCGATCTCACCGATCTGACCGACCTTGCCGTGTGGTCGGCCACCCGGCACCGCGCCGACTTCATCCTCGTGAATCCGTTGCACGCCGCAGGACCGGTGGCCCCGATGGAGCCGTCGCCGTATCTGCCGACCTCACGCCAGTTCGCCAACCCGCTCTACCTGAGGGTGCAGGCGATTCCGGAGTACACCGCCGTCCGCACGCCGGCGACGCTGCGCAAAGCCCGGGCCGACGCGCAGTCCCGCGCCGACAAGAACGAGTTCATCGATCGGGATGCGGCCTGGAAGTCGAAGCGCACTGCACTCAAGGAGGTGTACCGGGCCAACCGCTCGGCGGGCCGGACATTGGCCTACGACGGTTACCGACGGCGGACCGGACGAACCCTCGACGACTTCGCGACGTGGTGCGTGCTGGCCGAGAAGCACGGCGCCGACTGGCGTGACTGGCCCTCGGAGTTCCAGCACCCCGACCATCCGGCGGTGCGGGCCTTCGCCGAAAAGCACAGCAGCCGTGTCGATTTCCACCGCTGGCTGCAATGGCAGCTCGATGACCAGCTGACGGCCGCGCAGGCCACTGCGGTCCAGACCGGGATGTCCCTTGGCATCGTCCACGATCTGGCGGTCGGCGTGCATCCTGGCGGCGCCGACGCTTGGGCACTACAGGATGTGCTGGCCACAGGGGTCTCGGCCGGAGCGCCGCCGGACGAGTTCAACCAACTCGGTCAGGACTGGTCACAGCCGCCGTGGCGTCCGAACCAGCTCGTCGAGCGCGCCTACGAACCGTTTCGCGACGTGGTCCGGGCGGTACTCCGGCACGCCGGCGGCGTCCGCATCGACCACATCATCGGCCTGTTCCGGCTGTGGTGGATCCCGGACGGTGTGACTCCGGTCGACGGCACGTACGTCCACTACGACCACGAGGCGATGACCGGGGTCCTGGCACTGGAGGCACACCGGGCCGGTGCGGTGGTGGTCGGCGAGGATTTGGGCACTGTCGAGCCGTGGGTCCGCGACTATCTGCGCGACCGGGGGCTTCTCGGCACCTCGATCCTGTGGTTCGAAGCGGATCAGGACGGCGGCCCGCTGCCCGCGCCGCGCTGGCGCGAGTACTGCCTGTCGTCGGTGACGACGCATGATCTGCCGCCGACGGCCGGTTACCTGGCCGGCGCGCACCTGCGGCTGCGCCGCGATCTCGGTCTACTGACCCGGCCCTACGAGGAAGAGGTCGCGGCCGACCACGCTGACCAGCAGCGCTGGTTGGCTGTCCTGCGGGCGGCGGGGCTGTTGCCGCCGAATGCGCCCGACACGATCGATGCCGAACAGACTGTCCTCGCCCTGTACCGCTACCTCACGCGCACCCCGTCGCGGCTGCTGGCGCTGGCACTGCCCGACGCCGTGGGCGACGTCCGCACCCAGAATCAGCCGGGTACCAGCGACGAATATCCGAACTGGCGCGTGCCACTGGCCGGTCCCGAAGGCCGGAAAGTTCTCCTCGAAGACCTGTTTTCCGACCCGCGTGCGGCGGCGTTGGCGCAGGTGATGGGCGACGCGGTGACACCCGGATTGAGCTGATTCGAGTTTCTCCACCCCGTCATCTGCGCTATCTTCGCTGTACTCGAGGAGGTCAGGTGAACAAGCTGAAGATGCTGACGGCAGGTGCCGTGGCAGCAGGTGCGGTGGCGATGGGTGCCGCGGCGGTGTTCGGCTCGTCGGTGGCCGCGTCCGATCCCGGTGGCAGCAACTCCATGAATGTGGTGGGCGAGTCGTACGCGCGCGCCGTCTCGATCCTCAAGAGCCAGGGCATGAAGGCCACCTTCGGCGGCTCGGTCGGCAGCGATGTGCCGCAGGCCCAGTGCATCGTCGACCAGGAGAAGATGGGCAGCCACGGACGCGTCATCTTGATGCTGAACTGCACCACCAAGGCAGTCGAAAACGCCCAGGCCGCCGCGCCCGCATCGGGCCCTGCAGCCGGCGGCGCTCCGGGTGCTCCGCAGGCCCCGCATGTCGGCTCCAACGGTGTGACCACGGTGCAGGCGACGCCTGTCGGCCCGCAGCCGGGCATGTCGGTCCCCGGTATGTAACTCTCCACTGAAGCGGCATTCCAGCAGGTCAGCGCTCGATTCCCACCTGCCGGAGTGCTGTTCCGGCGGTTTTGGACAAAACCCAGTACCGCCGTTCCCACATAAACCGCTTACACTGGGTGCACTCGCAACGATGCGTGAGGATCCGGAGGTAGCCTTTCCATGCTGCAACCACAGCGTTTCGCCCACGAAGTAGACCCGGGTCCGGTGCAGATCCAGGCTCGCAACGTGGCTTTCGAGACCGCGGACAAGCCGATGTCCTGGATTCCCGGCCATCCCGTCGCGTCACACGTGGTGAACCTGTTGAACATCTTGCTTCCCGCCGGTGAGCGCTGGTTCGTCGAAACGTTCAACGAGGCGCTGCCGTTGATCAAGGATCCGAAGCTCGCCGACGACGTCCGCGGCTTCATCGGCCAGGAGGCCATGCACGCCGAGACCCACGACACCGTGATGAAGGACTACCTGGTGCGCAGCGGCATGAATGTCACGCCGTTGCTGGACCAGGTGGAGTTCGTCTTCGAGGACATCCTGGCGCCGGCCAAGACGACCGACCCGCGCCGCAAGATGAACAACCTCATCGAGCGGTTGTGGTTCATCGCGGCCGTCGAGCACTACACGGCAGTGCTCGGTGACTTCGTCCTGAACTGCACCTGGGACAGCTACGACGCCGACCCCGTCATGGTGGACCTGTTCCGCTGGCACGGCGCCGAGGAAGTCGAGCACCGCTCAGTCGCCCACGAGGTCGCGATGTACTTCCGCAGCAGCTACTTCGACCGCATCCGCGCCATGAGTGTGGCGGCGATCCTGATGTACGTGTTCTTCCAGCGTGGCATGCGCTTCCTGGTCAAGAACGATCCGCAGCTGGAGCTCGGCTGGTGGAAGTCTCAGCGCCTGCGCATGCGCGACTCCAAGCTGGGCCTGCTGCCGAAGTACCGGAACCTGATGCTCAAGCAGACGCTGGTGTACTTCAAGCCGAGTTACACCCCGGAATCCATGGGCTCGACCGCGCAGGCCGTGGCATATCTGGCCGCCTCGCCCGCCGCCCGCGCCGCGCACCTGTGAAGGCGCGCCGCTTCCGGTCACGTCTGGCACCGCCCAGCGTGATGGGCCTACTGCCGCACGACCCGCTGGTCACTGTGGCCGACGCCGTCGTCAGCAGCACCTTCTGGGCGTCCACGCGGCTGCGGAAACCACCGATGCCCGCCGTCGTCGAACGCACCCTCGCGCTGAAGCTCGCTGACCGTCAGGTGGTTGCGCACGATCAGGACGTGGTGGCGTTGACGTTCGTCAGCGCCGACGGTGCCGAACTGCCTCGCTGGCACCCGGGCTCTCACCTGGACATCCACCTGCCCAGCGGTCTGGTCCGTCAGTACTCGCTGTGCGGCGACCCCGATGAGCAGGGCTCGTACCGAATTGCCGTGCGCCGCATACCCGATGGCGGCGGTGGCTCCATCGAAGCGCATCAGATCGCCGTCGGTGACGTCATCACCACCAATGGCCCGCGCAACGCCTTCCCGATGGCGGTGCCGGGCTTCGGGTCACCGACCCGGACGCTGCGGTTCATCGCCGGCGGTATCGGCATCACGCCGATCCTGCCCATGCTGGCGCGCGCCGAGCAGTTCGGCATCGACTGGTCGATGCTCTACGTCGGCCGCAGCCGGGACAGCCTGCCGTTCCTGGATGAATTGGCGCGGTTCGGTGACCGGGTTCAAATCCGTACCGACGACGTCGACGGCCTGCCGACCGCCGACGACCTCCTGGGCGACTGCCGGCCCGGCACGTCGGTGTACACCTGCGGCCCGGCACCGATGCTGGGTGCCATCCGCACCCGGCTCGTCGGGGCGGACGACATCGAGCTGCACTTCGAGCGCTTCGCCGCACCGCCGGTCACCGATGGCCACGAGTTCAAGGTCGAGGTCGCCTCGACCGGTCAGACCATCGCCGTCGCGGCCGACGAAACCCTGCTGACGGCCCTGATCAAAGCCGGTGTGCACGCGCCGTATTCGTGTCAGCAGGGCTTCTGCGGCACGTGCCGGGTGAAGGTGCTGGCCGGCGCAGTCGATCACCGGGACGGATTGCTGACCGAGACTGAACGTGATTCCGGGCAGGCGTTGATCTGCGTGTCCCGCGCACAGGGTGACGGACCGCTGACCCTGGATCTCTGACAGCCGGCCGGCGGGGTACCACCCGCTGGCCGGAGACTGCTCGCGAGCTCGGTTTACGATGCCCCAATGCCAATGGCCGAGGGGACCGACTTCGCCGGATACACCATCGTCCGGTGCCTCGGATCCGGTGGCATGGGTGAGGTTTACGTCGCACGGCATCCCCGGCTGCCCCGGCAGGATGCGCTCAAGGTCCTGCGCCCCGAGATGTCAGCCAACGAGGAGTTCCGCGAGCGGTTTCTGCGCGAGGCCGAGCTGACCGCCGCGCTGTCCCATCCGAACATCGTCGGGGTGTACGACCGTGGCGACTTCGACGGCCAGTTGTGGATCTCGATGGAGTACGTCGACGGCATAGATGTCAGCCGCCTGCTCCGCAGCAACAGCGGCGTATCCGACGATCAAGCAGCCGCGATCATCAGCGCTGTCGCCGAAGCGCTCGACTACGCCCATCAGCACGACCTGCTGCACCGTGACGTCAAGCCGGCCAACATCCTGATCAGCGACACCGATCCGGCGAACAAGCGAATCAAGCTGGCCGATTTCGGTATCGCCCGGTGCGCCAACGATTCCGCCGGGCTCACGGCGACCAACATGACGGTGGGAACGGTGTTCTATGCCGCCCCGGAACAACTGACCGGCAGCATCATCGACGGCCGCGCCGACCAGTATGCGCTGGCAGCCACAGCATTCCAGCTCTTCACCGGAGCACCGCCGTTCGAGAACTCGAACGCGGCGGTGATCATCGGCAAGCACCTCAGCGCTCCCCCGCCGGCGCTGTCGGAGCGCCGGCCCGACCTCGCCGCCCTGGACCCGGTGCTCGCCAAGGCCCTTGCCAAGGATCCCAAGGACCGCTTCGACAAGTGCACCGATTTCGCCCGGGCGTTGCGGCACGGACTGGGCATGGCCGGTGCGGATGCCACCACCCTGGCCCCGGCGGCGCTGGGCCGGACCGAGGTCTTGCCACCCGAGCAGAGCCGCTCACGCCGATCCCTCGTACTGCCCGTCGTGCTGACCGTGCTGCTGATTGCCGCACTCGTCTTCGCGGCAACCGAATTCACTCGCGCCAAGGACGAGCAGCAGGTGCCGCAGCGCCCGGCCGCGACGTCGACTGCCCCGACGACCACCACGCCGTCGGCCACGCAAGCGGTACCGAGCCCGTCGTCGTCGATGATGCCCGCGCCCACGCAGTCCCCGGTGGCGCCCGGCCCCACGGAGTCCACGGTGGCGCCCGGCCCCACGGAGGCCACCGTCACCAGCACCGTCACCGTCGACTCCAGCACCCCGGCCACGACCTCGACCGCGACCACCGAAATGCCTGCGCCAGAACAGGAAACGCCGATTCGCCAGTGCATGGACCGCACCGGTATGACGCGGCTGCAGTGCTGGGAAGAGATTCGCCGTAGCGAGCGGAGGCCCTGATGCCACCCAGGTTTGCCGTGGTCGCACCGGTCGCCGCCGGCGTCACCGCCGACCCGGTCTGGATGACGCAGTTCGCCCGACACCTGGAGAACTGCGGC
This sequence comes from Mycobacterium sp. FW102-FHT13B02, assembly GCF_058790275.1. Lineage (NCBI taxonomy): Bacteria > Bacillati > Actinomycetota > Actinomycetes > Mycobacteriales > Mycobacteriaceae > Mycobacterium > Mycobacterium sp. FW102-FHT13B02. The sequence continues at coordinate 224,273 of NZ_JBYTCM010000005.1, forward strand.
TTTGAATCCATTGTGGCCGTGGAGCATACGGTCCTGATGACCGAGTACTCGAGCGTGTATCCGTACGATGCCTCGGGCCGGGTGGAAATCCCAGCCGATTGCGCGGTGCCGGATCCGCTGGACCTGCTGGCATTCCTTGCCGGCCAGACCAGCACCCTGGGCCTGGCGACCGGGGTGCTGGTGCTGCCGAACCACCATCCCGTGGTATTGGCCAAGCGCCTTGCCACGCTGGATGTGTTGTCCGGCGGCCGGATTCGCCTGGCGGTCGGTATGGGTTGGCTGCGCGAGGAGATCGAAGCCTGCGGCGCCCCGTTCGACACCCGGGGCCGGCGGGCCGACGAGCAGATCGACGTCCTGCGACTGCTGTGGTCGGATCAGCCGAAGGGCGCCACCCACTCCGGTGAGTTCTTCGAATTCGCCAACGCCGCGTGCTACCCGAAACCCCTCTCGCCGATACCGATCCACATCGGCGGACACAGCAGGGCGGCGGCCCGCCGGGCGGGCCGGCGGGGCGACGGATTGCAGCCTCTCGGCGTCGCCGGCGAGGAACTGTCGGGGCTGATCGGGTTGATGCGCGAGTCGGCCGAGCAGGCCGGCCGGGATCCCGACGCTCTGGAACTGTCCCTCGGGCACCTCGTCACCAAGGTCGACGCCGACCGTGCGGGCAGGCTCGCGGAGCTCGGCGCCGACCGCATCGTGCTGGCCATGCCGCCGGTCACCGACATCGACGAGGCCAAGGACATGTTGTCGGCCTGTGCCGAACGACTCGGGCTCGCGACGTGCCGCTGACCGTGGCCGACCGGCTCGATCTCGCCGACCTGGTACACCGCTACGCCGCTGCCGTCGACGACCGCCGGTTCGACGACGTCGTCGAACTCTTCACCGGCACAGCGGAACTGGTGCTGCCGGACCCGCCCCGGTCGCTCGAGCCGGTACGGTCCGGGCACGGCCATGACGGGGTGCGCGCGGCGATGGCCGTCCTGTCCGGCGTCGACCGCACCCAGCACGAGATCGTCGGCGAGGTCTATACGGACGCTGCTGACCACGCTCTGGGCCGCATCACATGCGTCGCCCACCACTGGACCCGTGCGATGGATTCCACCGACGTCACCGATCTGGTGTGGCACGTGCGATACGACGACGAGTACGTCCGGACCGACGGCGGCTGGCGCATCCGGCGCCGCGCCCTGACGCTCAACGCGATCGAGACCCGGCCCGTCCGCAGGCTCCGCGACTAGACGGGGATCAGGCCGGCTCCGCCACGAGCAACAGGGTGTCGCCGCCGACCTGCACCCCGCCGGCTCCGATCACCTCAGCCAGCCGGGCACGCAGCTCCATCGCCCGGTCAGCGGGCAGCACGAGGTGATTCGAGTAGGTGAACACCAGATCCAGCCACTGCTCGCCGGTGTACTGCTCACCGCGCTCGTACGTCAGCTGCCGCACCGCGAATCCGGCCGCCTCCAGGTCGGCCACGACGTCGGCACTGGCCATGCCTGAACCCGTACCGCCGGTCGGCGTCGCCGTGACCAAAGGTGAAGCGGCGTCCAGGAAGTCGCGGTACACCGCCGCGAAGTCCGTACGCGAGGGCTGGACCGGGAACAGGCGGTTCCAGGCCAGCGCCAGCCGCCCGCCCGGGGCAAGCAAACGGCGAATCTTCGGCAGCGCCGCCGCCGGGTCCACCCAGTGGAACGACTGGGCGAACAGCACCACGTCGAAGGTGCGGCCGGCGTCGTCCCAGTCCTCGAAGGTGGCCACCTCGACGCTGACGCCGTGTTCGGCGGCAACCTCGGCCATCCGCGGATCCGGTTCCAGCGCAACCAGTTCCGCCCCGTGGGCAATCAACTGGCGCGACGCGATCCCGGTCCCGGCACCGACGTCGAGCACCCGGACCGGGGCGGTACCGACCAGTTCGTCGAGCATGGGCTCCGGATACCGGGGCCGGTGTTGGTCATATGACCGGGCGGCGCCGCCGAACGAATCAGCGCGGTCGCGTTGCCGGTACAGCTCATCAGACTCAGCCACGAGTCGACGCTACCGGTCGGCCGCGCGAGGATGCCGACTGGTGCACCGGTGGCAGATCCAGGCATGCTTGAGCCCATGACGCGTCCGCCGCGCCGGTGGGACCCGCTCCGACCGCTCGACCTGTTCACCTCGGTGGTGTCGACCGCCGCGGTGCTGCCGATGAGCACTGGGGCCGCCGCGGCGTACCGGACCGCGTTCCTGACGGTACGGCCGCTGGTGATCGGGCGGCGGATCACGGTCCGACTGCGCACCAGCGACCTGACCATGACCGTCGCCGAGTTCGATTCCCGGTGGGACGCCGGAATCTTTGCCGTGGGCCATATCGGCACCGTCAACATCGCCGCGTATAAGGTCAAATGGGCTGGCACCGTACTGAATTCGGTATCGGCGAAGCTGAACAACCTGCACGTCCGGCCATCGGTGCCACCGATGCTGGTCGCCGCGCCGGTCGAGTTGTGCGTAGAGATCCCGTCCGACTCGCTCGACGAGCTGATCCGGGCGGCCGAGCCACGGGTGAGCACTGCGGTCGGCGAGGACGCCGTCGCCCGAATCCGGCTGTCGCGCTTCCGCTCCGGGGTTATCGAGGTCGATCCCCAGCTGCGCGGCAACACGCTCTGGCTCAAGCCCCGCGGCCTGATTGTGGGGCCCACCCGGGTGCCGGTGCCCGGGCTCGCCCCGGCGTACCCGGTGCGGCTGCCCGAGCTGCCGTATGGGGCCACCCTGACTTCGGTGGAACTCGGCCCGGGCGTCGTGCGGGTCGGTGCGACGCTGCCGAAATGGCAGTTCGACCTGCCCCGCGCCGTGTTGGACGAGCTGCTCAACCAGCTCAGTGTGGTGGGCCGTCCGCTCGACGTGATCTGGCCCAGCTAGCGGCTGCGCTGAAGTTCTGCCGATCGTTCACTACAGTCACGATCGTGACCATCGGCTACTCCCGATACGTCGCGCTCGGCGACAGCCAGACCGAGGGCCTGTTGGACGGCGACGACAACACAGGTATCCACGGTTTCGCCGATCGCCTGGCCTGGCGGCTCAACGCATTACACCCCGGGCTCCAATACGCGAACCTCGCTGTGCGGGGCCGGCGCATCGGTGACGTGCTGGAGCGTCAGCTGCCCCAGGCCCGGGCGATGAATCCCGATCTGATCACCAGCTGCATCGGGATGAACGACGTCACACGGCCGGTGCGCAGCTTCGACCGGGCGCTGGAGGACATGCGGCGCATCCACACCGAACTTGCGGCCACCGGCGCGACCGTGGTCACGACGACCTTTCCCGACATCGCCCGTATCCTGCCGGTCGGCCGGGTGCTGAGCGGCCGGCTGTGCCGGATCAACGACGTGATCCGCGCCGATTCGGCCCACTTCGGCTTCCGGCTGGTGGACCTGTCGTCGGCGACATCCATGCTCGATCCCGCTACCTGGGCCATCGATCGGGTGCATGGCTCGCCGCGCGGTCACCAGCTGTTCGCGGACGCGGCCGCAGAAGCACTGGGTTTGCCGGGCAGCGACCACAGGTGGGCCGAAGTCGAGGGCGAGCTGGTGCTGCCGCGGTTGCGCGAGCGGATGTACTCACAGCTCATGTGGGCCCAGAACATGCTGATGCCCTGGGTGTGGCGACACACGCTTGGCAGCTCACGGGGCAAGGGTCTCGAGCCGAAACGGCCGGTCCTCGCGCCGCTCGACGCCGAAACGGCGTTATCCGAGGCCGAGTAGCCCCAGCGGCAGCGGGGACTCACCGCGCCCGAGCGCACCGACCACCCCGGGGCAGAACGACGAGATCGCGAAGCCGGTGAACATGGTGGCCGGTCCCAGCGACATACCGGACGCGTCCGCGACCTTGGCCGCGGCGTCGGCGACGGTCTGGCCCGGCTCGGCCAGCATCGGGCACACCGACTGCCCCAGCGCCACCGGATCGGAACCGTTCGGCATCATCATGTCGGCGTTGTTGAGGACGTTGGTGAACGCCTCGGTGCCCGCATCCGCGCTGGCCGAACCGGCCGTGACCAGACTGCCGACGATGCCGGCGGTGGTAGCTGCGATGACGATGGCGGTACCGAATGAGCTCTTCATGATGCCCCGCATCATATGGGATGCGGGTTGCCGGCGCCGCCTCGCACGATCTCAGACGCCGGTCCAGGCGCTCGCGATCCGGGTTCCGATGTCGATGACCTTGGCATCTGCACTGCTGATCTCGCCGGCCACGTGGTGCGCGATGAAGCGCCGGATCTCGCCGTCGACATTGGCGACGATACGCAGCAGCTCCGCCCGGATCGACGACGACGTGACGTGGATGGCGATGTCCGACGACCGTGGCGCCTTCACGTCGATGACAAGCAGCAGCGGGTGGGCTGACCGCGCGGTCGCGGTCAAGTTGATCTCGCCGAACACCATGAACCGGGGCCGGTCGATGCGCAGGTCGAGTGTCATGTCGATTTCCAGCGGGATGCGGATCGCGAAGGTGATCTCTTCCCCGAGCGTCCGGGCCACCACCGGGTGTTTGATCTGCACGCGTGCGGTGACCTTGGCAAGCCCGCCGGGCCCCTGGGCGATGGGGCCCATGTCGAAGGCTTCGCCGGCGATACCACCGATCGCGTCCGCGACGCGTTCCTCGCTGACGGCGACCTCGAAGAATCGTCGACCGAATTCTTCGTAGGACATGTATTCGTGTTGGGGTTGAACTGGCATGGTGTGACTACGTTCTCATGTCGGGGACGGAAGCCGCGGCAACTGGCAGCTTCATTCGGCAAAGAGTCGCAAGCCGCTGACGCCCCGACCACCAGGAGCCAACTCGGCGATGACCACTCCGCGGTAGCCGTCGCGCCGGACTCCGGCCAGGACGTACCGGCCTGCGGCGATCACCTTCTGCACACGGCATTCGGTGAGCTCCTCGACCAGTTCGGAGACACTGAGCCGGGCTTCGAGGCCGCGGGTGATCGCCGCGGGCTCGCTGAGGCGCCGCTTGACCGCGAGTGCGTCGCCGGTCGCAGCGTCGGCCAGCAGCGCGGTGAGCGACCGCTTGGCCCGGGTCCCGCCGGTGCGCAGGCCACCGAGAAAGCCGACGGCGCCACTGGGCCCCTGGTTGCGCAACAGCGCCCCGGACAGCCCCAATCCGGCCGGCAGCGCCGCGACGCCGCACCGGACGAACTGTACGACCATGCCGGGGAGCTCCCAAAATGCCTGCAACCGAGCAATTTTCAGCGATGTCCCAGCACCTTCGGCAACCACGTCGTACTGCAGATAGACCGGAATCCGCAGCTGCACCTTGGCCCCCATGTGCACTTCCAGTTCGAGATCGCGCACGACGGTGTTGTCGATGACGATGTCGGCGTCGCGGTGGAACACGATGGTGCGTGGCCCGATGAAGGTGTCGTAGAACTGCCCGATGGCGCGGTGCCCGATGTGCGGCCGGGAACCGACCGGATCCTCGACACGTCCGTCTGCGCTGAACAGACCCACCCAGCCGGCCTTGTCATGCGCGGCGGTGGCCGCGGGCGAGCGTTCGACGGTGGCCAGGAGATCCTCGCGAGTCGGCGATTGCGGTACGGGCATGGTTCCATCGTCCACCACCGCCGGGTGCGGTCGCGAGGGGATGGCCGTGGCACATGTCGCCGATGGCGCGCACACTGGTCGGTATGAGCAACAGCGGCCCGTTCGGCATCGATCCGGAAGAGTTCGATCGCGTCCTGCGCGAGACGGGCGAGGGCATCCGCGGCATGTTCGACCGCCTCGGCCGCGGCGCCGTCTGGGCCAACGTGGTCAACGATCTGACCCGGACCCCGCGGCACGCCACCCAGCCCGAGACCACCGGCGACACGGGCGACGGGGTGTGGGTGGTGTACACCGTGGCCGCGGACGGCGGGGCGCACGTCGAGGAGGTCTACCCCTCCGAACTGGAGGCCCTGCGCGCCAACAAGAACAACACCGACCCCTCCCGCAAGGTCAGGTTCCTGCCGTACGGCATCGGTGTCAGTGTGTTGGACGCACCGGAACAGAGCAGCGCGCCCCAGGACGACCAGACGCCGCGGCCCGAACCGCACTGATATTGACCTGCCGACAATATCCCCGGCGACGCGGCGGACACGCTACGCTTTGCCACATTGTCGTGTGGCAGCAGTGCGAGGGAGATGACCAGGATGTTTCGGGTACTGACGGTGGCCGCAGCGATCGCCGGAACCGCCATCGGGCTGGCACCGTTCGCGAGCGCTGATCCGGCGCTGGGCGGTAGCGACGATCCCGGCCGTTACCCCACCGACGTCCCGGGCATGAACTATCAGGCGGTCAACGGCGCGCCGTGCGACAACCACGACACCTTCATCTTCGGCCGCGGGCCCGGCGGCGCATCGATGGCCTGCCACTGGATCCCAAATCAGTGGCCACCGGTCGACACCGGCTTCTGGGGCTACTCCTACGCGATCCAGGGCGTCAAAGACATCGGTTCCCCGTGCCCAGGTCCGCAGACCGCAGCACAGGCGCCGGATGGCCGCCCGCTGCTGTGCCTGGGCGCGCAGGGCTGGCAGCCCGGCTTCAAGACCGGTGACGGGTTCTTCCCGAGCTGACCGGCACGGCGCCTGACCACCACGCGTGCAGTGAGCGCTGGTACCCAGGTGTCAGCTTCTACCTCTGGTGGTAATGCGTAGCCAATTCGCCTGCAACGCAACATTTTCGCCTCTCGTGGTCATCGGCAACCGCTAGTAGTCAGTGGCGCGGCCGCGCAACGTGATTGCCACCATGAAGCGGCTCACGCGCTGGGGATCACCCGCGTTTACCCAGGCAGACGCCAACCCGGCGCGACCAGCTCATCGCGCCGTATCATCTTGCGGGACTGTCTGTTTCACCATCGCCGTCCTCGCCCTCGTCATCCTCGCTCTCGGGTGGGTAGAGGGTGGGGTGGTGGTATTGGTTGGTTCTGGGTTGGCCGATGTCGAGTAGTGGTGGTGGGGTCCAGTGGGCGCGGCCGTTTTTCATGGTGGTGGTCCAGCCGCCGGTGTCGGCGAGGCGGTTGTCGCAGCCGCAGGCCAGGGTGAGGTTGGTGATGTCGGTGGGCCCGTCATCACGCCAGTCGGTGTCGACGTGGTGGGCTTGGCGGCGGGAGGCGGGGGCGGTGCAGCCCGGTTTGGTGCAGCCGCGGTCGCGGGCGAAGAGCATGATGCGCTGGCCGGTGGTGGCGGTGCGACGGGCCCGACCTAGATAGAGGGGGATGGTGGTGTGCTGGTCGAACACCGCCAGATAATGGTGGGCGCCGTGACCGGCCATGCGAATCAGATCCCGCATCGGCAGTTTCGATCCGGTGTGGGTGACGGCGACGCCGGCGCCGCGTTCGAGTTCTTGCACCGTGGTGGTGGCGACGACCGTGACGGGCAGCCCGTTGTGGGCACCCAACTGCCCGGAGGCCAGGAGCATCCGGCCCACCACTTTGAACGCGTCGTGTTGGCGCTGTGCCACGGTGCGGGTGTCGCCCGCGATCTGGGCTTGGGTGGGTGTGCCGGAGATGCAGGGTGCGGGGTCGGCGGGGTTGCAGATTCCGGGGGTGGCCAACTTTTCGAACAATGTCTCCCAGTAGGCCCGTGCTTCCGGATCGAGGCTGGCCTTGACTTCCGAGCGGCCATCGGGCTGCTGTTTACCCATGACGAACGACCGTTTGGGGTCGGGTTCGTGGTCGTCGGGTTCGGGGCCGTCCTGATCGAGCCGGTACAGCAGGTCGGCGGCGGCTTTGCGCAGTTCCTCGGGGGTTTGGTATCGGGCTGCGGCGACCAGGTCGGCCTCGCACTGCGCCAAGGTGAGCGGGTCCAGCCACAGCGGCACTTTGGTGAAGAATCCGGTGATCACCGCGATGTGCTCGGTGTTGATGGCACCGTCGGCTTGGGCGGCGGCGACCAGTTCCCACACCGGGCCCAGGGGTTCGCCGGTGATCGCCGACCGCGGCCCCAGATGGTCGGCGTCGCGGACCCTTCGGCGGGCCTCCTCGCGGCTGATGCGGTGCCGGATGTGCAGGACCTCGGGCCAGTCTTTGGCGCCGATGTCTTTGGCGGTGGCCTGGGTCTGGGCGGCGGCCAAAATCTGGTGGTCGACCGCCTCGGCGGCGCATTTGAGGGTTTCGCGGCGGGACTGCAACTCCAGCAACATTTCGATGGGCAGTCCGCTGTAGTCCAGGGATGCGATCGCAGCCGCGGCGGCTTCGTAAGCGGCGTACACCTGCTCGACGGAGGCCCGATCAGTCAATCCCATACTTCGAATATTAGTTCGAAGTACTGACAAGAAACCGTCGACGCTGTCGACGCTGTGACGCCAGTAACCTTACGTGACCAGCGCAAACAAAGTGACCAAAGGTCTTCAGATGGACCGCCCGCGGAGGCAGGCGGCCCATCTCGCGCCACCCTCATCCGACAAGCTGATCAGCCCGAACTGTCCTCGAAGTGGCGCCGGATGGCCGCCAGCATCGTCGCGTGCGCCTTCTCCGCCTGCGCGGCAGTGAAGGCGATGAGCGGCCGCGGCGCTGCTATATCTACTGTCTCGGTGACGACGGTGCCGGCGCCGGACGCCGCGAAGGTGACCGTGCCGCGGAGCCGCACTCTCGGACACTGGCGCGCCTCGGTGTGCACCACCCCGTCGGGCGCGATCAGAACCGTCGCCCGATAGGCCACCGCCAGGGCGAGCGGGCCGAACGGGATGCGATCTCGCACCCGATAGTCGCGGCGGCGGCCCTGTGCGTCCTGCCGATCGACCAGACAGTCCACCGCCACCACGAGCGGATGCACCAGCTTCATGTTCGCCAGATCTGCATAGAAGGTACGGGTGTCGTCCGGTGCCGCCGGCACCTCTTCCCTCAGCTCGAATCGGGACCGGGACATCCACATCGACCCACCGTAACTTGACCGTTTCAGAAGGTGAGCCCAGGTCCGCCGAAGGCACGGCCTGAAGAACCCACACGGAGTCCGAAACCGGCACACAAACCGCGCGGAGGCCCGCAGCACCGGTCGTGGAATTAGCTGGTCACGGCTCCACAACAGCCGTCGCGACCTTGCATTTGCGGAAAAGCTGTGTATGGCAGTATGTTTTGTGCATTCACCTGCAGGTTCTCGAAATCGCCTCTGCCCCAACATGATGTGAATAAACCGTCATGTAACGCACGCCACACGATTCGCGAAACGTGATGGCAGACACAGAATTTTGACGCTTTCAATTTTCCGTTGCTAGCGTTCATCGTCATGTTTGCTATTGCGACCGCATCGCTGCTGGCTTTAGTCAGCCAGGTTTCGGGTACGCCGTACATCTCCGGCGGAGACACGGCACGCGGCACTGACTGCTCCGGACTGGCTTCCTGGGTGGCCAACGCCGCCACCGGCCGTCCCGTCTACGGCGACCGGTTCAACACCGGCAACGAAGAGGCCGCGCTACGCGCCCGCGGCTTCCTGCCCGGCACCGCCCCCGGCGCCCTGAACATCGGCTGGAACGGCGGCCACACGGCCGTGACGCTGCCGGACGGCACCCCGGTGTCCAGCGGTGAGGGCGGCGGCGTCCGAATCGGTGGCGGCGGCGCCTTCCAGCGCCAGTTCACCCACCACATGCACCTGCCGTTGGCTCCTGGCGACGACATCCCGGCCGATCTGCCCCTCGACGGCCCGCTGGACGCTCCGCTCGCGCCTCCGGCCGGTCCCACCGACCTCCCGGCCCCGGAAATCATCCAGGCCGCCAACTTCGCCCCCGCCCCGGCCGCCCCGGTGCCGGCTCCTGAGGCTCCCGCTCCGGCCCCGGAGGGCCCGGAACAGCCCGTCTAACCGTTTTTCCGCACCACATGCATCCAGCAGTAGGGCTGGGGCCCCCCACTTGTCCTAGGCCTGATGATGTTTTGCCCGCGGGT
>NZ_JBYTCM010000005.1:234161-388160 GCF_058790275.1 Mycobacterium sp. FW102-FHT13B02
CCCCCCCCCCCCCCCCCCCCCCCTACTGCTGTTTGACCTGCTATTTGACGTATTCGGCCAGGTGAGACCCGGTCAGCGTCTTGCCTGCGGCGACCAGGTCCGCCGGACTGCCCTCGAAGATCACGCGGCCACCGTCGTGACCTGCACCGGGACCCAGATCGATGATCCAGTCGGCGTGCGCCATCACGGCCTGATGATGTTCGATGACGATGACGGACTTGCCGGCGTCGACGATCCGGTCCAAGAGCGCCAGGAGCTGCTCGACGTCCGCGAGGTGCAGGCCGGTGGTGGGCTCGTCGAGAATGTAGACGTCGCCCTTCTCCCCCATCTGGGTGGCGAGCTTCAGTCGTTGCCTTTCCCCGCCGGACAGCGTGGTCAGCGGCTGTCCCAGCGTGAGGTAGCCCAGTCCGACATCGACCATCCGCGCCAGGATCTTCTGTGCGGCGGGGACCTTCGCGTCACCGTCGGCAAAGAATTTCTCCGCATCGGCCACAGGCATGGCCAGCACTTCGGCGATGTTCTGCCCGCCCAGGGTGTATTCGAGCACCGAGGCGCCGAACCGCCGGCCTTCGCACTCTTCACAGCGCGACTCGACGGTGGCCATCACGCCCAGGTCGGTGTAGATGACACCGGCGCCGTTGCAGGCCGGGCAGGCGCCTTCCGAATTCGAGCTGAACAGAGCGGGTTTGACGTTGTTCGCCTTGGCGAATGCCTTGCGGATGTGGTCGAGCAGTCCGGTGTAGGTCGCGGGATTGCTGCGCCGCGATCCGCGGATCGGCGCCTGGTCGACGGTGACGACGCCGTCGCGGCCGGCCACCGAACCGTCGATCAAAGAGCTCTTCCCAGAGCCTGCCACGCCCGTGATCACCGCGAGTACACCCAGCGGAATGTCCACATCGACATCCTGCAGGTTGTTGGTGTTCGCGCCACGAATCTCCAAGGCCCCGTTTGCTTCTCGCACTGACTTCTTGAGCGCCGCACGGTCGTCCAAATGTCGGCCGGTGACGCTGCCACTGCCACGCAGACCCTTCACCGTGCCTTCGTAGACCACCTGGCCACCGCCCGAGCCGGCCTCCGGGCCCAGATCCACCACATGGTCGGCGATACCGATCACTTCCGGCTTGTGCTCGACGACCAGCACGGTATTCCCCTTGTCCCGCAACTGGATCAGCAGTTCGTTCATGCGGGCGATGTCGTGCGGGTGCAGACCGATGGTCGGCTCGTCGAACACGTAGGTGACATCGGTCAACGCTGAGCCGAGATGACGGATCATCTTGACGCGCTGCGCTTCTCCGCCAGAGAGCGTGCCGGCAGGCCGCTCGAGCGACAGGTAGCCCAGCCCGATGCCGACAAACGAATCGAGCGTGTGCCGCAACGTCGCCAACAGCGGTGCCGCACCCGCGCCGAGGCGCTTGTCGTCAGCCAGCGCGCGGACCCACTCGGCCAGGTCGGTGATCTGCATGGCGCAGGCCTCAGCGATGTTGATGCCCTTGATCTTTGACGAACGTGCCAGATCGGACAAACGCGTACCCTCGCACTCGGGGCACGTCGTGAACGTCACCGCCCGCTCGACGAACGCCCGGATGTGCGGCTGCATCGCTTCGACATCCTTGCTCAGGAACGACTTTTTGATCTGCGGGATGAGGCCAAGGTAGGTGAGGTTGACGCCGTCGACCTTGATCTTGGTCGCTTCCTTGTGCAGCAGGGCGTCCAGTTCCTTCTTCGTGAACTTGCGGATCGGTTTGTCGGGGTCGAAGAAGCCGCAGCCGTTGAAGATTCGGCCGTACCACCCGTCCATGCTGAAGCCGGGAATCGTGATTGCGCCTTCATTGATCGACTTGCTGTCGTCGTACAGCGCGGACAGGTCGATGTCGTTGACCGCGCCGCGACCCTCACACCGCAGGCACATACCGCCCACGATGTTGAAGTCGCGCCGCTCCTTGACGGTACGCCCCGCACGTTCCATGGTCACCGCGCCGGCTCCACTGATCGAGGCGACGTTGAATGAAAAGGCCTGCGCCGAACCGATATTCGGCTGCCCGATCCGGCTGAACAGGATGCGGAGCAGGGCACCGGTGTCGGTGGCAGTGCCGACCGTGGAGCGCGGGTCGGAGCCCATCCGTTCCTGGTCGACGATGATCGCGGTGGTCAGCCCCTCTAGTACGTCGACGTCGGGACGTGCCTGTGACGGCATGAAGCCTTGGACGAACGCACTATAGGTCTCATTGATCAGGCGCTGCGATTCCGCGGCGATGGTGTCGAACACCAGCGAGCTCTTGCCGGACCCGGACACCCCGGTGAAGACCGTCAGGCGCCGTTTCGGAATCTCGACGCTGATGTCCTTGAGGTTGTTCTCCCGGGCACCGACTACACGGATCAGGTCGTGACGATCAGCGGCATGCGTTCTGCTGGGCATACCCACACGTTAACCGGGCGCCGATCAGCGGCGCTTCTCGATTCCTGATCGCCTCTCACGATCGGACCCTGCCGATGACCCGGGTGTGTTGTGCGCGGGCCATCGTCTCAGTCGGTCGCCGCTACGTGGCTATCCACCGTGGCTGACCTGAACCGCCTTGACCACCAGCAGGATTGCACCAACCACCAGATAACTGCGCAGGCCGATCATGCCCAGGCGGGTCGCGGGGTTCCAGGTGACGGGCTCGAGCAACGCGAGGGGCGGCATCCGCCAGGTGTCGCGATCGAGATTCCCGATGTCTTTCGGCGGCGGACCGGCGGGTTGCCGGCGAGACATCACTCGCAACGCCACGAGCGCCAGCACCCCGGCCACGACGAGACCGACGGCGAGGTACTCACTGACCGCGACCACGTCGATGTTCGGGAACAACGTGGTCGCCATCAGGATGCCCGACAGCATCAACAGCACACCGACGATAACGGCAGCCACCCAGTTGAGCCAGGGCCGATTCACCCATGGCCCCAACACTTCCCGGTCATTGCACAGCAGCAGCAGGAAGACACTCGCACTCGGCAGTAGCAAACCGGCGAGGGCCTGGACCGCGGTGGTGATCAGACCCAGCGGAGCGTGCGGAATGAGGACGATGGCTGCCGCGACGGCGATCATGCTGCAGTACGACACGTAGAACTGCTTGGCGTCCTTGAACCCGCGATGCAGCGAGTGCTTCATGCCGAACACGTCACCGAACGCGTAGCTGGTGGCCAGCGTCACCGCGGCCGCACCGACGATCGAGGCGTCCATCAACACGATCGCAAAGATGTTGCCGAGCAACGCATTGTGCTGATCCAGCAGGTCGCCCACGGCACCCGCATCGCTGAACTGGCCCGTCTGTCCGGTCGACCTCGCAGCCCAGTCACCGACCATCACCAGCGCCGAAGCCCCGATCACCACGACAAAGGCCCCGAGAGTGGTGTCGACGCGCTCGTAGCCGATGAACCGCGGCGTGATGCGCTTGTCCACGATATTGGACTGCTGGAAGAACAACTGCCACGGCGCCACGGTGGTGCCCACGATGGCGATGATCAGCAGCACGGCATCCGAGCTGACGCCGCCCGAAATATGGGGAACGACAAATGATTTCGCCGCTTCACCCCACCGCGGATGCGACAAGAACAGCATGGGTATCTGCAGCAGGGTGATCGCGATGAACACGAACATCGCACGCTCCCACCGCTGAAAGCTGCCCGTGGCCATGATCGCGACCAGCGCCACTGCCGCGGTCGGCACCACGACGTACCGTGATATACCGAAATGGTCTGCGGCCAGGGCGATTCCGATGAATTCGGTCACGATGGTCAGGAAGTTCAGCAGGAACAGGTCGCCGACGGAGAACCAGCCCCAACCGCGGCCGAATCGCTCGTTGATCAGCCGCGCATGCCCGACACCGGTGACCGCACCGAGACGCACCACCATCTCCTGATTGACGATCAGCACCGGGATCAGCAGCAGTAGCGTCCACAGCAGGCTGTAGCCGTAGTTCTGCCCGGCCTGCACGTAGGTGGCGACGCCACCGGCGTCGTTGTCGCCGACCATCACGATGATGCCGGGGCCGAGAATGGCCGCCAGGGTCAGCAGCCGAGTCTTCAGCGTGGACCCGGTGCCGGGATCGCTGACGCTGATCTTGCCGAAGGCACCCTCGATGTCGCCCAGGTGCGCAGAGTCCAAGACCGCGGTCTCGCGGCGGCCGGGCGGCGACGCCGAGGCCGGCGAGGTCGAATCGGAGTTCGTCATGGACGTGCACCGTTCGAGCGCGGCGCGCCGATGTCACGGATGGGTCGGGCCGCCGGCTCCCGGCGACGCCAGTCCTCGGGGATGAGAGCTTCCAGGATGTCGTCGTACGTCACCACGCCGAGCAGGCGATCCCCGTCGTCGACGACGGGCACGGTCGCGAGGTTGAAGTCCGACATCAGCAGTGCGACATCGGTGAGGTCGGCATCTGGCGCCACCCGGACCGGGTCGGAGTCCATCAGGTCGGTGACGGGCGCGGTGGCCGGTTCGGCCTGCACCAGGCGAATCACGGACACCACGCCGACCAGCTGATCGTCGGCGTTCAGGACGTGCATCTTGAGCAGGGCTTCGGGCTGCAGGGTCCGTGCCCCGGCAATGATGGCGAGGGCCTGATCCGCCGCTGCTTCGAGCGGACAGCTGACGACGTCGATGTTCATCAAGCCACCAGCGGAGTCCCGGTTGAAACCCATCAGGGTGATGACCTTGGTGCGCTGACCGCCCGGCAGCAGGTCGAGAACCTTGCGCCGGCGGGACTGACGAAGGTCGGAAACCGCGTCGGCCGCGTCATCGGCGCGCATCCGAGCGAGCACCGCCGCAACGTCGGTATCGGACATGTCGTCGAACAGCTGGCTGGCTTTCTCCGGATCCAGCTCTTCGAACACATCCGCTTCGAGCTCGGGGTTACCCCGGACCCGTTCCAGAATCTCGCCTTCCTCGGCGGCGTTGGCGTCCTCGAGCAGGTCCGCGATGTCGGCGGCCTTCATGGTCTGAACGCGGCCCTGTACGCGGCGCACCAGCATCGATTTGTCGTGCCCGATCAGTGGCTCGAAGGCCCGCCAGTCCCGGCTGGCATGGCCCCCGGACGACTTGATCAGCCCGAACAGCCGCGTCGGCTTGCGGGTGTCCAGGCTCGACAGGACCCATCCGTCTTCGGTGGCATCCAACTCGATGTCGTAGGCATGTACCAGTTCGGCGTTGGGCACATCGATGAACCGGTGATCCAGAATGTCGGCTTCCAGCAGGTACTCGCCGTCGCGACGCCCGAAGGCCCGCAGGTCAACCTTGTTCTTGGTCAGCTCAACCCGCTCGGTGCTCAGCGATTTGACGTTGTCCATCGGTACGAAGACCTGGCGGCCGCCGACTCCGACGACCAATCCGGTCACCAACGGGTAGCTGTCGGCACCGCGCAACCGGACGATGACGTCGTTCACCTTGCCGACGGCTTCGCCGGACCGCGATACCACTGGCCTCTTGAGCAACTCCGAGAAGTGCAACGTCGTGCGTTTCGGCGCTCCGCCGCCATCGGGAGGAATCTTGTCGGACATCGAGAGGACTCCTTCGGGTCAACCGGCGCAGGCCGCGGGGTGCGACTGAGACACATGTAGGGCGGCGACATGAACGCCCAGCAAATAACAAGGGGCTTAAGATATTTCGTCCCGCATGGAATTACCTGGACACCGCCCGTCAACCAACTGTCAGACGGGCTCAGGAACGTGCAGAAACGGCACGGGCCGCAGCACCGACCAGGTGGTCAGCGCTGCGGCCCGTGTCGCGTATGTCGCCCTATTTGCCGAAGCCCGCCTTGCGCAGGGCCTCGGCCATCGAACCCGACGGTGCCCCCTCCCGGCGCCCACCGCCGTTGCCGCGCTGCGGATTACGGCCGCGGTCCTGATTCTGCCCGCGGTGCTGGCCGCCGCCCTGGCCACCGTTGCCGCCTCGGTTGCCGCCATCGCGCCGGGCTCCACCGCCCTGCTCGGGTCGCTTGCCGTCCCGGGGACGCTGTGGGTCGTCGTTCAGCCGCAGGCTCAGGCCGATGCGCTGGCGCTCGACATCAACCTCTAGCACCTTGACCTTGACGACCTGGCCGGACTTGACCACCTCGTGCGGGTCCGAGACGAAGCGGTCGGCCATCGCCGAGACGTGCACCAGACCGTCCTGGTGCACACCCACATCGACGAAAGCACCGAACGCCGCGACATTCGTCACCACGCCCTCCAGCACCATGCCGACCTTGAGGTCGGACACCTTCTCGACACCGGCCGCGAAGGTCGCGGTGGAGAACGCGGGCCGCGGGTCGCGTCCGGGTTTCTCGAGTTCGCCCAGGATGTCGGTCACGGTCGGGATACCGAAGCGGTCGTCGGCGAAGTCGCCCGGCTTGAGCGAGCGCAGCTTGCGCTCGTCACCGATCAGCTCGGCGAGCGTGACGCCGGCCCGGTCCAGGATCCGCCGCACCACCGGGTAGGCCTCGGGATGCACGCCGGAGGCGT
The DNA here is from genome assembly GCF_058790275.1 of Mycobacterium sp. FW102-FHT13B02. Classification (NCBI taxonomy): domain Bacteria; kingdom Bacillati; phylum Actinomycetota; class Actinomycetes; order Mycobacteriales; family Mycobacteriaceae; genus Mycobacterium; species Mycobacterium sp. FW102-FHT13B02. Next base: position 240,633 of record NZ_JBYTCM010000005.1, read on the forward strand.
CCAGCGGGTCGTCGCCTTCGCGGATCCGCAGGAAGCCGGCGCACTGCTCAAAAGCCTTGGGCCCCAGGCGCGGAACATCAAGCAGACTGGCCCGGCTGCGGAACGGTCCGGTCTTGTCGCGGTGCGACACGATCGATTCGGCGAGGGACTCCGTCACGCCCGACACCTTGGCCAGCAGTGGCACCGAGGCAGTGTTGAGGTCGACACCGACGGCATTCACCGCGTCTTCGACCACCGCATCCAGGCTGCGCGCCAGGGTCCCGGGCGTCACGTCGTGCTGGTATTGCCCGACACCGATCGACTTCGGCTCGATCTTGACAAGTTCGGCGAGTGGGTCCTGCAGGCGACGGGCGATCGAGACCGCGCCGCGCAGCGTGACATCCAGCTCGGGCAACTCGTGGGCGGCGTAGGCCGACGCCGAGTACACCGACGCCCCGGCCTCGCTGACCATCGCCTTCGTCGGCAGCCGCTTCGGCCCGGACGCGCCCGCAGCCTTCAGGTCGGCGATGAGTTCGGTTGCCAGCGCATCGGTTTCGCGCGACGCGGTGCCGTTGCCGATGGCGATCAGCTCGACGTCGTGCCGCGCAACGAGCGCAGCCAGCGTCGCCTTGGCGTCGTTCCACTTGTTCTGCGGCTGGTGCGGGAAGATGGCGCAGGTGTCGACGACCTTGCCGGTGCCGTCCACCACCGCAACCTTGACGCCGGTGCGGAAGCCGGGGTCCAGGCCCAGCGTGGCGCGGGTACCCGCCGGCGCGGCCAGCAACAGATCCTTGAGGTTCTTGGCGAACACCGCGACGGCGTCCTCCTCGGCGCGCTGGCGCAGCCGGATACGCGCGTCGACGGCAGCCGAGAACATCAGCTTGGTGCGCCAGGCCCAGCCGACCGTCGCGGTCAGCCACGGCGTGGCCGCACCCCCGACCCCCATGTCCACGCCGAGCGACTGGGCGATCATGGCCTGGTACAGCGTCTCGTCACCGCCGTCGAAGTTCAGCGACAGCGCTTCTTCCTTCTCGCCGCGCAACACCGCGAGCACGCGGTGCGACGGCATGTCCTCCAGCGGCTCGGAATACTCGAAGTAGTCGCGGAACTTCTGCGCGGCAGGGCTTTTCGCCGCCTCCTCCGACCACGGCTTGGTGGTCAGGGTGCCGTCGGCCCAGAACTTCTCACGCACCGCACCGACCAGCTCGGCGTCCTCGGAAACCCGCTCCACCAGGATGTGGCGGGCGCCGTCGAGCGCGGCGGCGACGTCGGCCACCTCCGCACCGAGGAATTCGGCTGCCACTTCTTCCGGGTTCAGCGCCGGGTCGGCGAGCAGCCGGTCGGCCAATGGCTCCAGACCCGCCTCGCGGGCGATCTGTGCCTTGGTCCGGCGCTTGGGCTTGTACGGCAGGTAGATGTCCTCGACCCGCGACTTCGTCTCCGCCGCCAGCAGCGCGGTCTTCAGATCGTCGGTCAGCTTGCCCTGTTCTTCGATGGACGCCAGCACCGCGTCGCGCCGCTGATCGAGTTCGCGCAGGTAGCGCAGCCGCTCCTCGAGCGTGCGGAGCTGGCCGTCGTCCAGGCTGCCGGTGACTTCCTTGCGGTACCGGGCGATGAACGGCACGGTCGCGCCCTCGTCCAGTAGCCGGACCGCGGCGTCGACCTGACCTTCGGCGACGGCCAGCTCTTCGGCGAGGCGGGCGTTCACGGACTTGACGACAGACTTGACGCTCAAATTCACGGGCTGGACCCTACCCAATGCTGCCGACAGTGGTCGGCAGCGGCGAGTAAGTTTGCGCTATGCCTCAGCCGCTCCCGACGCCTCGCGCGCCCGGCGACACCCGATAGCGCGTCATGAACCCCGACGTGCGCACCCTGTGGATGGTCGTCTCGATGACCACCCTGATTTTCGGGTTGCTGCATGTCTGGGTGGGCGCAGGTAAGCGCAGACACGCCGCGGTCCAGCTGTGGGGCGCGGGCAACTTCGCTGGCGCCCTCGGCGCAGGACTCCTGAGCGCCCGCGGACTGGTGCCCGAGGTGTTGTCGGTGACGGCCTCCAACATCCTGATCGTCACCTGCTGGTCATTGATCTGGGCTGGCCTGTGCGCTTTCAACGGCCAGCCTGTCCGCGGCCGGGCACTGGCGGCCGGACCGCTGGCGGTCCTCGTCGCGTTCGAACTCGTCCCGCCGTTCACCACCAGCATTCCGGCCCGCGTCTCGCTCACCGCGTTCGTGCTGGCCGGGTACTTCGCGCTGAGCGTCGTCGACGGCATCAAGGCCCAGCGCGTCGAGCGACTGGCCTCGCGGCGCATCCTCATCGGCCTGTATGTGGTCGCGGCTGCGGCGACGGTCGGGCGCTCGGTCAGCCTCCATCTCGATGCCGACGCCGTTCAGTTCGTCACGACGGGTCCGGCGTTGTCGGTTCCCATGCTGTTCTTCACTTTCGCCGTCATGGCCATCAACCTGTGCCTGTCGTTGATGGGGTGGGAACGGCTCGAGGACCAATTGGCCGATGCAGCCATGCTCGACTCCCTCACCAGCACGCTCAACCGGGCCGGCTTCATGATCCAGGCTCAGCGGCTCGCCGAGGAATGCGTCGTGCGGCAGCTTCGGTGCTCGGTCATCGTGATGGACCTCGACGAGTTCAAGGCCGTCAACGACGTCTTCGGGCACGAGGCCGGTGACCGCCTGCTGGCCGAGTTCGCGTGCGTGGCCCGGTCGAACCTGCGCGGCGGCGACTTGCTGGCCCGGATCGGCGGTGAGGAGTTCTGCGCCATGCTGCCGGGCGTCGACGAAAGTCAGGCCGCGGTCATCGCCGACCGCCTTCGGGTGGCGTTCGCCGCGGCCACCTTCAGTCACAACGACGTGGTTCTCGCCGGGACGGTGAGCATCGGGGTGTCTCAGCTCGGGCACAAGGCCGGGCTGCGATCTGCCATCCGGCGCGCTGACGTCGCGATGTACGAGGCGAAGAGCCGCGGCCGCGACCGCGTGATCCGCGCGTCGGCGGCGGGCAGCCGCGGCTGAGCATTCGGGTCAGTACGTCCCGCAGTTCGGTGTCGTCGGTTCGCCGTTGAACCGCGCGGCGATCCACTGCATCGCCGGCTCGCCGTCGACCAGCATCGGCAAGGCGTGGTTGATCACCAGCTTGTTCAGGAACGGCGGCTCCTCGTTGGTGCGGAACTCGACGTCGGCGCCCTTGTCGCACCAGTCCCGGCCCAGCTGATTGGCGGCTGTCCACGGCACCAGCGGGTCGTATCTATTGCTGTTGATCAGTACCGGAGCGCCCGGCTTGTACTTGCCGAGCTTCTGCATGTCGAACAGCGTCTTGAAGGGTTCTTCCTCGACCAGCACGTTGATGTCTTCCGTGAAGTACGGCTGCAGGTGCCGGAACATGAAGTCGACGATCGTCTGCCCGACGCACTGTCGCGACACACTCTCCAGCATGTCTTTGCCCCGCGGGGTGAGCTTGGAGCGGATCAGATCGGCGAACTCCGGATAGGCGTAAATCTCGCCGTTGAGCGCGTACCCGACGACACCGACCAGGGCACTGCCGTCGGTGTACGGGAACAGTTCTTTGAGGTCGGCCACGGGCGCCCCGGCATATGTGCCGACGACATGCAGGTCAGGCGCATAGGACGATGCCAGCTCGGCAGCCGACGCCGCGGCGCCACCGCCTTGCGAGTAACCCCAGAAGGCAACCGGCCCATCGGGATCCAGCGAGGTGCCGGGGAGTTTCTTGGCAGCCCTGGCAGCGTCGAGCACAGCGGCGGCCTCGGCGACGCGGTTGACGTACGTGTGCATCCCTGGAGTGCCGAGGCCCTCGTAATCGGTCATCACGATCGCGAAGCCCCGGGCCACCATCGTGGCGATGAACGCTGCCTCGTAGTTGACCATGATGTCCCAGCCACCCGAATAGTGGATGCCCTGGTTGAACTGCCGCGACGGCGCGCACTGGTTGCCCTGTCCCTGCGTGCCCACCGCGTAACTGATCAGCGGCCGCGGCCCCTTGCCCGGCCAGTCGTTGTACGGCTCGAAGTAGGTGCCGGTGACCGCAACCGGATTTCCGCGGGCATCGGTGCTGCGGTACATGATTCGCGTTCCGGTGGCCATGATCGCGCCCAGCTGCCCGGACGGTTCGAGCACCAGCCGCGACGGCTGCGTCCGGATCAGATCGCCGGGCCGGCCCGGCGGCAGTGGATCCGGCGGCAGATAGAACTCGGCGTACTGCGGCTCGTCGCCGTCAGCGTGGGCCGCGGGCAGCCCCACAAGTAGTGAACCGAGAAGTAGACATGCGGCCAGAACGCCCCCGATGCGATGCATAACGGGACAATAACAACGACACTCTCACAAATGAAATTCCCATTCACAATCACGAGAATTCTGTTCTTGACAGACGTCCAGTGGCGGGTCGCACAGACATTACCGGGAAGCGATCCGCACGGCCGCTGCGACCGCCTGTGTCTGCCCCGGCATATCGCGTCGGAATCCGCGTGACATCACAACCTCCGGATACCCGCTAACCGCAGATTTGCCTTCCCACGCTGATTTACTGGCCATCGTTACTTCGACCCCGGAGATGAGCACTGATGCACGACGAGACGACGGCCGCCACGGACCCAGCGGACGGCCCGCCGGTGATCACCGCGCAGGGCCTCGGCGTCGTCGGCGAACACGGTCCGCTCTTCTCCGACGTCGACCTGGAACTTACGCCCGGGTTCCACGCCATTCAGATGCCCGGCGGACCGGCTCAGGACACGCTCTTGCTCACGCTCGCCGGCCGGCTCAAGCCGACCAAGGGCACCGTCAGCGTGGGCGGAGCGACGAGACCGCGCGGCATCCGGCAGCACTGTGCCATCGCCGCGTTCGCGGAGATCGACGATCTCGAGGAGACGGTGACGGCCCAGACGGTGCTCACCGAGCAGCGCCGCTGGGTCTCACCGTTCCCGGCCTGGGTGCCGGTCCAGTCGGACACTCCCGAGATGGCGGCGGTCTTCGGCGACATTCCACTGCTGTCGCCGAAGACCTTCATCATCGAACTGTCCGATCTCGAGCTCTTTCTGCTGCGCATCACGTTGGCCCTGATGTCCGACCGGCCCGTCCTGATAGTGGGCGACCTCGAGCAGGTGCGGGACAACGAACGCCGGGACCTCGCCGTGCAGCGCCTGGGCGCCCTCGCCGAACACCGCACCGTCGTCGTCGGCGTCACCAACCCGCTGGGTGACGACGCACCCGAACATGTGCTGCATGACCTCCGCATGCACACCGGAAAGGCCTGACCATGCTCGCTGGACTCGCATTCGGTTCTGAGATCAAGCGTTTCGGCCGCAGCCGCATGACGCGCGCCGCGATCGTCGTGCTGATGCTGCTGCCGCTGGTGTACGGCGCGCTGTATCTGTGGGCGTTCTGGGATCCGTTCGGTCAGGTCAACAAGATGCCGGTGGCCCTGGTGAACGCCGACCGCGGCGCCGTCGTCGAGGGCGTCCACGTGAACGCGGGCAACGAGATCGCCAGGAGCCTGACTGCCGATCACAGCCTGGACTGGCACGTGGTCAGCGACAAGGAAGCACGCGACGGCGTCGAGCACGGCAAGTTCTATTTCATGCTGGAGCTGCCGGAGAACTTCAGCGAGGCCGTCGCCTCGCCGGTCACGGGCAATCCCGAAAAAGCCCAGCTGATCGCGGTGTACAACGATGCCAACAACTACATCTCCTCGACCATCGGCCGCACCGCCACCAGCCAGGTGCTCAATGCGGTGTCCACCCGTATCTCGGGTCAGGCGGTCAATCAGATTCTGTCCGTGGTGGTTTCCTCCGGCACCGGCATCAAGCAGGCTGCCGACGGGGCGCAGAAGCTGGCCGACGGCGCGGCGCAGGTAGATGTCGGCGCAGGCAAGTTGGTCGGTGGTCTCGACGACGCCCGCAACGGCTCGGCCAAACTCTCCGCCGGGGCCAAGCAGCTGTCCGCCGGCATCAATCAGGCCACCGACCCGCTGCTGACAGTGACCAAGGCGCTGTCACAGGTCGGCGGAAGCACCGAGCAGTTGCAGCAGAGCGCGACAGCTCTGGAGCAGGCTGCCGATCAGGCCGGCGCCCTGGCCACCGCGCAGGACACGGCGGCAGCGGCGATCGGTTCGGTGATCCAACAACTTTCGGTGAACGAGGACCCGGTGTCGGTCGGCGCGGTGAATACCCTGCGCGGCGTCCAGGACCAGCTGAACGGCCATCAGTTCACGCCCCAGATCCGTCAGCAGATCACCGATGGACGCAACGCCGCCATCTCGATGACCGAGACCCTGCGCTCCCCCGGCAGCCCGCTGCGGACCGCGCTGGACCAAGTTGGCAGCGGCGGCCAGCAGCTCACCGACAAGCTGAACCAGTTGCGGAGCGGGGCCCAGCAGCTGGCCACCGGAAACGCGCAATTGGCCAGCGGCATCGTGCAACTCGACGACGGGGCACGCCAGCTCAAGTCCGGCACCGTCCAGCTCAAGGACGGCAATCACGAACTGGCCACCAAGCTGGCGGACGGCGCCAAACAGGTGCCGGCCTGGACCGAGCAGCAGAAACAGGCCATCGCCGACACCATCGGCGGTCCGGTGAACCTGGATTCCTCACACGAGAACGGTGCCCCCAACTTCGCCACCGGCATGGCTCCGTTCTTCCTCACACTGGCGCTGTTCTTCGGCGCGCTGGTGCTGTGGATGGTGTTGCGGCCCTTGCAGAACCGCCCCATCGCCGCCGAGGTGCTGGCCATCAGGGTGGTGCTGGCAAGCTACCTACCGGCGGCGGTCATCGCGCTGTTCCAGGCGATCATTCTGTACTGCGTCGTACGGTTCGCCCTCGGTATGCAGGTGTCGCATCCGGTCGCGATGCTGGGCTTCATGATGCTCATCTCGTTGGCCTTCGTGGCGGCGACGCAGGCCATCAATGCACTCGTCGGACCGGCGGTCGGGCGCGTGTTGATCATGGCGCTGCTGATGCTGCAGATGGTCAGCGCCGGCGGTATGTATCCCGTCGAGACGACGTCCAGACCGTTCCAGGTGCTGCACAGATTCGACCCGATGACGTTCGGCGTCAACGGACTTCGCCAGCTGATCCTGGGTGGTATCGACAACCGGCTATGGCAGGCCATCATCGTGCTGGTTGCCATCTGGCTTGGCTCCCTTGGCATTTCGAGCCTCTGCGCTCGCCGCAACCGAACCTGGAACCTCATCCGGTTGCTGCCCGCCATCAAGATGTAGGGCAGAGCGTCTATCCCAGGCTGACGGTGCCGTCTGCGTTGATCCGCCAGTTCGGATTGTGCGCGATCTCCCAGATCACGCCATTGGGATCCTGGATGTGCGCGTGGAACACCCCACCGAACCGCCCGGGCTGCGGCGGCTTGAGTGTGGTGCCACCCGCGGCGGTCATCGCGGCCGCGAGTTCGACGACGGCGTCCGGACTGTCGACGTTGTGCGCCAACGTGATTCCGCTGACCTGCGAGTGGTCGGCCGCCTGCGCGAGGTCAGCGTTGAACTTCTCCGCGAGGAAGAAGGCGAGTAGTTGGCCCGGCGCCGACTGGTAGAAGATGATCTCTCCCGGCACATCGAGCGTCGGGGTCCAGCCGAGCGCGGCATAGAACCGCCGGGTGGCATCCAGGTCGACCGTGGCCAGGGTGAAGAAGTGCAGTTGCTGCTTCATGGCCCCAGGCTACGTAGTCCTGCCGACACTGCTCGCGGTGGTCAATCAGAGCAAACAGATGCCGGCGACCAGGAGGGCGACGACCTTGATCAACTCCAACGCCACGTAGACGTAGTGCCCGCGGGACCGTGGCCCGACACGGCCGGCCAGCACTTCGTCCGACCGGCGATTCAGCCTGGGACGTACGACGAGCAGCTGTGCCGCGAGTGCCGTCACGGCCACGACGAACGCGGCCGTGACGGGCACCGAAGGCCGACTCACCAAGACCGCCAGCACAATTCCCGCCGCGAATACCAGCTCGACCGTGTTGAGCGCGCGGAATACCAGGCGCCCTATCCCGAGCCCGATCTGCAGCGTGACGTTCGGAGCCCGGAATTTCAGCGGCGCCTCCAGGAAAGAGATGGCGAGCACCATCCCCAACCAGACGAACGTGATGGCGACCTGGATCGCTGCCGGAGTAGTCATCAGCTGCGAGGCTAGACGGCCAGCGGGCTGAAGGCTTCGAACCAGATGCGCTCTCGCGGTATCCCGGCTACCTCGAGCTGCCGGACCGCCTCTTCCATGAACGGTGTCGGGCCGCAGATGTAGACGTTGGCTTCGGACGGGAAGTCGATGGCGCTCAGGTCGATTCGGCCACGCCGGTCTGGTTCGGTCAACGGATAGTCGTCGGGCAGCCCGTCGTACCACGTGTGCAGCGCGGCACCGGGAATCTGGTCGACCAGATCGGCAAGTTCGGCGCGGTGGGCGTGACTGGCGCGGGTGCGATCACAGTGCACCGCGGTCACGGGGCGTCCCGGCTGCTCTGCCGCGATGAAGTAGAGCATGCCGAGCACAGGGGTGATCCCGATGCCCGCCGAGATCAGCAGCAGCGGCGTGTCTGCGGGACTGTCCAGGGCGATGTCGCCGAACGGGTGCGACACCTGAAGCACATCACCTTCGAACACGTACTCGTGCAAGTACGACGACACCGCGCCGTCACGACGCACCGAGATGCGCCACCGGTCGTCGGCACCTGCGTGCGACAAGCTGTACTGACGAATCTGACGAGCGCCGTCGGGCAGTTGCACGGCCACCGAAATGTACTGTCCCGGAGTGAAAGCGGGGAGTTTTCCGCCGTCGACGGCGGCCAGCCCGAAGGCCACCGTCAGCGGCGACTGCTGCACCCGGTCCACCGCCTTGACCGGCATCCAGACATGCTCCGGATCCGTGCCGGCCGCCTCGTACAACTCCTGTTCCCGACCGATCAGCATGTCGGCCATCGACCAGTAGACCGCCGTCCACGCCTCGGCGACGTCGGCCGTGACGACGTCTGCGCCGAGCACCTCGACGATCGCCGCGAACAGGTGCTCGTAGACCACCGGATACTGCTCAGGTGCCACACCGAGGGACGCGTGTTTGTGGGCGATCCGCTCAATGACGTCAGCGCCGGGGGCATCCGGGTCGACCAGCAGCGTCGCGTACATGGCGACCGATCCCGCCAACGCCTTCTGCTGCGATCCGTTGGCCTGGTTGCCGCGGTTGAACAGATCACGCTCCAACTCGGGATGCGCCGCGAACAACCGGCGGTAGAAAACCGGGGTGATCTCCCCGATCGCACCACCGACCACCGGCAATGTGGCCTTGACGACCTCGGCGTGGGCCGGGGACAACAGGGCCGGCGACAAAAGCGATGTAGACGACATGGCAGAACCTTTCACTGTGGTGTGAATGCGCTGGCGCGACCTGGCTCGAAGATTTCCCGATGCCCGTCCTCCACCTGTTAAGCAGGCTATTTAAATAAGCATCATCGATGCAAGTATTACTGGAGGTGACCTACGACACACTGTAGTACTCACGCATCGCCCGTGAGTGGACCCCGAGCTTCGAATTGATCACCGCTGACAATGTTTGACCGTGCCCCGGGGCGGCAATGAACTGGATATGTTGACTAACAAGATCATTCCCCTGTTGGCGGCCGGCGCGTTCGCATCGGCCGGCGTGGCCGCCCCGTTCGTTTCAGCCGACATCGTGCCGAGCACCGTCGGTGCCCATCCGGTGCTGACCAGTTACCCGCTGCAGCCCGCCGATGATCCCGGCCCCGGGCCGGGCGGCGGCGGTTGCGTCAACGGCCAGTGTGGTTCCGGCGGCGTGAACGGCGGTCCCGGAGGCGGCCCGGGAGGTGCCGGCTGCGTACCCACCCAGATCGGCACGGTCTGCGGCTCCGGCGGCACCAACGCCGGCCCGGGTGGCATGCCCGGCGGCAGCGGCTGCATTCCCGGAGTCGGCTGCGGCAGTGGCCACGGCTAGTTGTCGGTGAGTCCCGCCTGGGCAACCAGGCGGTCGGCGCCACTGGTGCGCTCGGGCGAAAGCCCTTGCCGCACCAGCGCGTCGAGAAAGTCGGCCGCCACCGTCGCGTCCGCATCGACGTCACCGGCCCACCGCTGATTCTTCTCGCCGCGCCAAGCGGCGGGGAGAGTCAGGCTCTCGAGCCGTTACGCCAGAGCGCCGTCAGCTCTGCGCCGCCACCTGCTCCCGGACCTCGCGCAGCGTCCGCTCCAGGATCCGCGAGACATGCATCTGCGAGACGCCGATGGTATCGGCGATCTGACGTTGGGTCTTGGATGCGAAGAATCGCAGGTAGAGAATCCGTTGTTCGCGCGGCGGGAGCGCCTCCAGCGCGGGCTTCACCGACTCCCGATCAGTGATCCGCTCGAACCCGTCGTCGACATCGCCGAGCAGGTCAGCGAGCGACTGGGGGTTGTCGTCATTGTCGGCCACAGGCGTATCGAGTGATTGCGGCTGATAGGCATTGGCCGCCAGCAGTCCTTCGACGATCTGTTCGGGGGCAACGCTCAGCGCCTCGGCGAGTTCACTGGTATTCGGCGACCGACCCAAGCGCTGCGTCAATTCGGTTGTCACGCCCTTGATTTGCTGACGGATGTCGCGAACGCTCCTGGGCACGTGCACTTTCCAGCCGTAGTCACGGAAGTGGCGCCGGAGCTCGCCCATGATGGTCGGGACCGCGAACGCCACGAATCCCGCGCCGTTGTCGGGGTCGAAACGGTTGACCGCTTGGATCAGACCGACGCGGGCGACCTGGACCAGGTCGTCGATGTTCTCTCCCCTGCCATCGAAATGACGGGCCAGCCGGTCCGCCAATGGGCAGCACCGCAACACGATGTTGTCGCGCTGCCGAATGAACTCGTCGGACTCTGCCGGAAGGGCGCGCAGCTCCGCCACCATGGCGGGGACATCCGCATATTCATCTGAGTAACGGGCGCCTTCAGGTAAGCGCTTCTCCAGCAATGAGGTTGACATGAACGTGCCTTCCCAGGCCCACAACACGCATCGGGAAAATCAACTCACCAGCGACTCCCGGTGACGTGGCATGCATGTTGTTTCCACCAATCACGTGGACCGGCAATCTGCCGTCGCCGATCGCCACCCGCGGTGCCCATTGCGCCGCGCCCTGATCTGGACCGCAGCCATACACCGGACGGGAAGCTTTCAGCTGCCGTCGCTTCGGTCTAAGCAACTGCGCCGTGGCGGCGCTGTAATCGACCATACCGCCGATCGGATCAGTGCACCACCGCCAGGCCCGCCGCGACCAGCAATAATTCCTGGCCAGACGTGAAAAAGGTGAATCGTGAGAACAGGTTTCACCGATTGCGGCCAGGGTATTCAGGCCACCGGCGACAGCAACAGACGAAAAGCCGGACGGGAAGCAATTTGCAGATGGCGGTGTGCATTACGTGCGGAACAGATTGCGACCAGGCGTTCACCGTCAACTGGAACGGCCGCAGTGCCACCTTCGACTGCATCGAGTGCATGGCCACGATGGTGGCCCCGATGTGTCGGCACTGCGGATGCCGAATCTTGGGTCACGCGGTGCGAACCGATGACCGACCATACTGCTGCGACCACTGCGCCGAAGCCGCTGAGGCCGGCGCCAAGCCCTCGGCAAGCAGCGAACGTTGGCAATTCGGGCTGCGCCCTGTCGGGCCCGTGCCGAACGATTGATGCAGTGCTGGTTTCGACCCGCCGTGCACTGGGTAACCACGCCGTATTCGTCGACCGCAATGGCGCGATCCGACGGGTGAGTCGAGGATCGGTGGATTCCACATGAAGACCATCACGTGCTGCCTGGCTGCAGCTCTGCCCCTGACCTCACTGATGCTGGCTGTGCCTGCGGCCACCGCGCCCGTATCGGCGCAGCCCTGTCCGGGATGTTCAAGTCGTGTTCGCGCGCGGCACCATGGAACCACCGGGCGTGGGTAAAGCCGGGCAGGCTTTCGTCGACGCCCTCAATGCGCGCGCCGCCGGCCGGACCGTCGATGTCGCCCCGGTCGACTACCCGGCGTCGCTCGACTTCGCCACGGCGGCAGACGGCGTCGTCGACGCGGCGAACCGGGTGCAGAGCACCGCGGCCATCTGCCCGACCACCAAGATCGTGCTCGGCGGGTATTCGCAGGGCGCTGCGGTGGCTGCCTACATCACCGAGGACGCGGTGCCGGCGGGCGTCACTCTGCCCATGGGCATCACCGGGCCGATGCCGGCGTTCGTGGCCGATCATGTGGCTGCGGTCGTGCTTTTCGGCAAGCCATCGTCGGGTTTCCTGCAGATGGTGTACACCGGCGCACCGCCGATCACCGTGGGCTCGCGTTACGCAACAAAGACTCTCGACCTATGCATTCCTGAAGACCCGGTGTGCTCCACGGCGGGAGGCGACAACGCCGCCCACGTCGCGTACGCCGATAACGGAATGGCCGATCAGGCAGCCCAGTTCGTCATGGGCAAGCTGGGCCGCTCCACGCCGCAACCACGCGTCGAGCAGTCCGCGTCCCGGTGATCACCGGTCCGTCAACAGCGGAAATTCCTCGGCTTCGACGCGCTGGGTGTGGTCCTCGGCGGCCTGCCGCAGGTGGGTGAGCGCCGTCTCGAATTCTGCTGACGTCAGGTCCAGCTGCCGCATGTGGTCCAACTGCTCCTTGGTCTCATCCACCTCGTCACGCAATGACTCGACCACCCGCCCGCGCCGCACGCGAGGGTGGACCAGCAACTCCTCGCTCACTTCCTGCGCGGTCAGTGCCGCCCGCAGCTCCGCGAAGTAGTGCTGCCGCTCGGTGATGTCCACCGCACGCAGCGTCTTTGCGAACAGCTCGCGCGTCGTCAGGTGCCGCGCTTTGACGTAGTCGATGACGTCATCATTGGCAGGTGTCGACGCCGGTGTCATGAGGTCCCTCCTCCGGTCTGGCACAGTATCCAGCTACTGCTACCCAATCCGCGGCGAACTAAACGCCGCGGACCCGACCAATTTGCGCCCAAATCGGTCCGGGTCAGTCCGGCAACGCGTCACCGCTGCCGTCCTCGGGTGGCCAGTGGTGTCCCTGTGACGCGGCACCGGGGTCGGTGTAGTCACCGCGCGACAGCGGCACCCACTGCTCGCTGGCAGCGGCCTGTTCGGCGGGGAAATCTTCGAGATCGCCGAACGGCTGCGCGTCCCACATCGCGAAAGTCAGCGGCGTGCGGAGCCAGCTGTACAGCAGCAGATAGGTCGCCTCGAGCGAATCGAGATGCGTGCGCTCCCAGCCGTGGCTGCCGTCGAGCCCGAACCCCACGAGCGCCGCGCGGGTGGCTGCGCCGGCTTCGATGGCTGCCGCAACGTCCGATCGGTAGTACCGGAAAATGTCGCGCGCGTGGGTAATTCCTTTTTCCTGGGCCAACTTGCACAACTTGCGGGTCAGGTAATAGTCGAACGGTCCGTGCATGTCGGCCATCGGAATGGTGACGCCGTGCTCGAGGGACTGCTGGCCGGGCGCACACACCGCGTTGTCCACGGACACCAGTTCCGCGACATCCGGCGGCAGGCCGTGACTGGCGCCGTGGCCGACCTCTTCGGTGATGGTCACCATGAGCGTTGTCCTGTGCGGCAGCACGATGTTGCGCTCGGCGACGACCTTGGCCAGCGTCAGGGCGATGGCCACGCCGGCCTTGCCGTCGAGGTGCCGGGAGACGACGAAACCGTCTTCGGTCAGCTCCGGGCTGGCCACCAGGGCGACGAAATCGCCGACGTTCAAGCCCAGCCGTTCGAGATCCGCGCGTGACTCCACACTGCGGTCCACCCGCACTTCCACGTCGTCCCAGCTGGTCGGCTGAGTGTCGATCTCGTCACCGAACGCATGACCACTGGCCTTGAGCGGCATGACGGTTCCGGTGAAGAACTGGTCGTTGTCGTCGGGCAGGATCCGGACCCGGGCGCCGGTGGCAAAACGGGCCGAGAAGGTGCCGACCGGAACGAGCGCCAGCCGGCCGTTGTCCTTGAGCTCGCGCACCATGCAGCCGATGGTGTCGGCGTGCACCACGATGGCCCGGTCCGTGGTCTGCGACCGCCCCGGCAGCTCGGCGATCAGCGCGCCACGGCGGGTCAGCGTGAACGGCACGCCGAGCTTGGTCAGGGTCTGGCCGATCAGTTGCATCACCGCATCGGTGCGCCCCGACGGGCTCGGCGTCTGCAACAACGCCAACAGCGTGTCGACCATCCAGCCACGGTCATCCGCCGACATGTGCAAGTTTTCGGCATCGTCGGGCTCAGCCATCATCCCTCCAATTCACCGGCACCTTGTCCAACAACGACATTCGAACTTCTGAGGCCACTCAGTGCTGCTCGATCGGATCAGGATGCCACGCCCACGGGGTGGCCGCCGTGCGCGGGAACAGCAGATCGATGAACGCCTGGGCGGTCGGACGTGGCTCGTGGTTCGCCAGGCCCGGACGCTCGTTCGCCTCGATGAAAACGTACTCCTCACCGCGCACCGTCGGCACGATCAGATCGATTCCGGTCACCGGAATCTCGATGGCCTCCGCCGCGTCCACGGCCACTTTCGCCAGCATCGGATTGAGCTCGTCGGTGACGTCGTGAATGGTGCCACCGGTGTGCAGATTCGCGGTGTGACGCACGATCAGTCGCTCGTTGGCCGGCAGTACATCGTCCAGCTGCCAGCCTTCCTTGTGCACGGTGTCCGCGGTGACGCTGTCCAACGGGATCAGCGATTCACCGTGCGTGGCCACCGACCGACGCCGGCTCTGCGCTTCGATCAGCTGGCGGATGGTGTGGGTACCGGTGCCGATCACCTCGGGCGGCTGGCGGATGGCTGCGGCGATCACCTTGCCGCCGATGACGATGATCCGCAGATCCTCACCCTCGCAGCGCTCTTCGATGAGAACGTGGGGGCAATGCTGCACGGCGAGTTCGATGGCACGGTTCAGCTCGTCGGCTCCGGTGACCCCGACCGTGATGCCCGCTCCCTGTTCTCCCCGGGCCGGTTTGACGACGGCCGTGCCCACCTTCTCCAGGAAGCGGCAGTCCTCGTCCGTGAACGTCGCCGTGCACCCTTCCGGTATGCGGATACCCGCGTCGGCGACGACGGCGCGGGCAATGCGCTTGTCATCGCACCGGCTCATCGCTACGGCACTGGTCAGCTCGGACAGCGATTCGCGGGTGACGATGCTCGTGCCGCCGTGAGTGAGCCGCAGGTAGCCGGCCTGCGCGTCGAGGACGTCCACCGCGATACCGCGCAGGATCGCCTCGTCGGCGATGATGCGCGCATACGGATTCAGTTGGGCCAGTTCCTCTTCCGGTTTCACCGGCGCGAACAGCGGTTCGTTGATGGCGTTCTTGCGCTTGATCCCGAGAACTGCAGGCACTCGGGTGAAGCCGATGCGCTCGTACAGCGCGATGGCGCCGCCGTTGTCATGCAGCACCGACAGATCCATCTGGGCCCGGCCGCGCCGGATGAACTCCTCGATCAACGAGCGCACGAGCAGGCCGCCGGTGCCGGGACGCGCCGCGGCCGGCTCCACTGCCAGGCACCACAAACTGGAGCCGTTCTCGGGATCGCCGAACAACTGCGTGTGGTCGATGCCCGTGACCGTACCGACGATCTGGCCGCTCTGATCGTCGATGGCGACCAGGTACACCACCTGCGGCGCGGACTGGCTGTTGGCCCACATCAGGTCGCTGTCCGCCGGCACCATGTGGCACCGCGAGTAGATGTGGTTGATCGCGACACAGTCCTCGAACGAATTCACCTGGCGCACCGACAATCCCGGGACCTCGGGCGGCTGGTACTGCATGGGCTTCGTCAGGTCGAGCCGGTAGGTGAAACTCGGGTCGATGAAGAACTCGTGCGGGTGCAGGGCCACGAAGACGTGCGGCGCATCGAGATACATCCCGATGTCTCTGCGGCCGCTGGCTTCCTCGCGCAGGGCGACACCGAATTCGGCGGGGTCGCCGAACGTCTGGCCGAAGACCAGCCGTCCCCACCCGAGATCCTGGACGACGCCGACGGCGGTGCTGCCGGCGTTGCCCTTGCCCGTGGTCACGACCGGGCCGCCCCGTCAACGTGCTGGGCGAGCCAGAGTTCCAGTAAACCGATCTGCCACAACGGATTCCCGCGCAGCGGGGTGAGACTGCCATTTGGATCGCGGAACATCTCGGTGACCACCTCCGGTGCGAACAGGCCGCGGTCGCGCGCGGCCCGGCTGTGTAGTGCGTCGCGGACCAGGTCCAGGTAGGGCCCGGCGAGATGCTTGAGCGCGGGCACGGGGAAATAGCCCTTGGGCCGGTCGATGACCTCGGCCGGGATGACCTTGCGCGCAGCGTCCTTCAGCACACCTTTGCCGCCCTGTGCGGTCTTGAATTCCGGCGGACAGGTCGCTGCCAACTCGACGAGTTCGTGGTCGAGGAACGGCACCCGGCCTTCCAATCCCCAGGCCATGGTCATGTTGTCGACCCGTTTGACCGGGTCGTCGACGAGCATGACGGTAGTGTCCAGCCGCAGCGCCCTGTCGGTGGCGGTGGCCGCACCGGGATGGGTGAAATTCTGCAGGACGAACGCCCCTGCAGAATCGTGATCGAGTTGCCACTGCGGCTGCAGTAGCCGGTTGACCGCGTCGTGGCTGCGGTCGAAGAATGCGCTCCGGTAGCGCTGCAGCGCGTCGGCCGGATCGTTGTCCATTGCGCCCGCCATCGGCGGATACCAGTGATAACCGGCGAAGATCTCGTCGGCCCCCTGCCCGGACTGCACGACCTTCACGTGCTGGCTGACTTCCTGCGACAGCAGGTAGAACGCCACGCAGTCGTGGCTCATCATCGGTTCGCTCATGGCGTCGATGGCACCCGAGAGTGCGGGCAGCATGCGTGACGAGTCGACGCGGATCTGGTGGTGGTCGGTGTCGAACTGGCGGGCGATGACGTCCGAGTACTTGAACTCGTCGCCCTCCTCCCCGCCCGCGGCTTCGAACCCGATGGAGAACGTGGCCAGGCCGTGCTGGCCGGCCTCGGCGAGCAAGCCGACGATCAAGCTGGAGTCCAGACCACCGGAGAGCAGGCAGCCCACAGGCACATCGGCGACCAGTCGGCGTTCGACCGCGGTGCGCAGTGCCGCCAGCACGGCGTCCCGCCAGTCGTTCTCGGTCCAGTCGGCCCGCTCCAGCGATCGCTCGAAAATCGGTTCCCAATAGGTCGTTTCGGTGCGCCTGCCATCGCGTTCGATGCGCATCACGGTGCCCGGTGGCAGCTTCTGCACACCGCGCAGGATGGTGCGCGGAGCAGGCACGACCGAGTGAAAGCTCAGATAGTGTTCCAGGGCAACCGGATCGAGCTCGGTATCGACCCCGCCCCCGGCGACCAGCGCCGGTAGTGACGACGCGAACCGCACCGCTCCC
Organism: Mycobacterium sp. FW102-FHT13B02; assembly: GCF_058790275.1. NCBI lineage: Bacteria > Bacillati > Actinomycetota > Actinomycetes > Mycobacteriales > Mycobacteriaceae > Mycobacterium > Mycobacterium sp. FW102-FHT13B02. The sequence continues at coordinate 257,993 of NZ_JBYTCM010000005.1, forward strand.
CCTGCAGCCTCGCACCAGTACAGGGGCTTGACCCCCAAGCGATCGCGCGCCAGCAGCACGCGTCCCGTTTCCATCTCCGCGACGGCGAACGCGAACATTCCGTAGAGGTGCTCGACGACCCGTTCGCCCCACTCCTGGTACCCCTTCAACACCACCTCGGTGTCACTGTGGGAGAAGAAGTGGTACCCCTTGCCCGAAAGTTCTTGGCGCAGCTGGGGATAGTTGTAGATGCAGCCGTTGAACACGACGGTGAGCCCGAGCTCCGGATCATGCATGGGTTGATGTCCGTGACTGGACAGATCGATGATGGCCAGACGCCGGTGGCCCAGCGCCACCCCGTCCCGCACCCACAAACCGCTACTGTCCGGGCCCCGCGATGCCAAACGGTCGGTCATGGCAGCCACTGCCGCCAGATCAGCACCACGGCCCCAGGCGATTTCGCCGGCAATGCCGCACATGGTGGAAGTCAGCTCCCTTGGTGGACGTCTCCGGTTCCACCGTACCCGATGTTCACCGTCGACGTGATGATCAATCAAATATCTACTGCTGCACTATGTTTGCTCGCACGGGATTCAGCGATCCGATTGACGGTCCGGAAAGTGCCCGGCCCGGAAGCCATACCCCGGCTGCATCAGCTGCGATTTTTCGTTGATTTCCAATCGATTTCGGTGACAGAAGTCCGGTTAGTCGGCTACCGACCGTCGCGGTAGCCGACTAACCTCGTCAAAATGTCTGTGCCACCACTCTATTGGCGAGTGGATTACGAAGAGGCGATGCTGCACTCCGTCGTCGCCGCCGCGTCCCGCGCATTCCGCGAACCGAGTCGCGGCATGGACAACGTGCAGCCGGTGGCCACCGACGGTATGGCATCTCGCGGGTCGACACGCATAGGTTGAGTACCGGCCATCACCGCCAGCGCCCCCAGCGCCATCGTCGCTCCGCACCGATCGCCACCAGGCGCCGCATCCACCGTATTGAGTTGTACCTCGAGTCCGTCAAGGACTACTCCCCTCCTGGCTTCGCTCCATCAACCGCTTCGCTCCATCAACCGAGGACGGCGGGCCAGCTCCGCCCTCGGCAGTCAGGTACCCGGGAATGCCGGACGCTAAACCCCGGAACCACAACCGTCCGCCGAATCCCGGGCACACTGGTCGGGTGATCGATTTCCGCGGGTTCCTGCTGGTCGCCGCCCTGCTCGCAACAACTGCGCTCACTCTGGTCCTCGGCATCACCGATCCGGAGGCGCGCTTGTCCTATCCGACCTTGTTCTTGGTGTGGAACATGTTCCTGGCCTGGATTCCGATGCTGTTCGCCGCCGCCTTCGCCGTGGTGTCCCGGCGCTCGTGGCTGCTGCCCCTCGGTCTGGGCTGGCTGGCTTTTCTGCCGAACGCGCCGTATCTGGTCACCGACCTCGTGCACCTGGGCGGACGTGACGAACTGTGGCGCCACGTGCTGCAGTTCGGCTTCGCCGCCTGGACCGGAATCCTGCTCGGCGTGGTGTCGTTGTTGCTGGTCCACAAGCGCATCGATCACGACTTCGGTCCCGTGTGGGGTTGGCTGACCGTGGTCGTGTCCGTGGGGTTGTGCGCGGTCGGTGTCGTGATCGGCCGGTTTCAGCGGTGGAATTCCTGGGACCTGGTCACCCGGCCGCACGCGGTGGTAGCGGAGACATTCGAGTGGGTCCGCTCGCCGCTTTCCTACGTGCAGTCGACCGGCGTGGGGCTGGCGGTTGCCGCGTTCTTCGGTCTGGCGTATCTCACCATCTGGGCACTCAACGGCTTGCGCCTCAGCGCGAATCCAGGAAGGTGATGACCGCCAGCACCCGGCGGTGATCCTCACCGGTGTCGGGCAGATTCAGCTTGCTGAGGATGCTGCGCACGTGCTTCTCGACGGTCCCTTCGGTCACCCAGAGCTGATGGCCGATGCCGGCGTTCGACCGGCCTTCGGCCATCAGCGCCAGCACCTCGTGCTCACGCTCGGTCAACACGGCCAGCGGGTCGTGACGGCGCTGCGCCGCGAACAGTTCCTGCACGAGGGCGGGGTCCACCACCGACGCGCCGCCCGTGATGCGGTGCAGCGTCTCCAGGAAGTCGGTTACATCGATGACACGGCTCTTGAGCAGGTAACCGATGCGCTGACCACCGCTGAGCAGCTCCATCGCATGCTCGACATCGACGTGCGCCGACAGTACCAGGATCGCGACATCCGGTAGCTCGCCGCGGATGACCTTGGCGGCGTCCAGCCCCTCGGTCGTATGTGTCGGCGGCATCCGGATGTCCGTCACCACCAGGTCAGGCACGGTCTCCCTGACCAAGGTGAGCAACTCGCCGCTGTCACTCGCCTGTCCGACCACGGTGAAACCCGCTCCGGTCAGCAGGCTCGCCACGCCTTCGCGGAGCAGCACGTCGTCGTCCGCGACGACGACCCGCGTCCCCTCCTTCACGCCTACTGCGTCCACATACGTCCCGTTCATCTCGACCCGATAGCCGCCGCGGGCGTCAGACGCCGGACGTGCCGCTCAGTGCGTTCATCTTGCCTCGCCGTCGGCAGGCGTCGCTCGCGGTCCTGTGAATCAGCCCCTGACCCGCTGACAGGCGGCTCGCATAGCAGCTAGCCCTACCGCTGAATTGGGCGCTGGCAGTGACGACGGGGACGACATTCCGGAGCAATGTGATTACCAGCCGAACACGGCCAACCGAAGTCACCTGAACACCGAAAGCTGGTAGAGGACAATGCATATCACTCGCACCCGGATCATCCCGCTGGCCGCGACGGCAGCCGCCGCGCTGGCCATCGTCGCCGCACCGACCGCGGCGGCCGCCACCCTACCCACAGGAGCCACCGTCACCCAGAGCAACGGCAACGCCCAGATCGTGGCGACGCCGGGTCCGGCCGCCCAGCAGGCAGGCCAATTGCAGCAGCCCTTCGGCGGCGACTACGGATTCCTGCTGTTCCGCAACCACTGACCTGACCCTGACCCCACCCACCGAGCCGAAAGCGAGCACCGATCATGAAGAACACCCTCAAGCGCGTCACCGTGTGGTTGTCCATCGCCGCGGTCGGCGGGGCACTCGTGGTGGCGCCGGTCGCCGCCGCAGACACCAACCCGACCGTCCCCAACGGCACCGATACCCACAGCCAGTACCAGAACGGCGAACACAACTCGAACGCGCCCGCAGGCCACGTCGACCAGTCGTTCTGACGCTCCGGTCCAGCCAGTCACCGCCGATACCGTCCTGACCGCGATTAGGGTCGTTGACTGAACACGTGACCAGGCGGGAGGCGGCGGATGAATCCGGAACGATGGAATCCCGCTGTCGCCACGCCACCGTGGTACGTCGGGCTGCTGGTCGCCGCGGGGCTGATCACCGCCGAGGTCGCCCTGGTGCGAGTGCTGCGCGATCCCCCGCCGCACGGCACCTACGCCATCGTCTTCATGTTCGGGGTGCTGATCATGAGCGCGGGCTGGGATCTGGGCCTGTCCCTGCTGACCACTGCCGCGAGCGCCTTCGCCTATCTGCAGGTGCATCTGGACGGCGGCCCGCTCCTGCCCCTCAAGCCGATCGATGTGCTGACACTGTCGGTTTTTCTCCCCGTCGCCGGCCTCGCGAATGTGCTTGGCTGGCAACTGCGTATCCGTGCCCGCGACGCGCACCGAAGCTGGCAGGTCGCGACCGGAGCCACCGAGCGGGTGCGCGAACTCGCCGAGCAGCAGGGAGCGCTGCGGCGCATTGCCACCCTGATCGCAGAGGGCACCTCACCGGCCGACGTACTGTCGAGCGTGGCCGACGAGGCCGCCGCCGTGTTACACGTCCGCAACGCCGGGCTCGTCCGCTACGAACCGGACGGCACCGCGACTCTTGTTGCCGCACATGACGAGCCGGGGCTCGCGGCCATATCCGTCGGGACCACGTTCCCCCTCGACGGTGACGACGTCATCGCCATGGTCCGGACAACGGGGCGCCCGGCGCGCATGGACACGCACGACGATGCCGGCGGCTCGACGGCGGCGCTCGTCCGCGACCTCGGTCTGCAAGCGTGCGTCGGCGTACCCGTCACGGTCGATGGACAGCTCTGGGGCGCAATGATTGTCGGCACACCGGGTCCGGGCGCCCTGCCGGCCGACACCGAAGCCTGCCTGACGGATTTCGCCGAACTCATCGCCACGGCCATCGCGAACGCCCACGCCCGCGCCGAGCTGGTGGCATCGCGCGCCCGGATCGTCACCGCCGCGGACAATGCGCGCCGTGGCATCGAACGTGATCTGCACGACGGCGCGCAGCAGCGTCTGGTCACCCTGGCCCTGCAGGTCCGCACCCTGCAGATGGCGGTTCCGGAGGATCCCGCCGAACTCCGGTCGAGGATCGCCGGGATCGGCGACGGCCTGCGCACCGCCAGCGACGAGCTGCGCGAGCTGGCGCACGGGGTACATCCCGCGATTCTGTCCCGCGGCGGGCTGCGTCCCGCGCTGCGCGACCTCGGCCGTCGGGCGCCGCTGCCGGTCGAGGTCCACGTCGACGTCCCGGTACGACTGCCGCAAGCCGTCGAGATCGCCGCGTACTACACCGTCGCCGAAGCTCTCACCAACGCCGCCAAGCATGCACAGGCTTCCGTGGTCACCGTGAATGTCGACACCGATGCCACGTCCTTGCGCATCTCGGTTGCCGACGACGGCGTCGGTGGCGCCGCTCTCGACGCCGGTAGCGGACTGGTGGGTCTCGAGGACCGCGTGGCCGCACTCGGCGGCAAGCTGCGCCTGTCGAGCACCACTGGTGTCGGTACCACACTGCTCGCCGAGATGCCGCTGGACGACGCGGTCGCCGCCGCCACAGATACCGGCTAGCAGGAATGCCTCGCCGGCATCGGTCAGCGACAATGGAATACATGACGAACCGCCGATCTCTGCGCTGCGTCATCGTCGACGACAATGCCGACTACCTGGCCGCCGCGACAGCGCTCCTGCAGCAGGGTGGCATCGAGGTCATCGGCACGGCACAGTCGGTGTCGGACGGGATGCACACCGTCGAGAGCCTCCAACCGGACGTCGCACTGGTGGATGTGCACCTCGGCGAGGAGAGCGGGTTCGACCTCGTCGACCAATTGCACACCCACGCCGACACCACAGGCGTGACGGCGATCCTCACCTCTACCCTCACCGAACTGCCCGTCGCCGATCTCTCCGGCACCGGCACACCACCGAGGTTCCTGCCGAAACTCGACCTCTCGGGTGACGCCATCCGCGCGCTCATCGCCTGACGACACGGCGCTGTTCCGGGCTCAGTGCGGCGCGACCGGGCATCTGGGCGGCGAGGTACCGGCCGCCCCTGAAACCTGGTGCCGCGCGCGGACGGTGATTCGGGCGCCGCGGTCGGGAATCAGTGTGACGTGCTTGAGCCGCTGGCCCTCGCTCGTCGCGGTAGTCGTCTGCAGTTCCGTTCGGCGCAACACTTCCCGCAGTACCACCCGCATTTCAACGAGCGCGAACGTCGCACCCAGGCAGCGGCGGTTCCCGCCGCCGAACGGTAGCCATGTGGTCGGCCCGGGGGCGGTGCCGACCATCCGGTCCGGGTCGAAACGCTCCGGGTCGACGTAGTGGTCGGCACTGGCATGGACCAGGCCAACGCCCGGCACGACCATCACGCCCTTGGGCAGCCGGTATCCGCCGATCTCCACGGGCTCGGTCAGCACCCGGCCGACGTCGTAGACCACCGGCCGGATCCGCAGAATCTCCCGAACGATAGCGTCGAGGTACTCGTCGCCGGCCGGATCCCCGGTGGCACTCGCATGGGCGGCCGCCACCGCCTTGTCCAGGATGTCAGGGTGCCGCGTCAGTCGTTCCAGCGTCCAGGACAGGGCGGTCGCGGTGGTGTCGTGACCGGCGGCCAGCAGCGTCATCAATTGGTCGCGCAGTTCGCGATCGGTGATGTGCCGGCCGTCCTCATCGGCTGCCCGGATCAGCATTGCCAGGACATCGGTGCGCCGGGCCAGCATCGGGTCGGCCCGCCGCTCGGCGATTTCGGCGTAGATCAGCGTGTCGGCTTCGGCCAACCGCTTCCGCACGACGGTCCACGGCCATACGCGGTACAGCGAAGGCCGCGCGATCGCCAGTGCCGCCAACCAGTTCAGATCCAGAAGCTTCGGCATCGCCGTGCGCAACGCGGTCAGGCGGTCCGGAGCGGTCGCGCCGATCACGGTCTGCAGGATCACTTCGAGTGTGAGTGCCGACATGTGCGGTGCCACCGCGAATTCTGTTCGGACGGGCCAGTTCTCGATGGACTCCGCAGCGATGGCCGCCATGGCGGCCGTCTGCCGGTCGACAGCGCCGCGCGTGAACGGTGTGAGCATCAACCGCCGCCGGTCCGCGTGCACCTCGTCGTCGACGACAAGCACCGAGTGCTCGCCCACCAGCCCGATCAGCATCGAATTCGCTTCGCCCGCATGGAAAGTATGCGGATCGCCGGCAAAAACCTGTTTGATGTGGTCGGGATCGGTCAGATAGACGACGGTGCCTATGGATGCGATCCGCAAGGTGAACATCGTGCCGTATCGCCGTTCGCATCTGGCGACAAAACCGGGCCAGTCCCGCAGCAGCAACGCGGCCTGAGCTGCCGCCGGCAGCCTGGGCCCCGGAGGCAGATCCGTTCCTCGATGACGCATGGTTGCTCACCCCCATCGGTACCCCGACTCTACCCATTTGCCCCGTGGCACGGGCCTGGACGCTGACCTATCATCAGCATCTGCGGCAAACTACCGAGGCGGCGACAAAGGTGGAACAGAAGCGGCACTGCGTGGCCATCGGTCGCGGCGAGGGTCTGGTCGCCCGGTACGGTGACGTGCTCGTGTACATCGCCGACCCCACCAGGGCCCGGCCTCTGATACAGACGCTCACCTCGACCGGCCATCCGTCGGCACTACCCCAGGCACTCGCCGCCCTGACGACCGGACCGGCGTCGGATGCCGTGCCGCACTTCGGGGCGCTTGTGCCTACCGGCGACGCGTTGCACCTGATCGTGCACGGTGAGGTGATCGCCGATATCGAGGCCGGAGGCGGTCACCGCAGAGTCAGCGGCGGCAGCCGGCCCGTGGTCGACGAGACCGTCGCCCCGTGGTTCGACCGGATCACGATCTGCACGGCCGCAACGACATTCGTGCCGTGTGCGGATACGGACCTCGTCGCCGGCGTGGTGCCCGGCGCAGGCTTCGTGTTGCAGTCACGAGTCGTCCGCCCCGCCGCGGCGCAGGCACCGGCACAGGTGGCCGCGACGACCCGGGGCCGCCCGGTCACGGGGGCGCTGATCGCCGACGACGGTGCTGTGTATCCCCTGGACCGCGCATACATCATCGGCCGCAATCCGCTGCTCGACCCCGCGGTGAGCAACGCGTCGGCGTCACCCATCAGCCTGCCCGACGATCCGCAGGTGTCCCGGGTGCATGCCTACGTGACGGTCAACGGCGGCATGGTGATGGTGCGCGACGCGCGCACCGCCGGCGGCACTTTCATCGCGGCGCCCGGAGACCAGAACTGGACGCAGATCGGTGACCAGCCCGTCGAGCTCAACCCCGGCTGCTACCTGCGCATCGGCCAGAAGATCCTCACCTACGACGTATCCGTGCCGAGTTAGTAGGCCAGCCGGTCGGGTTCGGACAGGACGCCCCAGTTGCCCATCCGCAGCACCTCCAGGGCCGCCGGTCCGACGGGTCGCCGCTCACGGACCGCCTTCTGCGCGGCCGCGAGGTCGGCCGGGTGGTGCCCCAGGACGGTGGCGCCGACGGCACGGCCCTGCGACACCACGAGCCTGCGGTAGGACGGCACGCCGGGCCGATCGATGACCACCACCTCATCGCCCGGCGCCGGATCGACAGGACCGATCGAAAACAGCTCCAAGTCAACACCTTTGAGGATGGTGGGCGGGGTCTCGACGGGGACGGTACGGTCCCCGCCCAGTGCGTTGACGGCAGCCGCCTCGGCCTGTTCCGTCGCGACGGGCCACAGGCCCAGGACCCGGCCACCGTGCTCGGCCACGTCACCGGCCGCGTAGACGCCGGGCACGCGGGTCTGCATCCGGTCGTCGACCAATACCCCTTTGCCGACGGGAAGGCCCGCGTCTCTGGCCAATTCGATGTTGGGCCGGATACCGGTGGCGGCCAGGAACACCTCGCACGACAGGATGCGGCCGTCTTTGAGTCGCACCCCGGTCACTGCGGGATCGCCGCGGACTTCTGCTGTTTCCGCCTTGTGCGCGATGCTGATTCCCGCGCGGGCGAAGTGCTCGGCCACCAGCTGCGAACAGCGCGCGTCGATCTGCTTGCTCAGCAGCCGGGTGCCGCGTTCCAGAACGGTCACGCGCAGCCCGAGCTGATGCAGGCAGTAAGCCGCCTCCAGCCCCAGCAGGCCGCCACCGGCAACCACCGCGTGCCGGGCCCGGCGCTCCTGCACGTACGCGCGGATCCGCATCGCGTCGGCAGCCGACCGCAGTACGACACTTCCGGGCCGGTTCAGCCCGGGGGTGTCGGGCACGGCGGCGCTGGAACCCATCGCCAGGATCAGCCGGTCGTAGGGCAGCGCCTCCCCGGTGCCCAAACGCACCACCTGCGAACGCAAATGGATGCCGGTCGCCCACGTGTTCAGCCATGCGGTGACACCATGCTCGTCGTACCACTGCTCCGGCAGCAGGTACAGCCCTTGCATCGCGGACCGGCCGTACACCAGCCGGGAGATGCCCATTCGGTTGTACAGGCCGTGCGGTTCGGCACCCACCAGGTGAATCTCGCAATCCGGGTGCCCGCGACGCAGGAAGTCCGCGGCGGTCACGCCCGCGATGCCGTTGCCGATCACCACGACGCTGACGATCGAGCGGTCGTAGCGGACCGGCCTGCTTGCCGCGGTGTCGGCACGTTCGGGAGTCAGCGAAACCGTGACGTCGCCGCCCTGAATCCGGGCGCAACAGGCCATGCGGCTAGACTTGCCGAGCCCCAGTCGGTTGAGGGTCTTGAGCTCGTCGGCCTCGGCCGGCGACAGGCACCCCATCCCGTCGACGATCGATACCGGGTCGGCACCGCACACACCCATCCGGCAGCCGGCCTCGATCGCCTGCCCGCTGCTTTCCGCGACGTCGAGCAGGCTCATCCCGACGTCGGCCCCGACAGCCTCAGGCCCCGACTCGAAACGCACTCGCGCAGCACTGCTTTCGGCGGCAGCGCCATCTGCGCCGGCCGGCATCGTCGGCGTATTCAACAGGACCGGCGCCGACCGGGCGCCGGTGACGTAGGCGAACTGCAATTCACTGACCCGGGTGCGAGCCAACCACCACAGCGTCAGCACCGCGATCACCACGGTGATGGGCCACCGCAACCAGGGCGCGTCGATGCCGGTGAGCTGCCGGAGGGAGTCGGTGAGGATGGGACCGGAGAACCAGTAGTAGGCGTTGATGGCCACCGCCGCGAACCCCGCCGTCAGCATCGCCTGGCTCAACGGCGTGACCGCCTGCAGCACGTAGCAGAGGCCGACACTCACCAGCACGAAAAGCGCAAGCACACCATACTTTTCGGTCACCGTCCCGCCCTGCTGGGCATGCACGGTGAAGAAGCCGATGATGAATCCCGGTAACGCGGCCGCGAACAGCACACGGGGCGCACTCCACCGCGGGTCTGGATCCGCCATGTCGGCCTGCCACGCCGCCCGAGGCTTGAAGTCGTAACAGTTCTTCGCACACCCCAGGCAGGACTCGCAGTGACTGTTCGGTGAGGTGACGTACGGCGTCTGGCCGTAGGTGCGCTGTAGCGGCAGCAGCGGACAGATGCTGGAGCACCAGCCGCTCTTGCCTTTGAGCAGGAACCCACCGGCGAACGCCGAAGCGATGAGAACCGCCAGCACCACGCCCATCGACGGGCCGTTGCGGTCGAGGCCGGCCAGCCGTGCCCCGGCGATGCCGAAGAAGAGGGCCGCGGCGATCAGGAAGCCGTTGCGCGTCCACCACCCCGGCGCCGTGGCAGCTCGACTGAACCCGGCGACGCGGGGTAGTTGATTCGACGCCGAAAGTGGGCAGACGTTGCGCCAGACACCGGGCGCGATGAAGAACAGCGCCGGCCACAGGGGCACGATGACATGGAAGAAGGCGAACAGTCCGGCAGCCGGCCGCACGAACAGCGCCACCACCACCGTGACATAGACCAGCACGCTGCCGACCCGGACGGCCTGCCACACCCGGCGCGAAATCCGATGTGGCAGTTCGGTGTACGGCGGAAACAGATCTCTGGTTCCGGTGGGATCGATACCGAGCGCCCGCTCGGCCAGTCGCACCCTCGGTGCGCCCGTCTCGGCGGCGGCCGGTACCGGGACCTCGACGAGTTTCACCACCCGCATGGTCCGCGTGGGGTCGTGGCCGGCGGCGGCAGGCGGTTGATCCGCGGACAGCGGTTTCGGCGCGCGCAGCACGATGATCTCGGTGCGGCCCAACCGGATCACGTCGCCGGTCGAGAGCGTGCCCCGTCCGGACAGCGGCACGCCGTTGACGGTGCTGCCGTTGCTGCTGCCGAGGTCGACGACCGACAGCGCCGTCGGGGTCGGCACCAGCCGCAGATGGCGCCGGGACACCTCACCGTCGGCGAGGTTGATGCCGTCGCACTCCCGCCCGAACAACAACGGCCTGCTGAGGGTCAATCGGCGGGCCGGCCTGCCCCATTCGCGGACCTCGATCACCGGCGGCTCAGCCATGGTCAGCTCCCCGAGAAGTCGTCACCACGCGGCGCCCGGATGGTCTGGGCGAACGAGTTAGCTGGCTCAGCTTAATTCGGGCCGCACCGATCTACCTCGCGATCCGCACTACCTGACAGGTTGCCGCTAATCTCCTGTGCGAACGAACTTGTCGGTGAAGTCACCGCCCTGGCACTCCCCGCCGGTCGAGGTGTTGGTACCCCGCCCCTCGAGCGACGGGATCGGATCGACCAGCTGTGTCGGTAGCGGATATTCAGCGGCGATCTTGATGTGTGTGGTGCCGCCCTTGGCGCATGCGACGGTGCCTTCGTCGGCGCGCGTCCACTTGCCATTGGCAAAGACCAGCGTCACCACGCCATCGGGTGCATGGAACTCGCTGATGCACCGATCACCAGTCCGCAGGCACTGGGTGCGGACTTGAAGATCGGGCGATCCGGGCGGGAAGCCACCGTTCGTGTAGGTGATGTTCTCGTGATACCGCCCGTGCAGCGTCGACGCCGTCGAGCTCACACGCGGCGGGAGGGTGGCAGGGTCAGGCACCCGGCTGGGTTCACCGTCGCCCGTGCGAGTGAACGTCACCGTCCGCTTGACGCTGCTGCACCCGTTGGCGGTGGCCCGCGTCGTTTCCCCGGCCAGGGTGCCGTCCGGTTTGGGTGTGAGGGTGAACACCACCCAAGCCTCGGTGGGTGCCACATTCCCGCTCATCGCGTCGCTGCACTGCACCGAACCCGTTGCCACGGCGACCCAGTCGCCGGCGACCTGGTCGAAGGTCAGATTAGAGACCAGGACGACGCCACTCTTGCCGGTATACGACGCATTGGCGATGCACCCGTTGGACCCGCATGACGACCGCACGTCCCAATCACCCGTCATCGCCGGTCCGCCCGGTATCGCCACGCCTTCCAGATCGGTGGCCGGCCCGTACTCGGCGCGGTATCTGCCGCTGAAACCGGTGCCCGCCGCGGTGGCAGTCGGACTGGGCACAGCCGGTTTCGCGGCGGGATGATCGTTGCGCCCGAGCAGCTTCACTCCGGCGAACACCCCGCCCGCGACGACCAGCAGGGCGACCACCGCCAGCACCGCGATCAGCACGCCCGGTCGTGAGGAACGAGTTGTCTGGGGGTTGACCTGGGTTGGTTGGTTGAACTGCGGCGGCGGATTCAGCTGGGGTACGGCGGGCGCAGCCATGGTCGGCTGACCGCGGAACTCATTGCGCGCGAACGGCACCGGCCGGGTGGCCTGCTGTTGGAGGGCCTCCGCGAATTCGCCGCAGCTGGCGAAGCGGCCGGCGGGTGTCTTCGACATCGCCCGGGCCAGCACCGGGTCCAGGTCGCGGAGTTCGGGGCGCTGCTCCCCCAGCGAGGGCGCGGGCGCGGTGACGTGTTTGGTGATGACGATCGCCGGGTTGCTGTCGGCGTACGGCGGATTCCCCGTCAACAGCTGGAATGCGGTGCACGCCAGGGCATATTGGTCAGTACGGCCGTCCATCGCCTCGCCCCGGAGCTGCTCCGGCGCGGCGTAGGCCACCGTCCCCACCGCCATGTTCGTCGCGGTCAGACCGGACGCGTCGTTCATCGGCCGGGCGATGCCGAAGTCGGCGAGATAGATGCGTGACGTCTCGGCATCCAACAAGATGTTGGCCGGCTTCACATCTCGGTGCAGCAGCCCGCGCCGGTGTGCGTGGTCCAGTGCCGAGGCGACGGCGGTGATGATCGGCAGCGCGACCTCCGGCGGCATGCCTGATGGGTAGTGGTCACGCAGCAGCCGGGCAGCGTCGGTCCCGGCCACGTAGTCCATCGAAATCCAGAGCTGGCCGTCGCATTCACCGCGGTCGTGGACACCGAGGATGTTGGGGTGCGACAACGTGGACACCACGTCCGCCTCCCGCATGAACCGTGGGCCGTACTCCGGATCCGACGTCAGCTCGGCGGGCAAGACCTTCACGGCATCCAGTCGCGGCAGCCTCGGATGCGACGCCAGGTACACGCTGCCCATTCCGCCCGCGCCCAATTTTCGCCGGATCGTGTAACCGGCGAAAACCTGACCCTCGGTGAGCAGCACGGGCAAATCGTAGGCCCGCGGCCGTGCTCACGCTGGCAGTCGACAAATCCGCCCAGCCGACCCGTTCGGTCCGCTGACGGCTGCCGGCTCGATACAGTCCGACGATGCACGACGCTGCACTGAACCGTCTGGCCGCTGCGCTACCGGATGGCGCGCTGATCACCGACCCGGACATCATCGAGCGCTACCGCCGGGACTCGGCGGCCAACCCGAAAGCCGGCACTCCGCTCGCCGTGGTGCGTGCCGCCGGTACCGCTGACGTTCAGCAGGTGCTGCGGTGGGCATCCGAGCACCGCACCGCAGTGGTGCCACGCGGAGCGGGTTCAGGCCTGTCCGGCGGCGCCGACGCCATCGACGGATCAGTGGTGCTCAGCACCGAACGCATGCGCGACATCCGGATCGACCCGGCCACCCGGACCGCGGTCGTGCAGCCGGGCCTGACCAACGCCGAGGTCAAACGTGCGGCCGCCGAACACCGCCTGTGGTATCCGCCGGATCCGTCGTCCATCGACATATCCTCGATCGGCGGCAATGCCGCAACCAACGCGGGCGGCTTGTGTTGCGTGAAGTACGGCGTCACCGGTGATTACGTGCTCGGGATGGAGGTCGTGCTGGCCGATGGCACCGCGCTGCGGCTCGGCGGCCCGCTGCTCAAAGATGTTGCGGGACTGTCATTGACGAAGCTGTTCATCGGGTCCGAGGGCATTCTGGGCGTCATCACCGAACTCACGCTGCGCTTGATTCCCGCCCAGCCACCCGCCTCGACGGTGGTCGCCCTGTTCAATTCGGTCGAGGACGCCGCGAACGCCGTCGTGGCCATCACCGGCGAAATACGCCCTGCGATGCTGGAATTCATGGACCACGCGAGCATCAATGCCGTCGAGAATGCCATGCGGATGGGTCTGGACCGCTCCGCCCGAGCCATGTTGCTGATGCAGTCCGACGCCCCGGGTGCGGCGGCCGAGGAAGTGGCGACCATGATCGCCAACTGCGAGAAATGTGGCGCCACCGAGGTTTTCGCCACCGACGATCCGGCCGAGGGCGCGGCGTTCACCGCAGCCCGCCGGGGCATGTTCGGCGCGGTGGAGAAGCTCGGCAGCCTGCTGCTGGAGGACGTCGGCGTACCGATACCGCAACTGCCCGCGGTGGTCACCGGGATCGAGGACATTGCCGATACCTACGATGTGCAGATTTATCTGGTGGCGCACGCCGGGGACGGCAACACCCACCCGATCATCGTGTACGACCCCACCGATGCCGACGCCACCGACCGCGCCGAACGGGCGTTCGCCCGCATCATGGAGCTGGCCATCGGGCTCGGCGGCACCATCACCGGTGAGCACGGCGTCGGCCGCCTCAAACGGGACTGGCTGCCCGATCAGGTGGGCGACGACGTCATGGCGCTGACCCGGCGCATCAAAGCCGCGCTGGACCCGGCGGGCATCCTCAACCCTGGTGCGGTGCTGCGCTGATCACCTCGACATGCGCCCGAACCTTGACGGGCTCGGCTGTCCCGCAGCGGTGACGAAAAGCCGATCTCACGCGCGCGTCGCCTGGCGGTAACCAACGATCCGTACAGTCGCTGTCATGTCCGAAGAACCCACGAGCCTCACGGAGCAGACCTTCCGGGACCTGCTCACCGCGGCCATCACGCGGGGACACCGGCCGCCACCCACCACGATTCTGGGCCCGACCTGCTGGATTGCGATCGACACACTGGCGCGCGAGCATCCCGATGCCGCGCCGGAGCGCGTTATCGCCGCATTCGACGCTTTCGCGATCGAGCATCAGGCCACCAACCGGGCCGACGTCGAGGCCCACATGGACCCGGCGACCGCGCGGGCCGCCGAATACGCCGCCATCGACGCGCTGGTAGCGCAGCTGACCATCACCTACCCGAACATCGACCCACGGACCGTGACGGCTGTCGTGCGCCGCATTCATGCCGATTTTCACGATCACGCGGTCCGAGACTTCGTCCCATTGTTCGTCGAGCAGGCCGCGCATCGGGACCTCGCCTAGGTAGACGGGCTTCTCGCGCGGCACCACCTGGCAAGGTAGTGCCCGTGTCCACTCACCTGACCGACGAAGAGGTCATGCTCGTCGAGACCGTCCGCGCGTTCATCGACCGGGACGTCAAGCCCACGGTGCGCGAGGTCGAACACACCAACGCCTACCCCGAGGCGTGGATCGACCAGATGAAGCAGATCGGCATCTACGGACTGGCCGTTCCCGAGGAGTACGGCGGTTCGCCGGTGTCGATGCCGTGTTATGTCGAAGTCACACAAGAACTCTCACGCGGCTGGATGAGCCTGGCCGGCGCCATGGGCGGCCACACCGTCGTGGCCAAGTTGATCGGCTTGTACGGCACCGAGGAGCAGAAACACACGTATCTGCCGCGCATGGCAACCGGCGAGCTGCGCGCCACGATGGCCCTGACAGAACCCGGCGGCGGCTCGGATCTGCAGAACATGTCGACCACCGCGCGGCTGGACGGCACCGACCTGGTGATCAACGGTGCAAAGACGTGGATCAGCAACGCCCGCCGCAGTGGCCTGATCGCGCTGCTGTGCAAGACCGATCCCACCGCAGTGCCACGGCACAAAGGCATTTCGGTGGTGCTCGTCGAGCACGGACCCGGCCTGACGGTGTCGCGCGATCTCCCAAAACTCGGCTACAAAGGCGTCGAATCCTGCGAGCTGACATTCGACGGCTTCCGCGCTCCGACGTCGTCGATCCTCGGCGGCGAGCCCGGTAAGGGGTTTGGGCAGATGATGAAAGGCCTTGAGACAGGACGGATTCAAGTCGCGTCACGAGCGCTCGGCGTCGCCACCGCGGCGCTGGACGACGCCCTGAAGTACGCCCAGGAGCGCGAGAGTTTCGGCCGGCCTATCTGGCAGCACCAGTCGGTCGGCAACTATCTGGCGGACATGGCCACAAAGCTGACGGCGGCACGCCAGCTGACGCGCTACGCCGCCGAACGCTACGACAGCGGCGAACGCTGCGACATGGAGGCCGGCATGGCCAAGCTGTTCGCGTCCGAGATCGCCATGGAGATCACGCTGAACGCCGTCCGAATCCACGGCGGCTACGGCTATTCCACCGAATACGACGTCGAACGCTACTTCCGCGATGCTCCGCTGATGATCGTCGGTGAAGGCACCAATGAAATCCAACGCAATGTGATCGCAGCGCAGTTGGTCGCGCGCGGTGGACTGTGATGGCCGAGGGACGCGCCGGCAACATCGTCGGGTTCGTCCTCGCCGCGGCGGTCGTCGGTGCGCTGACGGGGTTGGCCGCAGGCAGTTTCCGGGTACTGCTCGACTACGCGGCGCAGTGGCGCGCATCGCTGTCGCAGTGGTCGCACGGAAGCTGGTGGGGCCCCATCGTCGTCGTGGTGATCTGTGCGGTGTGCACGGCGGCGGCTGCGGCCTTGGTCCGGCGCGTCGAACCGCACGCCGAAGGCAGCGGTATTCCCCGGGTCGAGGCCGTCGTCGCCGGCCGCGCCGAGCCGGGCCGCTTCAGAATCCTGCCCATCAAGTACGTCGGCGGCCTGCTGTCACTCGGCTCCGGCCTGGCCCTCGGACGTGAAGGGCCATCGGTACAGATGGGTGGATCCATCGCTATCATCGTGGCCGCAGCAACCCGCCGTTCCCAGGCTGACCTGCGCATTCTCGCCGCGGCAGGAGCGGCCGCGGGTTTGGCGACGGCGTTCAACGCGCCGATCGCCGGCGGGGTGTTCGTGCTGGAGGAGCTCGTCAAACGCTTCGATCCACGCACCACGGTGGCCACCCTCATCGCGTCCGCGTCCGGCTTCATGGCGGCCGTCCCGTTCGTTACCTCGGGCAGCGAATTCCAGGTGCCACCCCTGGCCGATCCAGAGCTGGCGGGATCGGGGTGGGTGCTGGCCGTCGGCGTCCTCGCCGGAGTCCTTGGCGTGCTCTACAACAAGGCGATCATGTTCGGTCTCCGCACCGCCGACACCAGCCGGTGGCCGGTCGAAGTCCGCGCCGCCCTCATCGGCGCAGGCGTCGGGGGCCTGGTCTGGTTCTCCCCTGACCTGGCCGGCGGCGGCGACCTCCTCACCCAGGAGGCGCTGCTCGGCCACGGCGCCATCGGTGCCGTCACCGCAGTGCTGGTGTTGCGGTTCGTCCTGGGCGTGGTGTCGTATGCCGCAGGAACGCCCGGCGGCTTGTTCGCCCCGATGCTC
Organism: Mycobacterium sp. FW102-FHT13B02; assembly: GCF_058790275.1. Taxonomy (NCBI): domain Bacteria; kingdom Bacillati; phylum Actinomycetota; class Actinomycetes; order Mycobacteriales; family Mycobacteriaceae; genus Mycobacterium; species Mycobacterium sp. FW102-FHT13B02. The sequence continues at coordinate 274,978 of NZ_JBYTCM010000005.1, forward strand.
GTACTCGGCGCCGACGTGGGATTGCTCGTCGGCCTGATCGCGACCCACCTCGCACCGCAGTCCGCGCCCAGCCCGGCCGCCCTAGCCCTCATCGGGATGGCCGCGTTCTTCACCGCCAGCGTCCAGGCGCCGGTGACGGGACTCATCCTCGCCACCGAGCTGACCGGCAGCACGAACCAGCTACCGCCGATGCTCGGTGCCTGCGCGACGGCGCTGCTGGTCGCCATCGCTGTCGGATCACGCCCGATCTACGACCTGCTCACCGACCGGGCGGCCACCACGGCGGTCACGACATAGCTCACCGGAGCTTCGGCTGGATTTGGCACACTGACACTGGACACCAGGCACGGCGGCGAACTGAAAGCATCGGCGATGAACCTCGACACGCGAATCTTCTACGTCATCAACGATTTCGCTCGCGATACACCGTGGCTGCAGCCACTGCTGGCCGCGTATGCCAACGACGGGGTGCTCCTCTTCGTGGTGTTGCTGTTGGCCGGATGGTGGCTTGCCCGCAAGAGCACGGGCCCGATGTCCATGGTCGCAGCGGTGTGGGCACCGCTGGGCGTGATTGCCGCCTTACTCGTATATGACCCGATCGCCGTGTCGGTGAATGAGACGCGTCCGTGTAACGCGCTGCACGACATCGTGGTTCTGCACTGCAATACCGACGGCGGCTTCCCCAGCATCCATGTCGTCATCGCAGCGGCGGTCACCGCAGGACTGTGGTTGGTCGACCGTCGCCTCGGCATCGCGGCGGCCGTGGCCGCGGCAGTGATGGCGTTCGCGCGCGTATACGTCGGTGCCCACTATCCGAGTGATGTCCTCGCGGGCCTTGCGCTGGGCGTTGTGGTCAGCTTGGCCGGCTACGTCCTGGTGCGGCCGGTCCTGCGCCGGCTTATCGGCTTCATCGGCAGAACCAAGTTCAGGATCCTGGTCACTAGGACGCCAACCGGCACGACTGAAGGCGTACGGCTTGATCCGTAGCCGCCGCGGCGCTCCCGATCTGGCTGCGGTCACGCCGGATCCGGTCGCCTACGATGCGCTCGACCAATAGCGGGACAAAGGCTTGGATCGGGGCATCGACGAACCGCATGGCGGCCTCCCGGCACCAGCCCATGATCTCCAGGTCCCGTGCCACATCGTTGCGGCCCTCGCGACGCGCGAGCTTTCCAGCGACCTCGGCGATCCAGTCCCGCAAACGGGTTGTCGCCGACGGGACCGCCCGCGCGTCGTCGCTCGATTCAGTACCACCGGCCGGAGCAAGACATTCAGTACTGGACACTTCCCAAGGATGTCCGATTATCGGGGCGGGCGCTAAAGCAATTGGTCCCTATTTTGCGGGGACATCCTCGCCAATCGGTGGTCTAGCCTCCGATGTCGGCGCGGTAAGGAGTCCGGTAGTCGATGACGCCGCGGGTATAGAACTCCAGTGCCTCGACCATATCTTGTCGAGTTCCGACGATGGACCCTCGAATCGTCAAGCCCTTCAACACAATATCGAAGATGGGGTGACGCGGGCCGGTTCGTGCAAAACCTGGGTCAGGGCTGTGCCACCGTCGCCCGGTCGGCCGAAGCCTGTTGACTGGCAACACCATTGCCGACAGCTACGGGACTCGTCGGCCGGATGAACAACAACGTGCAGTCCGAATCCTTCAAGGCCTTTCGCACCTCGTCGCTGGTCAGTTCCTCGACCAACTCGGGACGGTCTCCGGGCACGATGACGAGCTGGTCGATGCACGCACTCTGCCGCAACAGGTTGGTCAGGTGTCCTGGCATCGCCAGGGTGACCGACTGGAGATGACTGTTGTCCGGATCCTTCACATACCGTTCCAGGGCGGCGTGTACCGGGTGTCTGGCATCGACCGGCCGGCTCGAATGCGACCATGGTTCCAACATCAGGATCGGAGCTTCGCGCCATGCCGAATCAGCTTCGGCAGCCTCGAACACAGCCGTGGCAGAGGCTGATTCGTCGAGCACGGCCAGAATCCACTTCCGATGGTCGAAGTCGCGGTGCGCCCGACGGATGACCGCCACCGAGCCCGGCGCCCTACGGGCGACCTCGACAGCCGTGGACCCGCGTGGAGCGTCCGGCGTGTCGTGTTTTCCGCGGTCACCGACACAGACCATCGACGCGCCGCGAGACTCCTCGGCAAGGCATTCCGCCGGATCGCCGGACACGATCTCCGTTTCGAGCTTGACGTCGACGTGGGTATCGCTCACCGCTTCCCAGGCCTTGTGCAATGCGTGCTGCGCCCGGTCGATGTTCTCCTGACTATCGGCCTCTACCGCGTCGATGACGTAGACCAGGCGCAGTGGGACGTCTCTGCTCGCCGCCTCCAGTGCAGCCCACTGCGCGGCGCGCAGCGCATGTTTGGAACCATCGATACCGACGACGACGGGCTTCGTGGTGGTTGTGACAGTCATCAGATGTCCCGTCTCCCGAGGCCCGGTCGCCCACCCGCGCGAGCGAAGCCACGTGTCCGCTGCTGGACCTCCTGATTCGCGATCATGTCGCTACTCCGTTCTCTGACAACCGTGAGATCGCCTGATCTCCGATGACATCTGACCGCGCCCGGGCGTCCGGCCCTAGTGTCTAAGGTCCCTCGCGGCAAGCGAAAGTGCTCTGTGGCAGGCCGCCTCCCATCAAAGTGCGCAGCGGCAGACCGCGATAGCGGCCTCTACCGATGCACTGAGCGGGCCGGTGGTGTCGACACGGTGCGCCTCGGGCCAGCTGACGGGTTCCTTCGCCAACTCCGCGGCTATCTCGGCGGTGACCTCGGAGGTGCTGTGGTGCCTGTTACGAATCCGTTCCTGGGTGATGCCAAGAGGTGCCGAACATTCGATCTCAACGATGGGGCAGCTGTGGTCGCGGCCCACGGTTCTGGCGTGCCCTCGCATATCGGTGTCCCGCCAGGTGGCGTCCAGGATGACCGAGCTTCCCTGCGCAAGCAGGGATCCTGCTCGCTTCAGCATCTCTCGGTAGACCAGTTCCACCTGTTCGTGGTTGTAGCGGCCTGCCCCATACTGTCCGGCGGGTCCGTCCAACCGGCCACCCGCGCACAGCTCGGCCCGGACATCGTCGCTCGAAATAAGCTGTGCAGCAATGGTAGTAGCCAACACTTGGGCTACCGTGCTCTTGCCCGTTCCGGGAGCGCCGCCGACCAGGATCAACCGTACTGTCGCGGCACGCAGGTTTCTGATCGCCAGTTCCAAATGCCGCATCGCGTCGGGGCCGCCGGCGGCATCGCCCTGTTCCATCCGGATGCAATCGACCTTGGCCCGGACGATCGCCCGGTAAGCACAGTAGAAATACGCCAATGACGGCGGCGCGGTGTCACCTGCGGCCAGCCGGTAGCCGGCCAGGAAGTGGTGAGCCAGTTCATCAGCTCCCCGGAACTGCAGGTCCATTGCCAGGAACGCCGCGTCGTCGATGCCGTCGACGTAACGGAGCTGATCATCGAACTCCAGACAGTCCAGGATGACCGGTCCGTCACTGGTACAGAAGATGTCTCCGGCTTGGAGATCACCGTGTCCGTCGACGATGCGGCACTGATTGATGCGCTCCTCGAACAACGCTGCGCGACCATCGACGTATTGCCGAAAGAGGCGGCTGATCAACGCAATAGAGCCAACGGCGTCCAATGCCCGGGCCCGGCGGCTGAGCTCGGCCAGATTCTCTTCCCACCGTGCGACGACGGCCGTGCGGCATCCAGCCGCGTTGATCTCGTCGCCGTGCGGCGAATCAGCGTGCAGCCGCGAAAGCTGTTGCGCGATGGCGTCGAGGTGGCCCGTCGCCGGCCGGCCTCCGGCAACAATGGTGGCGAGGCGTTCGACGTCGGGATAACGGCGCATCTCGATCACCGGCTCGCCCGGGCCGCCGGCGGGTTCGACCAGATGCGCCAATCCGAGGTAACTGTCCGCGGCCAACCTGCGGTTCAGTTCGATCTCGCGCAGACAAGCATGTTCACGGCGCTCTCGCGTGCTGAAGTCGAGAAAGTCGGTTACTACCGGCTTTTTCGCTTTATACGCACGATCGCCTGCCAGCACGACCAGGCCCGTGTGCGTTTCATGAACTTCGATGCGTGCGGTCGGAATCCCCACGGTGTCAGTGACGTGCGGTGTGACGGCGAGGCTCATGGCGGCAATCCTTGCCGCCATGCCGAGCCCACGATGCGGCCATCGGACCCACTGGTGACCGCCAATGGTCACATGTCCGGGTATTGATGACTTCTGGCTCTGTCCGGGCATGGCGGCATCGGGCACCGTCGGTGTCGACCTCGCACCGCCGAGAAGGGCATCTCATGACGAAAACCACGATTTCACTCCGAGAAATCGAAGATGCGGTACACCTGGCATGCCGAGCGCCGTCGTACCACAACAGCCAGCCGTGGAAGTGGGTTCTGGAATCCGCCACTCTGAAGCTGTTTCTCGACACTGACTGGTTGGTGACCACCGACGACTCCGGACGTCAGGCGATGTTGAGTTGCGGCGCGGCCTTGGACCACCTGCGGGTGGCGATGGCGGCAGCCGGTTGGACGACCCTCGTCGATCGCTTTCCCAATCCGAACAACCGTCATCACCTCGCCGATATCGACTTCCGGCCGGCCATCGGCGTGACTTCGGCACAACTGCGGGCAGCGGATGCAATCCTGTGCCGCCGAAGCGACCGACTGCCGTTCGGTGCCGTCGAAGACTGGCCGGCCTTCGAAAAGTTGCTGCGGCTGGCCGTAGGCAACCGGCCGACTCAGGTTGACGTCCTGGCCGCCGGGCAGCGCACCGAACTGGCCGAGGCGTCGCATCTGGCCGAGGTGCTGAGGATGTACGACGCTGCCTACCATGCCGAATTGGACTGGTGGACCTCACCTTTTGGCGCCACGACTGGTATCCCGCACAGTTCTCTGGTCTCGGCCGCCGAAAGCGATCGAGTTGACATCGGGCGTTCGTTCCCGGTCACACACACCCGGGAGCGCCGCCAGCAAACCGGGGATGACCAGGCCACCGTTGTGGTGATCTCGGCGCTCGGCGACACCAGGGAGGACATCTTGGAGTGTGGTGAGACATTGTCTGCAGTGCTACTGGAAGCCACCATCGCCGGCCTAGCCAGTTGCACGCTCACGCATCTGACCGAGCACCCGGCCACCCGCGACGTCATCAGCAAGCTCACCGGACATCCGCTGCCGCAGGTGCTGGTCCGTATCGGTACTGCCCCAGCCCTCGATGAGGTCCCGCCACCGACACCGCGACGCCAGCTGTCGGATGTCTTCCGTCACCGGCCAGATCGCCCGGACGACCGGAATTGAGGCCGGGGCGCTTGATGCCCGTCTGGCAGCAGCGCGCTTTCGCATCAAACGCCCCGTCGCACACAGCGCGGCGGCAAGCACGATGCCGGTGACCAGCTGCTTGTTCATGTCATCGACGATGGCGTCAGAACGGGTGGCGGGCTAGAGCACATCGGCCCGCGGTCGCGGCCAACAGTCCCGCCGCCGCAGGTCACTGTGACGGGTGACTAGGGACCAATTCCCCTGCCGTCGCCCGCATCACGACACATACCGTCGATCCATAATCAGCTCGGTGATCTCAGGAGAGTACGGGAATGTACAAATCAGCGTCACCGTCGTCTGCCGTCGTGGTCGGCATCGACGGCTCACAGTGGGCGGTGAATGCTGCCCTGTGGGCCATCGACGAAGCCGTCAGCCGCGATGTGCCGCTGCGCTTGCTGTACGTGGTTGAACCACGTGGTCATGGCGACATCGATCCGGAACAGGAAGCCCGGGATCTGGCCTGTGCCGACGTGTCGGTCCGCCGGACCCTGGTCGCCGTCGAGTCGGCAGAGAAACCGGTGAAGATCGAGTGGGAGGTGCTACAGGGGCACCCCGCCAGAGTGCTGTTGAACGCAGCCCGATCAGCGGACCTGCTCTGCATGGGTTCGCTCGGCATCGCCCATGCGACGGGTTCCCGGCTCGGCTCCACCGCAGCGACTTTGGCGACGTCGGCGCTGTGCCCGGTTGCCATCGTTCGCAGTGGCGGTCAGCATTGGTCGGCACGGCCCCGGCACGTGGTCGTAGAGGTCGACGAGGGCCCGGACAGTGTCAACGTCCTCGACGCCGGCATCAACGAAGCCCGGCTGCGCGGTGCCCCATTGACCGTGCTGGCGACGTCGCACACCAAGCCGGCTGACGTCCACGAGCACATCCCCGATGAGAATGCCCGCGCGCGTTTGGACAAACGGCTTGCGCGTCACCGCCTGGCAAACCCGGACATCGAGTTCAATCCGGTCGCAGTCAACGGTTCAACGATGAATTATCTGGAACACCATGCTGATTCGGTCCAACTCCTGGTCATCAGCAGGCATCGCGGACCCGGCTTGGGAGAGATCGTCGGGACGGCGCGCGCGGTTCCGAGCCAGGTGAACTGCAGCGTACTGATTTGCCAGCATAACCAGCGTCTGTAGGCGCTGACTGGACTATCGTGATGAGGCAGAATTGAACGCGTACCAGAACGTCATCGACATCCGGAAGGGTCTGCGAATGGTCTCTGTTTTTCTCGTCGACGACCATGAAGTCGTACGGCGCGGACTCATCGACCTGCTGAGCGCGGACCCCGATCTGGAAGTCATCGGGCAGGCCGGCACCGTGGCGCACGCCATGGCTCAGATTCCCGCGCTCCGGCCCGACGTCGCGGTCCTCGATGTCCGCCTGCCGGACGGCAATGGCATCGAGCTGTGCCGTGATCTGCTGTCCCGGCTGCCCGACCTCCGTTGCCTGATGCTGACCTCGTTCACCTCTGACGAAGCCATGCTCGATGCGGTCCTGGCCGGCGCGAGCGGCTTCGTGATAAAGGACATCAAGGGCATGGAATTGGCCGAGGCCATCAAAGCCGTCGGCGCAGGACGGTCCCTGCTGGACAATCGCGCCGCGGCTGCGTTGATGGCCAAGCTTCGCAACGCAGCCGAACGGTCGGACCCGCTTTCGGGCCTGACCGATCAGGAGCGTGCACTCCTGGACCTACTCGGCGAAGGGCTGACCAACAAACAGATTGCCGCACGGATGTTCCTGGCTGAGAAGACGGTCAAGAACTATGTGTCCCGCTTGCTCGCCAAGCTCGGCATGGAGCGTCGGACCCAGGCGGCGGTGTTCGTGTCGAAGCTGGACAGGCCACAGCATCCGGACAACTGACGCACAACTGCCGGCAAACCGCGCCGCGATTCTGCGGCGATGACAGAATCACCGGTGTGACAAGCCAAAGCGACGGAGCCGCCAATCGCCCACTGCGGGCGACGCTGTCCGGCCTGCGGTTGCGTGAACTTCTCGGCGAAGTTCACGAGCGGGTGGAGCAGATCATCGAAGGGCGCGACCGCCTGGACGGGCTTGTCGAGGCGATGCTGACCGTGACATCCGGTCTGAAGTTGGATGAAACACTGAGAACCATCGTGCGCACGGCGATCGAGCTGATCGACGCCCGCTACGGCGCACTCGGAATCCGCGGCGCCGACCGCGAGCTCGTCGAATTCATCTACGAAGGTATCGACGAGGACACGCGGCGCAAGATCGGACCGCTGCCCCAAGGACGCGGCGTGCTCGGCGTGTTGATCGATGAGCCGAAACCGATTCGGCTGAAGAACATTTGCACGCACCCCGCGTCTGTCGGGTTTCCCGAACATCACCCCCCGATGGAAACGTTCCTGGGTGTGCCGGTGCGCATCCGGGACAAGGTCTTCGGGAACCTGTATCTCACCGAAAAAGCATCTGGGCAGCCGTTCAGCGAAGACGACGAAGTCCTGGCACAGGCGTTGGCGGCTGCCGCCGGCATCGCCATCGACAACGCCCGACTCTACGAGCAGTCGCAACGCCGCCAGGCGTGGATCGAGGCCACCCGCGACATCGGTACCGCGCTCCTCTCCGGTACCGAGCCGGCCGGGGTGTTCCGGCTGATCGCCGAAGCAGCACATTCGCTGACGGATGCGGATGTCGCGCTGCTGGCCGTCCCTGATGAGGACGACGCCCCCGGTGAAGAGATCGCCGAACTGCAGATCGTCGACATCGTGGGCGATGTAACACCAACCGCAGTGCACATTGCGGTCGCCGACGGACCGGTCAGCAGCGCCTTCCACCAACGGATCCCATCGCGCTGCGACGCCACCGACCTCCCCGATGACATTGGGTTCGAGATGGCGCATGCCCTCGTGCTGCCGCTACGCACCACCGCGTCGGTCATCGGGATTCTGATCTTGCTCAGAGGCAAGGCTCGACAGCCGTTCACCGATGACCAGTTGGACACCATGGCCGCATTCGCCGACCAGGCCGCGCTCGCCTGGCAACTTGCGGCAAGCCAACGACAGGTGCGCGAATTGGACATATTGGCCGATCGGGACCGCATCGCCCGCGATTTGCATGATCACGTCATCCAAAGGCTGTTTGCGGTCGGACTCGCACTGCAGGGTGCGGTCCCGCGCGCACGGTCCACCGATGTGCAGCACCGGATCACCGCGTGTATCGACGATCTGCAGGACGTGATCACCGAAATCCGCACCGCGATCTTCGATCTCCACGGCAGTTCGAGCGGCTCCACCCGGCTCCGGCAGCGACTCGATGCCGCGGTATCTGCGTTCTCCAGCAATGAACTACACACAACGGTCCGCTACGACGGCCCGCTGTCCGTCATCGAAGCCGACCTGGCCGATCACGCCGAAGCGGTTGTCCGGGAAGCGGTGAGCAACGCCGTCCGTCATGGCAAGGCCAGCGCGGTCGTCGTCACCGTCACCGTTGCCGACGACTTGCGCATCGAGGTGGCCGACAATGGCCAAGGGATGGCCGGAACGATCACCGAGAGTGGGCTGGCCAACCTGCGCCGACGAGCCACCGACAGTGGTGGTGAGATGACGGTCGGGCCGGCCCGCGATGGCGGCACCATATTGCGGTGGTGGGCGCCTCTGCCGTGAGCTACTTGCGGTAATGGTCCTGTCTGCCCCTACCGTCGCGATCCAGCTCACGCCACTCGGTCGCCCACCTGCCGTAGCGCTTGTGGTCAAGCCACCAGCGCAAAGCCAGGACCGCCAGGTACAGGCTCCCGGTCACCCCCAGCCACAGCATGGCCGCTGCGCCGAACGCCGCAGCGGACACCTGCTCGCGACTCTGCGGTGGGCCGACGTATTCGCCGCGATGGTTCACCCACACCGAAGTCTGGTCACCGAGTCTCAAGTTCTGGGTACCCACGAACCAGGCATTGTGGTCGGCCCCGCCAGCACGCCAGCGCACGTGCGTTCGGAATCCGGCTGCCCCGACCCGGGATACGACGACACTGTTGTCCACCGCGGTCGCGGCGACGGTGTGCCATTCGGCAGACTGCCGGGCGACGGTTTGCTTCTGCTCGTCATAGACCGATGTGCCGAACGCCGCGGCCGGTGCGATCAGCAGCAGCGCAACGATCAATGCCATCAGCCTTGCGGACGCCTCGAGACGGTCACTGCGGCGCACCAGAGGGCTTCGAGAAAAGCACATGAAGGTTCGGAGCCAGAACCGGGTAAACGGACTCCACGTGTACTCGTCCATGGCGGACTCCTTGGTCGGGCCTTACGCCACCTGGCGCAGCATGTGACATCCAGACTGCGTGACAGCTCAGGCCCGGCGGGAGAGACCAATGTCCTTGCCTTCCAATGACGATGGGCATCTGTTTGCTGTCACACGGCCATCCGCGCGGCAGACGAGCAAGTGACCTATGGCTCTGTCACTCGCGCTGCGTCACCTGCAGGATCGCTGTATGACGATCGAGCAGACTCCGGACGTGTCCCCGTCGTCCGTGCCCTTCTCGTCTCCGGCGCGGCAACCTGACGAAACGCTCTGGGACGGAACAAAGGTCACTGTCCGCGATCTCGAACCCGACGACTTTCCCGCGGTGCTCGCGCTCGCCGACGACCTCAGCGGAGACGAGCTCTATCTCCGGTTTTTCACCTACCTTCCCAAATATGTGACGGAACGGGCGCATTCGGAACCCGAACCCACCGCGGGAAACCTCGCACTGGGGGCATTCGACGGCGAACAGCTTGTGGCCGTGGGCAACTACAGCGCCACCTCCGACTTCGGCACCGCCGAAATCGCCATTGTCGTAGCTCATCGCAATCACCACCGCGGGATCGCCACGGCGCTACTGCGGCGGCTCGGAGCGCATGCCAAACGCGCGTGGACCCAACGGCTCGTTGCTGACGTGCCGGCGCAGAACGGCGACGTGCGACGGGTCGTCGCAGCTGCCGGCTGGCCGTGCCTTCAGCATCGCCACGATGACGTGCTCACCATCGAGGTCAACCTGACCGAATACCGCAGCGCGGGACGGGCGGAGCCCGAACCGACTGCATCGCTATCTGCCGAATACGCTGTGAGGTAACGCAAATGCCCAAGGTATTCCCCGACCGTGAGACGATGCGCGCAGCCATGGCGCTCGCGACCCGTGCACCATCGGTCCACAATACCCAACCCTGGCGGTGGCGGATCGGTTCCCACAGCGTGCATCTGTATGCCGAAGAGTCGCTGCATCTGGTGCACACCGACCCCGACGGGCGCGATCTCCTGATCAGTTGCGGAGCAGCCCTGCACCATGCGGCGGTGGCGCTCTATGCGCTCGGCTGGCAACCGACCATTCACCGGTTTCCGAATCCCGCTGAGCCCAACCATCTCGCCGCGATCGAACTGGTTCGTTGCACTCCGAATCAGCCTGACATCGCCCTCGCCGCCGCAATCCCCCGTCGTCGCACCGATCGGCGTTACTACAGCGGCTGGCCCGTCGCACTCGGAGACGTCGCTCTGATGACTGCTCGTGCCGCCCGCCTCGGCATCGGGTTACGCCGGGTCAAGCTCAACGACGTCTTGATTACCGCGCTGCGGCAGGCGGTTTCACAGCACGTTCACGACACGGAGTACCTCACCGAACTGACGACGTGGAGCGGGCGCTATGCATCGGTGGCTGGAGTGCCTGCTCACAGTACGCCGACACCCGACTACGGTGCCGCTGTTCCCAGCCGTATCTTCGCGGGTCCGGTGCTGGGCCAACCAGCCGGGACAACCGCATCGGACGACAACGGTTTACTTCTCGCCCTCGGCACGTCGACGGACACCCCACTTGATCGACTAAGGGCCGGCGAGGCCACGAGCGCAGTCCTGCTCACCGCTACCGCACAAGGACTGTCGACGTGTCCGGTTACCGAGGCACTGGAGAATCCCGATTGCCGGGAAATCGTGCGATCGGACGTTTTTGGCGACGAGCTGTTCCCCCAGATGCTCATTCGCGTCGGCTGGGCACCGCTGAATGCTGATCCGCTGCCCGCGACCCCGCGCCGGCCCCTGTCCGACGTGGTCTCGTGGCTCGACGACGACGCTCCATTCACCTGATTCGGCTCGACGCGCTGCTGATCGACAACGCAGTAAGCCTCTATCTGAACGGAAGAGCACTCGAAGAGAGGTCCGGACTATGAGCACATCACGCCCTATCGAGCACCGCACGCGCATGTTCGCCCGTGTGCTCGGGCCGTATCTCCTCATCGCATCCGGCACCGTCGTGACCCGGCCCAGCTATGTCAAGACCATGCTGTATACGTTCGACGGAAGCTCCTTGTGGCCCTGGATCACAGGTGCGTTCGTGTTACCGATGGGCCTCGTGGTGGTCGCTCTGCACCCGTACTGGCGCGGATTTGCCGCAGCTGCCGTGTCAGTCCTGGGCTGGATGACGGTGGCCAAGGGAATAGCGCTGATGACCTTCCCGCAGTCATACCTTTCCATGGGACAAAGCGCTTTCACCGGCACGCCGTGGTGGACCATCAGCGTCGTCATCATGGCATTGATCGGGCTGTACCTCACCGTCATCGGGTGGGCTCCGAACCACCGATCTGCCGCATCTGCCGCAACTGTCAAGACCACAGCCGACGCCATTCGGGATCTGCCCCGGGCGGTCCAGCCCCAACGCCACATCGTCGCAAGGAAGTCACGATGAAAACCGAGTATCTCAGCGCCGCTGCAATAGCAATCGCATTCAGCACAGTCTTGTTCGCGTCCCCGGTCTGCGCCGACGAAGGTAGTGACGGCGCCGACCCTGCAGCCGGCCAGCCCTGTATGGCGGTCAACTTGAACGACACCGCGCAAAGCCCTTCCGGTGAGACACTACGTTGCCTCGCCACCGGCAGCGGCGGTTTCTCCTGGATGACCGATACCGGCGCAGCCGGCACCATCGCACAACTGGAAAAAGAGGGATACAGCGTGCAACTGGAGCGCGTGGGAAGTGCACCGATGGACAAATGCACGGTGCAGAACGTGTGGGACCCCGTCATCCAAACCCGGACCGACCGTTCGACTCCTGGAGGCCCGAACACGCACGCCACCACCATCGTCATCAACAAGACGATCAGGGTCTCCCTCGATTGCACCGGCTAGCGAATGAGTACTACTACTACAACGAAAACGACTGAGGGTCAGCATCTTCAGTCCCCAGCTCCGACAACCGATGGTTGCCCTGACTGGCAGGCGTTGGCCGACGCCGCGCGGGTCGCCCCCGGGGCACACATTCACCTCGCTCGCGACCACGACCCCGGACGACATACGCCAGGTCTGGCCAGAGACAGTGGTGAATCTGAGCTGGCGCAGGCGAAGGCGCTACTGCTGGATTTGCAGGATCGGTTCTTCGCCGCTGCCGAACAGGCTCTGCTCGTCGTTCTCCAGGCGATCGACGCCGCGGGCAAGGACGGCACGATCAAACACGTGATGAGCGGACTCAACCCCGTGGGCGTCGACGTGTACAGCTTCAAGGAACCCACGCCCATCGAAGCTGCCCACGACTACCTGTGGCGCTACCACCGGGTGTTACCCGAGCGCGGGCGCATCGCGGTGTTCAACCGGTCCCACTATGAGGCAGTCTTGACGACCAGAGTCCACCCCGAGTTTCTGGATCCACCGGTCGCATCCACCGAACTCCATCACCTGTGGCACAGACGGTTTCAGGAAATCAATGAGTGGGAGCGCTACCTTCACGACAACGGCACGGTCATCGTCAAGCTCTTCCTCAATCTCTCCAAAGGCGAACAGAAGCGCCGGTTTCTGCAACGCCTGGAAAATCCGCAGAAGAACTGGAAGTTCTCGGAGAACGATCTGGCCGAACGCGCGCACTGGGACGACTATCAACTCGCGTTCCAGGAGATGCTCACCCACACGAGCACCCCGTGGGCGCCGTGGTACGTCGTTCCGGCCGACCACAAATGGTTCAGTCACCTGACCACCTCGGCAGTGCTCGTGCAGTCGCTGCGTGGGATGAATCCGAACTACCCGGCCCTGGCCGACACCGAGAGAGAGCGCCTGACAGCGGCAAGGTCGAGACTCGACAACGAGCCATGCTGACGCTGGAGCCACGGCGACTCCAATTCGAATCACACAGCTTTGCGAACGGCCCTTTCGAGAGACTTCAGCACGGCGGGGAGTTGCCGCTCGCAGTCATTGGCGAGGTCAATCTCTCGTTGATACAACACCCCGTAGGTGAAAGTGTCCTCCGTCGCCGCGGTCGCTGCGTCAGCCTGTTCAGCGAGGTTGGCACGGCTCACGACACTATCCTGGTGATCGCCGAGCAGCGTCTGAATGGCCTTCGCAGCCTCCGATACGTGCACGGCGCCATTCGCCGCCGCGACATAGCGTAATCGCTTGGCACTCTTTCGAATACGATGCAGCATCGCGTCGTGGTCCGCGGACTCGGCGGCGGCCGCCGCCTTGACCCGCTTGCAGAGGCGCTCGTATTCGTCTGCGATCGTCTTGACGGCCGACGACTCCACCTGGGCGGCAGCGGCCGACGGCGGTTTGGCGGGGAGTGCGTCCAACGCGTCGAGCAGCCTAAAGTAGCCCGCCGAGCGCATCGCAGTGAGCGATGCCTGCAGTCCCGCCTGGTAGCGGCCGCCGGCTCCGTCGACCAGACGTGTTCGGACCGGGCCCCGGATGAGCTCCGCCGGCAAACCATCGAGTGCCCGCTGATGTCGCTCGGCCAAGACCTCGGCGTCGCGCGCAGTACCCAGCACAGCGGCCAACTCGGCCAGCTCTTCGAGCAGCCGAGTGTCCTCGGAGAGTCCGAATGCTGTCGGCGACGCCTGCAGGAGACTCCGGATCGTCCGAATGGCGACCCGCATCTGATGCACCGCATCCGGCGCGTCCACCCGCACCGCGCGGTCCCACTCCAACAGCTTGTCGAGCTGCTCACCGACCGCACGATGCACCCGGTCCAGCTTGCCGGCACGTGGTTTCGGCACTGTCGCCGACGGCCGTGTTTCGTCGCTGGTCGGCGCCACCGACACCAAGGGGCGGTCGCGGACAATTGCCAGCACCATGTCACGCAACGAGTCGGGTACGTTGTCGTTACCGTCGTCGACGCCCACTGACATGCTGGTCCCCATGTTGGCATCCGGCTCAGCCGGCAGAGTCAGATGCCAGCCCGGGTTGCTGCCACCGATGCAGCATCTCAACGACACCCGATGCGCTGCCAGATCGTGGGTGACGGTGTCGTAGTACGCCGACTGAGAAGGCGTCGCGGACCGTACCGATTGAGTCATATCTGGACTACGTCCGAATCGCTCGGTTCCGACGCGTCCAGGTCACGCGCAATTATCGCCATCATCGTGCGCAGATCGTTGTTCGCCCGGTGCAGATAGACCGCAGCCATTTCGATTGCTGCCGCGTCGTGATGCTGGATTCCCGACAGGCAATAGGTGAATCCGAAGCCGTAATCATCGATCACCTGCTGCAGCGCGGTGTTCAGCACCGCGTCCGGGCCCGGCAAGAGTTTCTGTAGGCGCGGCAAAGTTGCCGCACCCGACTGGCAGGCGCGCTGAATTCCCTTCTCGTCCGCCTGGGTTGACGCCGCAACCATGTTGTCGCGTTGGACGAGCAATGCATCGAGTGGCGCTTCGAGTTGAGCCAGCCACGCATACAACTGCTCGCCGGCCGCCGCGGAGGTCACCTGTGTCGCAGTTCGATCGGCTGGTGCGGCGGAGGTATCCGGCAATACCAGACGAACAAGCGAGAAGCCCTGAAACAGCCAGCCGACGACCATCATCACGACGATCAGCGCGGCAGCGATCGGCAACAGAATCCGCCCCTGGCGCGCATCCGTGACCGGATCACTTGCCACACAGCCGATATCGCCCCCGGCGGGGGCCGGCTCTCGGCAGTTCGAGTTGGAAACAACCATGAGGGAACCCTCCCCAGCAGCTCGGCACTCCGGACGGAGTCCATCTCTAGATCGTCCACCGTTCGGAGAACGAGTACACGGGCCAAAGGTCCTCTGGCACAATGCCGGAATCCTTCTGAAGGGCCCGGCTCGAGAGCAGTGTCCGGCTTCAACCACAGCGCGCTCACGACTGCCGTACGCAGACTTCTGACCTAAGTCACTAGTGCGATCCGAGGTGTCGCGGGCAAGCTCGACGCATGCATTCGATTGAGCGATAATGACCATCACGAGTCGCACAATCCGCTGGCCACCGACTATCGCGCAGCTGCAGTCGTATCAATTGACCTGGCTCCGCGGCGATCTCGTCGCGGGTGCGACCGTAACCGCCTATCTGGTTCCACAAGTGATGGCTTGTGCAATGCTGGCGGGGATGCCTCCGCTGACCGCGCTGTGGGGTGCCGCAGTGGCTCAAATCGCCTACGTCCTGTTCGGTTCCTCGAGCCGACTGTCCCTCGGGCCGGAATCGGCCACGGCGTTGCTCACCGGAACTGTGCTTTTCCCGATCGCCGGCGGCGATATTGTGCTTCATCAGACTTTGGCGGCGGTACTCGCAGGAATCGTCGGCCTTGTCTGCCTGGTCGCCTCACTGGCCCGGCTGGGTTTCTTGGCCAATCTGCTGTCCCGCCCCATCCTGATCGGCTACATCACCGGAATCGCGGTCGTGATGCTCGTCGGCGAGGTGAGCGCAATTACCGGCGTGGCTATGCCAGATGAGCGGATAGCCGCTGTCGCCCAGTCGATTCCAGAGGTGGCACGTCAGCTGCACACACCCACTCTGATCTTGGCAGTGGGTGTTCTCGGACTGCTGTTCGCGCTCGACAGGTGGACCCCCAAGCTTCCCGGACCGGCGATTGCCGTTGTGGCCGCTACCGCCTTCGTGTCATGGAGAGCAGACTGGTTTCGCGGCACGAAGTCGCTGGGAAGCGTTCCCGAGCCGATGCAGGCGTTCGGATTCCCCCATGTGACCTCAGGCCACCTGTCGGCTCTCGTTCTCCCCGCTATCGGGATATCCATCGTGGCTTTCTCGGACGCGGTACTGACCGCACGAGCGTTCGCGGCGCGTGACGATCAGGAGCTCAACCCGAACAGCGAATTGCGCGCGCTGGGAATCGCAAATGCTGCTGCGGGCCTGGTCCACGCGTTTCCGGTCAGCGCCAGCGCATCCCGCACGAGTTTGGCACGAGCAGTCGGCGGCAAGACGCAACTGTATTCGATCACCGTGGCGCTGATGGTGTCAGCAGTCGCCTTGTTCGGCCGTAACGTGCTGTCTCACATACCCGTCCCGGTTCTCGGGGCGCTGGTCATCTACGCGGCAATCCGTATGGTCGACGTGGCCCAGTACCGCCGGCTGGCCCGCTTTCGGCGCAGCGAACTAGTGCTGGCCTGCGCGACCGCTGTGGCTGTGCTCGGCTTCGGCGTGCTCAACGGCGTACTCGTTGCCGTCGGACTGTCCATCTTCGACTTGCTGCGCCGCATCGCGCATGCGCACGACAGCGTCCTCGGCTTCGTTCCCGGCCTCGCCGGTATGCACGACGTCAACGACTATCCGGATGCGACGCCGCTACCCGGCCTGGTCGTCTACCGGTACGACGCACCCCTGTGCTTTGCGAATGCTCAGGATTTCCGCAGCCGCGCGCTTGCGGCAGTGGACCAAACAGGCGGGCACGTCGAATGGTTCATCTTGAACGCCGAAGCGAACGTGGAGGTCGACTTGACCGCCCTCGACGCTCTTGACCAACTCCGCGAAGACCTGGCGCAACGCGGAATCGTGCTTGCCGTCGCACGTGTCAAGCAACACCTCCGCGACGCTCTCGCGGCAGCTGGGTTACTCGCACGGATCGGCGAGGACCGGATCTTTCCGACCCTGCCGACCGCGGTTGACGCCTTCAGGCACCGCTGAATCACAGTCCGGTCGGATACGTTTCCGGGGTTTCGCCCGCGTGCCAGACACTTGTCGGTTCCAGCGGTTCGAGCGCGCGTGTCCGATCGATATGGATCATCGCGTCATATTGGTCGGCGGGCCGTACGTGGTAATAGTGGCTCTGCCGTTCGGTGGCAGGCAGATAGATCACGCCGATGGCGCGACCGAGGCGCACCACCGAAAGCGGCTCGGCGGCCGCATCTGTGATCAACGGCGAGACGAAGAACGATTCCCTGCCCACTTCGTGCAAGAGCTCTTCTATGCTGCCGTTGAGCGCCGGACGCACCGCCTTGCGTTCCGCGATGCCACCCCACTCGCTGGCCGCGGTAACACTGCCCGTGTAGGTGCTGAAACCGATGAGGCGGCAGTCGCTGCCATAGCGTTCCCGAACAAGCTGGCCGAGGGTGAGCTGCCCGTCGTTGCCCACTTCCGTCGCGCGCGCATCGCCGACATGTGAGTTGTGCGCCCAGACAACGATCTTCGCTGGTTTGCCTTCGCGACCGAGATGATCCAGCAGCGCGGTCAACGTGTGAACCATGTGGGTGTCGCGCAGATTCCAGGACGCGACGCGGCCACCGAACATCGCGCGGTAATAGACTTCGGCATCACGAACCGTCTGGGCATTTTGTTGGGCGTAGAAAGCCTCGTCTTCATGCAGTAGACCGTCGCGCCGCGCAACTTCCACGGCGTTCCGCTGCATTTCGACGAGTTGCTCGATCGCCTGACGCTCACACGACGCGCCCGCGCCGAACGCCGCCTTGAACCCGTAGGCCTGCCCGTCGCCGGCGGACGAGGCATGGTCGAAGCACGAGTAGCGTTCCCGCGCCCGGGCAGCTGCCCGCGGATCGGTCTTGTCGAGGTAGGTGATCACCTCGCCCATCGAACGATGCAGGCTGTACAGGTCCAGACCGTAGAAGCCGGTCATCCTCTCGTTGCGATTCGCGCACTCGACATTGTGCCGGCGCAGCCAGTCGACGAAATCCCGAACCACCACGTTCCGCCACATCCAGGCCGGGAATCGTTCGAACCCGCTCAGCGCCTGGTCGGAGGAGTCATCGTGACCGATTCCCCGCACATACCTGTTCACCCGGTACGCGTCCGGCCAATCCGCCTCTGCCGCAACGGCACAGAAGCCTTTCTCGCGGATCAGCCATTTCGTGATGGCGGCACGCGCGGCGTAGAACTCGTGCGTACCGTGTGAGGCCTCGCCGATGAGGACGACCTTCGCGTCACCGATCAGCTCCTCCAGCACCTCTGTGGGCGGAATCCCGTCGGGCGCGTCGATCGCCGCGCCGTTGATGACTTCGGCGGGCGTCTTCCCGCGAAGTCGAGTCCCAACAGCCGGCCGGAGCGTCGGCGTCGCCAACAGCTCTCGCACTTCCGAGTCGCTGACCTGGCTGAAATCCCAGAAGGATTCGCCGACTGCCCGGAACGGGTTCGGCATGCTGGCGCACACGAAGTCGTCGGCCAGGCCGGCGAATTGCCGGCAGCTCGATTCCGAGGCAGCGGGCACCGCCACCACAATCTCCTTCGGGTCGGCCTCCCGCAGTGCCTGCACCGCAGCGAACATGCTGGCGCCGGTCGCCAGACCGTCATCGACCACGATGACGGTCTTGCCGGCGACTTCGACCGGCGGTCGGCCGTCCCGATAGGCGACCTCCCGCCGCTGCAGTTCACGGCCTTCCCGTTCGGCGATATCGGACAGCCGCTGCGGCGAAACCCGCAGTGCCCGCACCACGTCGTCGTTGATGACGATGCGCCCTCCACTCGCCAGTGCACCCATCGCGAACTCTTCATGTCCGGGTGCACCCAGTTTCCGGACGATGAACGCGTCCAGTGGTGCGCCGAGCGCAGCAGCGACTTCCCACGCGACGGGGATGCCGCCTCTGGCCAGGCCGAGCACCACGACGTCCGTCTTGTCGCGGTATGCGGTCAACAATTCGGCCAACGCGCGTCCCGCCTCGCGGCGATCGCGGAACACGCGCCGAGGCGCATGCTGTGTCACGTTTCGAGCTGACATCGATCGGCTCCTTATCCATCGATCCGGTTTTCCGCCGAAAGCCTCTGACGGCAGCACCCAACCGGTCGTCAAGACGGCTGCTTCTCCCGATGTTCACCCGGCTGGCCCCTGCCCAAAAGGGTCACTCGCCATGGACCGAAGGGACTTCGGTCCATCGTGTCGTACGCCGCCTACTGCTACTGCCGAAGGTCCCTCGGACTGCGGCCGATCAGCCCTGCCCATGCAGGGCGATGAGGTTGAGCATCATTCGACAAGAACCCAACACCAACTTCATGCGCGTCGCGCGCTCCGATGGGAGTTTTCGTGGACACCACACCGTTCCGTCCGCTGCTCGGCCACCACGGGCCGTTTGCCTCGATCTACTTCGATATCGCACTCAACGTGCCAGACGGACGGGAGCGTGTGGACGCGACGTGGCAGGACATCCGTCGTGATCTGCTCCACCAAGGCGCCGACAACACGATGATCGAGACTCTGGAACCCGCAGTGCGGCAACAATTATCGCTTGCCGGACCGCGCGGGCTGATTGCCAGCGCCGACGGAGTGCACATCGCCGCGGCCGCGGGCTATCCACGGTCTGGATTGCCGCTGACCCGGGTGTCTCAGCTGCCCTACGTGCTGCCGCTCATGAATGGAGACCTCTGGCACCCCAGCTACCTGTTCGTCGCGGTCGACCGGGAAGGTGCGGACCTGACCGCACACCATAACCACAGAATTCGTCGCGAAACGCTGCAAGGGGACGGGTACCCGGTGCACAAGGCGGCAACTGCCGGTTTAAATGGCTACGGCGACTTCCAGCACAGCGTGGAAGAGGCTGTCCGCATCAACGTCCGCGCTGTTGCCGCCCGAGTCACCGAGCTTGCCGACCAGATCGGCGCCGCGGTGGTTTTCGTGTCCGGACAGGCGCGCACCCGCGCCGAGTTGACAGCGGAACTACCCAAGCGACTGGCTACATCAGTGGTCACACTTCCCTGCGGGGCGTCGGGACAACGTCTGTCGGACCACGACGCTCAGGAGTTCATCGAAGAAGTGCTGCGCACCCGGAGGGCGACCGAGATGCACCACCTGACAGAAACTTTCACTCAACAGCGTGGCAACCAATCGGGGCGGGCAGTCGATGGGTTGAAGGCGGTGTGCGAGGGCTTACGAGACGGGAATGTGGAGACGCTGCTGATCGGCGAACTCGGCGCAACCGCCGTGCTGCTCGGCTCCGGCCCGACCACGGTCGCCACTGATGCCGACACTCTGTCGGAGCTGGGTCAAGCCCCCACGGCTGTTGTCCGCGCCGACGAAGCACTGCCGTTCGCGGCGATCGCGGGCCGATCCGCCATCGCGTACGTGCACCACGACCTGACGCTCGCCGACGGCGTCGGCGCGCTCCTCCGGCATCGCGCAATCGAATACGCGCCGGCAAACGGGCCGGCGGTGCAGGCGCGCGGATGAACGAACGGCTGACAGCGCTCGACGCCGGTTTCCTGCAGGCCGAAGATTCGGACTCGCATGCGAGTCTGGCTGTTGCGGTCCTGGCCATCATGGAGGGTCCCGCCCCAGAGTTTGCCGAACTTCAGGCGGCCGTCGAGGAACGGTCAGCCGAGGTTCCGCGCATGCGTCAGATGTTGCATTCGTTTCCGCTCGATATCAGTGCCCCGCAATGGGTGACCGCACGCAATTTCGATATTGCGCACCATGTTCGCAGGCACGCCGTAACGGCTCCGGGTGACGACGCCGCGGTCTATCGTGCTGTTGCGGAAGTGATGGAGCGCCGGCTCGACCGGTCTCGTCCATTGTGGGAGACGTGGGTGTTCGACGGTCTCGGCGACGGACGGTGGGCCCTGCTGGTCAAACTGCACCACTGCATCGCCGATGGCGTCTCGGCGGCGGCCATGCTCGCGGGCGTCTGCGACGACCAGCCGAGCCCTCGCGACGAAGTACCGAACACCACGTCACCCTCGAGCCGTCGTCCGCGCCGCGGCTTCAACCCGCTGGCGATCGGCAGTGATGCGTGGCGAATGCTGACATCGACTGCCCGGGGCGGCGTGCGCGTAGCCTTCGGCGCCGCTCAGATCGTCGGTGGCATGCTCACCACGCCCGCGCAGCAGCTCAACGGCCAACTCAGCGATCTGCGCCGTTTCAGCGCCGTTCAGGTCCCGCTCAGTGATGTCCAGTTGATCAGCAAACGCTTCGGTGTCACGGTGAATGACGTGGCACTCGCGGCCATCACCGACGGCTTCCGCTCGGCCATGTTGCGTCGCAACATGCAACCTTCAGCCGGACCGATCCGGACCTTGGTACCGGTTTCCGTCCGGCCCCCCGAACTGCTGCACGTGCCAGACAATCGGCTCTCGCTGTTGCTGCCTGACCTGCCGGTCGATCGTTCAGATCCGCTCGAACAACTTCGGCTGGTCCACCGGCGATTGTCGGCCGCAAAGCGCAGTGGCCAGCGTCAGGCTGGTTCATGGGGGGTCGCGGCAGCCAACCTGGTGCCGTTTCCGATCATGGCATCGGCGGTACGCCTACTCGGACGGCTGCCGCAACACGGTGTCGTAGCCGTGGCCACCAACGTCCCTGGACCGCGAAAGCGAATGCGCATGTTGGACCGGGAGATCATCGACCTCGTGCCGGTACCGCCCATCGCCGTCGGGATCCGCACGGGTATCGCGATCATGAGCTACGCCGACCACGTGACCTTCGGTGTCATCGGTGACTACGACGCCCAACTCGACGTCGATGAACTGGCCGGTGGGATCGAGCGCGGCATTGCTCGACTTGTCGATGTCGCATCCGCTGCGACACATACCCGGCGACTGGGGAACCTCACGTTGTTGAGCGGTTGAGTAGTCGTCGGTGATCGACAGTGCTAGCCGGCCATGGCGATTTACTCCTCCGACCGTCGATCGTCGTCAAATTCAGGAATTGCACGGTGCTGATCGAGCGTGTCCGCCAAGTCCGCATCCCATTGCTGGACAACGCCATTCACCCAAATTTCGTCGGCATCCGCCAGGGTATCTCCGACAGACTGCACCTGCTCGGCCAAGTCCGCGTCATCTCCGCGGGGAATGGATTCGGTCATGAGAAGCTCCAGTCTTTCTTACTGTTCAAGCACTAATTCATGCTGCGCAGATCCGGTGGATCGCCACAGGGTCATTGGTCACCTGCTGAACCACCGCTTGGCGACAATGCCATGCCGACTCGTCAGGATTCGAGATCGAGCGGGACGGTCCAGCAGACGTGAGTGCCGCCGGACGGCGGCGTCAGGAATTCGCACGTTCCGCCGAGTTGTTGAGCCCGACGACTCAAGTTCTCCAGACCGCTGCGTCGTTGATTGTCAGCAGGGATACCCCGGCCATTATCGAGGACTTTGACCATCAGCTCGTCGGCCGCAATGATCTCGACGGTAAGCGCGCTCGCCCCGGAGTGGCGCACCGCATTGCTGATTGCTTCTGCGACAACGGCATACGCATGGTCGGCAAGGTCGGTACTCACGACTGACAAGGGGCCTCGAAGACGCACGGTCGTGGTGAGGTCACAGTGTTGGGTCAGCTCGGCCACTGTGGCCTGAATGCGTTCCCGGAAGCTGGTAGCGCCGCCCGACGTCGACTGCAGATGGAAGATCGTCGTGCGAATCTCGGTGACGGTCGACTGCAGTTCGTCGATGGTGCGGGTGAGCCGCGCAATGATCTCCGGTGAACGGACCCGGGCGATTGTGCCCTGCAGATCCATTCCGGCGGCAAACAAGCGCTGGATGACGTGGTCATGCAGGTCGTGAGCGATGCGTTCACGGTCAGCGAGGATCGTGAACTCGCGGGCTCGTTCACTGGCTTCGGCCAGGGTAAGCGCCACTACTGCGTGATTGGCGAAGGCCACCACCCAGCTCAGGTCATCTGCCGTGAACCGAGGGCGGTCGTAATTCCGCGCCAACGCAAGAACTCCGGTCACCCTATCCGCGGAACGTAGCGGCACCGCCATCGTCGGGCGCTCGCCGTGGTCAGAGAAGGATGGAATGAGATGGGAGAAGGTCTCGGTGATCACCGGGGTTCCGGACCGGAACACCTCACCACATGTGGACCCGTCGATTGGCACCCGATAACCGATCGGCAGCTCGGCGCGATGCCCGCCGGCAGCCGCGACCACAACAAGCGTATCGACAGATTCGCCGGGCCGGTCGATGTCGTTCGGGATCAGCACGATGACCTGCTCCGCGTCGGCCAGTTCGCGGACACGCTCGGCGATCATCTGAAGTGGTGGCTCTCGCGAGGTCGCCGACAGCAGGATTGAGGTGATTTCCCGCCCGGCGTTGATCCAGCGCGCCGAAGCCCGCTGTCTTTCGAACAAGCGGGCGTTGTCGATAGCCACGCCGGCCGCCGCACCCAGCGCACGGATGGCGTTCTCATCGGATTCGGTGAACACGTGCCCAGCCCGATCGTCGGTGACGTACAGGCTGCCGTACACGTCACTTCGGATCACAATCGGCATGCCAAGAAATGCCCGCATCGGCGGATGGTGCTCGGGGAATCCGACCGCTGCCGGATGTTGGGTCAGATCGTCGACACGCAGCGGCTCGGCGCGATCGAGCAGCACTCCCAGCACGCCTTTCCCAACCGGGAGATGCCCGATACGGGCCTGCAACTCGGCGTCGATCCCTTTGAACAGGAACGCATCGAGCATGCCATCAGAGCCCCGCACGCCCAGCGCGCCATAGCGTGACCCGGTCAACTCGATCGCAGCATCGATGATCCTATGCAACGTCGTGTTCAAATCGAGATCACCACCGATGCCGACGATGACGCGCAGCAGCGACTCCATCTGGTCGCGTCCAGCCAAAAGCTCGTCGAGTTGTTCATGCATCTCGCCGAACAGCCCCCGCCGGCTCAGCCGCGAAAACACCGAACCGCTGCTGTCTTCGGTGTTGTTCACACTGCCCTACACCTCCGCACACGCTGTTGCGTATCCCCACCGTACGCCCATTTCAGGCGGCTGTCGCCGGCCCAGCCCCAGCTACTTACGCATCGGTCAAATATGCGACAGCGGACTTGCGTTTCCAGCGGCGCATCACAGCTTGTTCCTTCCTGAACTGCCGTTCGCCGATGTGTTGCCAGTCGCGGCGGCGCCGGCCAAGGTGATGGCCCCGGTGATCGCACTCGTCGACCTATGATTCGGCGGTCTCCCAGGAATAGAGGACTTTCGCCTGTTGCCGCGCGACAGACGAGGAGCCGATGATGAGGACCAGCGACGCCTTAGGAGCAGCCATGCTGGATCAGCATTGGAACACAGACCACTCGGTCCTTACCGTTCGACCTGATTCAGCCTTGAGTACAAGCGATTTCGCTGCGCTTGCCAGAGCTGTCGACCCAAAGATCGAGCAAGATGGTGATCTCGCCGGGCTTATCATCGATGCTCCACGGTTTCCAGGATGGGACAGCTACGGCGCGATGGTCAGTCACGTCCGGTTCGTGCATGATCATCATCGACACGTGAAGAAAATCGCGATCGTTACCGATTTGCCTGTCTCCGGGGTTACCCAGCATTTAGTCTCGCATTTCGTCTCAGCACAGATTCGCCAGTTCCCTGCGGGTCAGGTCGAGCGAGCCAACAAGTGGATTACCGATGGACGGCGATAGATTCAGCTACGAAACCTGCAGCAAGTCCTTGACGTTCTTGACCCCCGGAACTGCCCAAGCGGCATGACGCGCCGCCGCCGCGTCCGACTCAGACCTGACCGTGCCGCTCAGAGTGACAGTGCCGTCGCCGGTTTCGACGATGATGCTGTTGACTTCCTCGTTCACCGTCCGGGCCAATTCCATACGGATGCGCTCCCTGATATCGGCGATCTTCGGTGCGTCGTTCAGGTCAATGCTGTTACGCACACTTTTCACACCGCGAATGTTCTTGACGGCATTCACCGCGGTCGTGCGCTGGAAATGCCAGTCCACCTTGCCGTTCAACGTGACAATGCCGTCGCGAACAGTCGCATCAATGGTCTCGGGTAGCTCGCTGTGCGATCGCAACACAGTGGCAGCCGCCGCTGCGATGTCCGTGTCGTTTTGCACATGGGTGCCAAGCACCTCGACACGTAGGTCATCAGCCAGAGCGCGAACCCCAAGGACACGCCAAACCGCCTGGGCTGCTTCGTGTTTCTGCCAGCACGTGGGCACAGTGCCCGTCAACGTCACCACTCCGTCATCAGCGGTGACGGCGATGCAGGAGGACTCGATTGCCGGGTCAGCCTTCAGCTCTTCGAGAATGTCCTCGATGAGCGCTGTGTCGTCTTTCAAGTACATCGTGGCCCTTCCGCCTGATCATCATGTGTTGTCTATCTGCCTACCCCTGGTCACTCACCGGCTGCGACATGCATAAGACCTGACTCGAGATGACTTCAGTCCCGGCTGCGCAAGGACACCCGAGCCGGCGTCATCTCTTTGCCGACCAACGGCTAACGGCACCGGCGCACGAGCGCGGCCTCCAACTCTGTCAGCACATATTCGGTCAGAGGCACCACTGACTCGATATCGGGCATCACCCGCCGCCCAGATATATACCCGAACATCACCCGGTCGGCGTACGAGCACGTGGTCACGTTCAAGGCCTGACCGGTGATCGCCGCCGACACGGGATAGATCTCCTCGAGATGAGCGCCATTCCAGTACATCTCGGCCTTCGGCCCGGGGACATGCGAGATCGACAGGTTGTAACCGCTACGGCGCCGCGGTGAGAACGGCATCAATGGAGACAACACCGTGGGCCCGATACTCGGAGCGAGCAGAAGCGTCGTGACGTTGGCGCCTCGCCGCGCCACCTCGGCCTTCGCCCAGGCCATTGCGCGATGGATGTGCGCCAGACGATCGGCTTGATCCATGAGATGGGTTCCCAGCGAGCATAATTCGAGGCCGAACAGGTTTGCCCGGCGCTCGTCGGCCGAGCGTTCCTGGCCCTCGCGGGCCCGCACCGTGATCGGGCAGATCGCCACCAACGACTTGTCTGGGAGCTCGCCCAGAGCCGCGAGCCACTCACGCAAGACGCCGGCCACCACGGCGGTCAGCACGTCGTTGGCGGTCACCCCAGCGGCTTCGCAGATGGCCCCGATCCGAGATTTGGGCAGACTCACGCCGGCAAACGCCCGCTCCCGGCCAAGGCGGCCATTGAATCGTGTGTACGGGGCCCCGAATGGCAGTACAGTAAGCCCTGCGCCGATACTCGCCACCGCCGTTGATAGTTCGCCCATCGCAAGCTCGCGCACGAAGCCCAGGCCTGAGACGACACCGTGCAGCGCCTCATGTGCAATTGCCAGGGGATTCGGCAGCATGCTGTGGCTGCCACTCTCATCATCCGACGATCGTTGCACCGCATAGAACGGGGGCGCGTCCCGGCGTTCAGGATCGGTGCTCAGCGCTTGACCGATCATCTTCAATCCGGCGACGCCGTCGATCAGGGTGTGGTGCACCTTGATGTACAGGGCGAAGCGATCATCCTCCAGGCCGTCGATCAGATAGGCGATCCACATCGGTCGTGACCGGGCGAGCGGTTCGCTGTGCAGTTCGCTGACCAACTTCCACAACGCATCGCGGTCTGCGCCCGCAGGTAAGGTTCGGCGCTCCAGATGATCTCGCATGTCGACGCTGTCCTCGGTGCGCCACATCCAGAAGCCCGCGGTGTCGAGGCCGATGTGTGGATACCGGCGAAAACGCGGATCCATGTCAGCGGTGACAGCAAGGCCCTGTTGAAACAGCTCGTCGACGTATCCCGGCCCAGCCGCGGCCGGTGGCGCCAGAATCAGCAGTGCAGCCACGTGCAGCGGGTCGGAGAGCAACTCCGCCGTGAGCATCGCCGCGTCCAGCGGCTCCACCGGATTCATCAGGCCAGTCCTCCAACAGCTCGGTATCCGAGCTTCGCTACCAAGACAATAGCGTTGCCCCACCGTAATTTTCGTCGAAGTGGCAATTGTCAGCCACGGGCGGGACCTATTCCCCTAGGATGTGCCGCCCGCCGCGAATTACCGTTGGCGACATGGCAGCACCCGCACACGACGACGGGCCACGGGCGGTTCCCACCGGCCTGCCCTCGCGTGGCTCCACGGCGCTGGACCACTTCATCCGACCGTTCCGACGGACGGGCCGCTTCTACGCTCGATCGTGGCAGGACTATCTGGAGCGTCCGCGCGACGTGCTTCCGGTGGCGCGCCCCACGCTCGCACTGGCCGCACAAGCGTTCCGCGACGAAATTGTTCTCAGCGGCATTCGGATCCTTCAGCCACTCGGCAACCAAGAACAGTTCG
The DNA here is from genome assembly GCF_058790275.1 of Mycobacterium sp. FW102-FHT13B02. Classification (NCBI taxonomy): domain Bacteria; kingdom Bacillati; phylum Actinomycetota; class Actinomycetes; order Mycobacteriales; family Mycobacteriaceae; genus Mycobacterium; species Mycobacterium sp. FW102-FHT13B02. The sequence goes on from NZ_JBYTCM010000005.1 coordinate 302,431, forward strand.
AGCGAATCAACGGCGAAGTCCGCGCGGGCATTGAATTCTATGGCCGCCATGGATGTCTGGATGATCCCGAAGAGTTCTTCGAGGCTCCCCCGCCACTGACCGACATCACGGTTCAGCCGGTAGAGTCCTATGGCCGGTCCTTCGAACGCATCGTTTTCGACAGCGGATACGAACCGAAAGTCGGTGAGCCCGGCCGGCAGCGATGGCTCGGCTATGCCGCCAACAGCCGCGGCTATGCGTTGCTACTGCGCCACCAGGAGCCACGCCCGTGGCTGGTGTGTGTGCACGGCGCCATGATGGGCCGCGGCAGGCTCGACCTCGCGTTGTTCCGGGCGTGGCATCTGCATGAGCATCTCGGCCTGAATCTTGTCCTGCCCGTACTTCCGATGCACGGCCCGCGGGGGCGGGGTCTGCCCGCCGGCGCGGTGTTCCCCGGCCAGGATGTGCTGGACAATGTCCATGCCACGGCCCAGGCGGTGTGGGACGTACGCCGGTTGCTGTCCTGGATACGCGCGCAAGAGACCGAATCGCCGATTGGCATGAACAGCATTTCCCTCGGCGGCTACATCACTTCGCTTGTCGCCAGCCTTGAGGACGGCCTCACCTGCGCAATTCTCGGTGTCCCGGTCGCTGATATGACCGAACTACTCGGGCGCCATGCCGGGATGAAGCACGACGACCCGCGTCGTGAGACGGTGAACCTGGCGGCACCGCTGGGTCGGATGGTCTCGCCACTGTCATTGACCCCGCGCGTCCCCTTCCAAGGCCGCTTCATCTACGCGGGAGTCGCCGACCAACTCGTGCATCCGCGCGAGCAGGTTGTTCGCCTCTGGGAGCACTGGGGCCGGCCCGAGATCGTCTGGTATCAAGGCGGACACACGGGATTCTTCGAATCGCGCCCAGTGCAGCAGTTTGTCGATGCCGCACTCCTGCAGTCGGGCCTCATCAACTCGTAGCGCTCGAAACGTTGGCGCCTCGTGGGTACCGACTGATGGACCGCGAGGTTCTCGGCGCCTGGACCGCGAGGTTCTCGGCGCCGGTTCAGCGCTCCCGCGCCACGATGACGGGCACGCGGGCCGCATGAACCACGGCAGTGCTCACCGATCCGAGTAGCATCCTGGCGAACCCTCCCCGGCCATGGCTACCCACGACGATCAGTTGAGCCGACTCGGCCTCAGCGAGCAGATGGCGCGCGGGTTGATCCAAGACCACCACACGGCGCACCCGGACATCGGGATAGCGTTCCTGCCACCCAGCCAGTCGCTCGGCCAACTCTTCTTCGGTTCGCGGACGGACAATCGACCACTGCGTCGCGGGGAACTCCGACGAATCGGCGTCGCTCCAGGCGTGCAGGGCCACCAATTCGGCTCCGCGCCAAGAGGCTTCGTCAAAGGCGATAGCGGTGGCCAACTCCGAGGCCGGCGAGCCGTCGATGCCCACCACAACCGGCGCCTGCGGTCCGGCCGTAGCTTCGTCGTGGATGACGGCGACCGGGCAATGAGCGTGATGCACCAGCGCAGTGCTGATTGAACCCAACAAGACGCGCTGTAGTCGCCCTTGACCTCGGCAGCCCAGCACGACCATCTGGGAGTCACTACTCAGCTCGACCAGGGTAGGCACGCTCGGCGAGTAGAGCACTTCGCCGCGCACGTGAATATCGGCGGTGTCGCCGACCGTCTCCTTGGCGACACGTATGGCGTCGGCGATGACTCGCCGGCCCTCCGATTCCAGCTGTTGGAAGAAATCCTCCGGGAGCGGTGTCGACGTGATGCCCCAACCTCCCCACCCGCCCATGGGAGTCGGCAACACATGCACCACTGACAACACGACGTTTCGCAGGCCCGCCTCACGGGCCGCCCAGCGCACCGCTGCGTCTGACCCATCCGACCCGTCGACTCCGACCAGAATTCCTCGATCTGCTGACCCACTCGACATCTTGACCCTCGATTCGAACTCCGCCGGGAAATTCGCGCCGAGCCTGCGAAAGCGCGGCGCAGACACGACGTTAGGAGCCTGAGTGCAACCTCGTCACGGGGCCATTCGTCACCGGGACAGAGGCCGTCAGGCCCTGAAGCCTCGCATCCCCATATCCGTTGGCGTGCAGCTGCCTCAATAGACCATCGACCATGGCACCTGAGGACCTTTGGCGCTACGAGGCCAGCCCGAACCGCCCATAGCGTTGGACTGCGAATTTCACTCAAACGAAAGGTCCTGGCATGCCCGAAACCACGAAGTCGACATCCTCGTCGAGCACCGTCTCCTCATCGTCGTCGTCACCCGACTTGCTTGACGAGTTCCGCGAATCCGCCCGTCTGGGGCAGCACGCCGCAGCCGAAGCGTGGCGCCGGTTCAACAATGTGCTGGACGAGGCGATCCCAGAAGCCGTCCATCCGCTGCGGGCCAAGATCGTCGACGCGGCAATCAGCCTGGCGGACACTCTGGCCGCTGCGCAGTATCAGTTCCACCGCAATCTCATCCGCAGCACCGAGGGCGCACTGACGCGCGCGGACGGCGGCAAGAAGAAGGACGCCGACTGACCGGTCGAAGAGGACATTCTCCAATGATTCCCAACCGCTACCTCGAAGCCCTCAAGCGTCTACTCAGCGCTGAGGCCTATACCCGTTCGCATCACGGGACCAAGGAGCCGGAATCGAAACCCCCGGCGACGGAGACGAAGTCGACGTGACGACAGAGTCCCGGCCGGCCGGCCTGCCGCATCGAGCCACCACCCGGCAGCCTCCGGGACAGTTCCGGCTGGTGGCGGGCCGGCCGCCACGGGATCACCGGCCTCAGCGCGTTGCCGGGGATTCCTGGCTCATTTTGAGGTAATTCGCGATGCCGAACCTACCGAATTCCCGCTGACGGCGCGGTGAGAGCAGGCCGGCTGCAGTCGGCGCATCGATGATCACCGGTTCGGCGGCGATGAAGGATTTTCCGTGCACCCGGATGGCGGCACGGCCCGTGGCCTGAACATTGCGAAGCCAGTCGACATCCGTGCCGTAGGGCAGCGGGATGAGAAAACCGCCGCTCACCTTTTCGATGACAACCGGCGTCGCATATTTCTTCCCGGAGCGTCGTCCAGTGTGCTCGATCACCCCGGCGTACCAGTATTTTCGGCCTGCGGCCACAAGCATGAGCGGATTCAGTACATGCTTGTTGAACACCCGGACCTTGTCACGGACGGTCATCGGTGCTCCCTTCATCAGTTGACTTCCTGCGTAGCGCCGTTGCGGTATCTGCGGTCTCTCCGAGCAACAGCGCGCGCACCAGGCTTCGTGGCCCGAAGGGCCTCAGCATGTAACTTGCCGGGCGCGGCCGCACCCGCTGTGGCCACCAGAACCACCGTCCCAGCAGGGCCGCTATCGACGGCGTCATGAGCGAGCGGACGATCAGGGTGTCGAACAGCAGTCCGAGTCCGATCGTGCTACCGGCTTGGCCGATCGAGCGTAAATCGCTTGCGGCCATGGACATCATCGTGAACGCGAAGACCAGTCCGGCGGCCGTCACCACACCACCGGTCTCCCCCATCGACCGGATGATGCCGGTATTGATCCCGGCGCCGAGCTCCTCCTGGAACCGCGACGTGAGCAGCAGGTTGTAGTCAGACCCCACCGCCAGCAGGATGATCAGCCCGAAGACTGGTGCGATCCAATTCAGGTCCAGGCCCAGCAGGTGCTGCCACACCAACACCGACAGACCGAAAGCCGCTCCCAACGACAGCAAGACCGTGCCGACAATGACCAGTGAGGCCACCAGTGCCCTCGTGATGATCACCATCACGGCGAAAATCAGTGTCAGCGCGGCTATTCCGACGATCATCAAGTCGTAACGAGAGCCGGTTTGGATGTCGTTGTACACCGCCGCGGTGCCGGTGAGATAGAACCTGGCGTTGGCCAGGGGGGTGCCCTTCACGGCTTCGCGTGCGGCATTGAGCTCGGGCTTGACGGCCGAAATACCTTGCGGAGTCGCAGGGTCCACGTCGTGGGTGATGATGAATCGTGCGGCTTTACCGTCCGGTGACATGAACAGTTTCAGGCCACGCTGGAAGTCGGGGTTGTCGAAAGCTTCGGGCGGCAGGTAGAAGTAGTCGTCAGCCTTCGAAGAGTCGAATGCCTGGCCCATCGCGCTCGCGGTATCGGTCATCCGTGACATTTGTGTGACCAATCCCGCGAAGCTGCTGTGCAGAGTCAACAAGGTTCCCTGCATGGACTTCGCCACCGCGATGATCGGTGGGAACTCAGCGAGCAAACCCGGCAGCACACCATCGATGTTGTTCAGATCGCCGAGCACAGCGTTCATGTTGTCGCTGAACGTGTCCACGTCATCAATTGCTTCGAATACCGACCTCGTCGCCCAGCAGACGGGAATGTCGTAACAGTGCGGCTCCCAGTACAGATAGTTCCGCAGTGGTCGCACGAAATCGTCGAAATCGGCCAAATGGTCCCGCATTTCGTCGAGCGTCACCTTCATCTCGGCCATGTCCCCGACCATCCGATGCGTTGACTTGCTCATCTGCCCCAGCAAGCCGTGAATCCGTTGCATCGAGCCGATCATCAAGCCGAGATCGTCGCTCATCTTGAGCATGTCGGCCATCCGGTCCTTCATGAAGCGCAGATTCTCCTGGATTGGCAGCGCCTGCATGCTGACCTGGAACGGAATTGACGTGTGTTCGATCGGGTTTCCCAGCGGCCTTGTGATGCCCTGTATTCGCGCTATGCCCGAAGTGCGGAAGATGTCCTTCGCGACCCGATCCAGGATGATCATGTCGCTTGAATTCCGCATGTCGTGATCGGTCTCGACCATGAGGATGTCGGGATTGAGCCGGGCTGCGCTGAAATGGCTTTCCGCCGCGGCATAACCGACGTTGGACGGCAGACTCGACGGGATGTAGTACCGATCGTTGTAGCTGATTGCCATGGTAGGCACTACGAGCAGGCCCATCACGGCGATCAGCAGCGACGCCACGAACATCGGCCCCGGCCACCGGACGGTAGCTGTACCGACCCGTCGCCATCCCCGTGTCTTGATCATCCGTTTGGGATCCAGTAGGCCGAACCGGGTGGCCACCGCCACGATGGCCGGCGCTGCGGTGAGCGCGCCGGCGATGACGATCAACAAGCCGAGCGCGGAGGGAATCCCCAGAGCCTTGAAGTAGGACAACCGCGCGAAATGCAGACAGAAGGAAGCCCCCGCGATGGTCAACCCGGACCCCAGGATCACGTGGTAGGTTCCGCGAAACATGCTGTAGTAAGCCGCTTCCCGGTCCTCGCCGGCCTGACGTGCCTCTTGATAGCGGCCGATGAGGAAGATCGCATAATCCGTGCCCGCCGCGATGGCCAGCGACGACAGCATGGCAACGACAAAGGTCGAGAATGCCAGCAGCCCGTAGTTGCCGAGCATCGCGACAACGCCTCTGGCCGTGCCCATCTCGAAACCGACCATGACAAGAACCAGGAGCACCGTGCTCACCGACCTATAGACGATGAACAGCATGATCATGATGACCAGTCCGGTCACACCCATCATCTTGAACATGCTCTTGTCGGCAGCCTCGTTCATGTCGGTGGTCAGCGCCGCCGGCCCCGTGACATATACCTTGATCCCGTCGGGAGCCCGTGAACCCGCGACGATCTTGCGGACGGCATCGACGGACTGGTTTCCCAGCGTGCTGCCTTGGTCGCCCGCGACGTTGAGTTGAACGTAAGCGGCCTTACCGTCGCCGCTTTGGGAGCCGGCGGCGGTGATGCGGTCGCCCCACAGGTTCTGGATATGCTGCACGTGCTTGACGTCGGCGGCGAGCTTTTGGAGCAGAGCGTCGTAGTAGACGTGCGCCTCGTCGCCGAGCCCCTTGTCGGACTCCAGGACGATCATCACCATGCTGTCTGAATCAGACTCCTGAAACTTGGCGCCGATTCGCTTCGCCGCGATCATCGCCGGTGCATCCTGCGGCGACATCGTCACCGCGTGGGTTCGGGCGACCGACTCTATGGGCGGCACGAGAATATTCACCGCGACGGTCAGGAGCAGCCACACCAGAATGATGGGCACGGCCAGGGTACGGATCAGCCGCATGAACAATGGCTGGGCATCGCCGTCGGCGTTCATGCGGCTTTCACCAAGCAGAAAGCCTGCGCATGGTGCCCGCTGGATGATTGTTCGTCCCGCAGCTCGCCGTTCACGAAGATGCGGCACCCGATGGTGTCGCTGTCACCCTGGGCCACAATGTTCGCGATGACAGTCGGAATTGTGGTCGTGAGTGTGGAGGTCCAGGGCAGGCTCGTGAAGTCCGCTTCTTCGGGTGCGGCATTCATGTTCAGGAAGCTGACGTGGCCTGTGGTGTCACCCGGTCCGAATACCTCGTAGGTCACCCGCTTGGGATTGAACGACACGATGGCATCAGCACTACTCGCGGTCGACGAAAAGAGCTTGTCAGAACCGAAAACACCTCGTAGCCGGACGACGGCGACGCCACCCAGGCCTACCGCCACCACGACAACGATCGGAATCCACGTCCGTTTGAGAAATGCCAGCATTGCCCACCCCCATCACCCGCGTCGGTGCCGGCCTGTCGGAGAGGAGCTCATGCCGGCCGCTAGGGGCGCGGACTCGGTGTGGTGGGCGCGCTGGGCCGCTGCTGTCCAGGTTCCATCATTCCGGGCATCATGCCGCCCGGTCCCGTCGACCCGGGCCCCATCATGCCGGGCCCCATCATGCCGGGCCCCATCATCCCGCCAGACCCCATCATCGGCCCGGGCCCCATAGGGCAATTCGGCCCTTGCTGCGATTGATAATGCCGGTAGCCGCCGTGCCAGTACCCACCACCGCTGTAGGTTCCGGCGCAGAAGCCGCTGAAGAAGATCAGGGCAACGATGAAAACGATGCCCGCGACAATGCCTACCCAGGCGGCAACCTGGGTCAGCCGACTGGGTGGCCCTGACTGGGATGTGGTGACGACGACTGTGTCAGTGGCTGATTCAGCGGTTTCGCTCATGGTCTTCGTCTTCCTTGGTGTGTACTGCCGCGCGGCGGCTCGTAGTTGTCAGTGTCGGCGCCGACGCGCCGGTCGGTAAGGGCCATTGGACCCAGATGACCGGAAAGGCGCGGCAGGCGGCTAGGTAGCCGTGGATTCCACGTCGGGCTCGGGGCCGAACGAGAATCGGCGCCCGGTGAGTTTGAGCGGGCGGATTCGTACGTAGTGCTGCTTCACGGTCGCGGTCCATGGGATGAGCTGAGCGTGATCCGCCTCGTCGATTTCTTCATCGGTACGTAGCGTCTGGGCCATTCCCTTGATGATCACGCTCCAGCCTTCGGCAGCATCGTGGTCGTCGGCTTCGAACAGCACGTTCTTGTTGATGGCAGCGCTGACGAGCTTGGTGCCCTCCGCGGTGCGGAACAGCACGCTGCGGCCTTGCACGACGAAGTTGACCGGGAATATCTCCACCAGGCCGTCGACGACCGTAACGAGCCGTCCCAGCGCGACACTGCGCAGAAGATTCCAGCATTCACTCTCCGACAAGATGGAGATCGGTTGCGTTAGTTGGGACATGCCCGTGACGTTACGGAGCGCTGCGTGCAACGACTGTGGCCGAAAGTCATCCAATCGGCGTGCCAATGGCCTTTGGGCCGGCCCGAGTCATTGGCGACGGACGGATGCCTTTGGTCTCTATCGTCGGTCGGCGACCCAGCCGACACTTGAGGCCAAAGCGCCGGCGTGACACGAAGTGAGGTTGGCATGACGAACTCGCGTGCCGGCCGGCCCGTCGTCGTCGGCATCGACGGTTCCGATGCGGCCATCAGCGCGGCGCTGTGGGCCATCGACGAAGCGGTGGTCCGAGGTGTTCCGTTACGGCTGGCGGCCGCGCTCTCTCCGGCACACCCCGAACGATCGAAAGGAACTGCAGAGGCAGCGGCGGCACCCGTCGATGCGGCGTTGCGGGCCGCAGCGGACGCCGTTGCGGCCACTGGCAAGCCTGTGCAGCTCGAAACTGTCCAAAGACACACCGCCCCAACCAGTCTGCTCATCGACGAGTCACGAGCTGCCGCTCTCCTGTGCGTGGGTTCGGTGGGCATAGACCGGATCGCTGCCAAAGTCTTGGGGTCGACGGCCGAGGCTGTCACGAACCGCGCTCAATGTCCGGTCGCCATCATCCGTTCGCATAGCGGCACGTCTGACCACTGCGACCGGTCGCCCGCGGATCCGGGATGGATTGCCCTGGCCTTCAACACTGCCGGCGACGAAGACGAACTTGCGGCGGTCGCATTCGGCGAGGCCGCGCTACGCAACACCGGGGTGATCGCGGTCCTCGCCCCGTGGTCGGCGCAGACAGCCGAACGCGATTCACTTTTCGACCGAACCGTCGCAACCTGGTCGGCCCGCTACCCGGATGTCCCGGTGCAGAGCTGGATGGCCGCCCGGTCTCTCGACGAATTCATCGCCAGCAGTGAGGTTCCCATCCAGCTGGTGGTGATCGGACCGCCCGACATCCACGAGATCCCACGGCTCGTCGGGCACGCGCGCGGCCTGTCGCATTTCGCGCAAGCCGAATGCTCGGTCATCGTCGTGCGACATTAGGCAGGAGTCGTACGCCACTAGGCAGGCAACGACGACGGCTCGCGAACCAGTTCGAAGAGGTGATCCACCGTGCTGCGGTGGCACGCCGCCGCTCCCGGCGTTGTCAACATGGCTGCGCCCGCGGCAACCCCATACCGAACCGCCTTGCTCAATGGCCAGCGGCGACTCAATCCAACGGCGATTGCGGCCACCATGGCGTCGCCGGCTCCGATGCCGCTCACCGCGTGTACCGGAACACTCCAAAACCGTTGCTGTTGGTCATTTGTCACCAACAACGCACCGTCAGCGCCCAGCGACACGACGACAGCTCGCGCAACCCCGCGCTCGATGAGTTCGCGAGCCGCTTCGGCTTGGTCTGCCTCTGTCGCGAGGGCACGGCCGACGCACTCCCGAAGCTCGCGCAGGCTTGGTTTGAGCAGCGAGACCCCGGCGGCGATGTGAGTCAAGCCCTGCCCAGAGGTATCCAGGATGAAAGGCACACCGAGTTCACCGCAGATGTCAGCGACACGTTGGTACAGATCAGGCGGCACGCCGGGTGGAAGGCTTCCGCTGGCGACGACATACGAGGCACCGTGCGCCGCGTCCCTCAACTGGTCCAGGCATTCAGCCTGCTCGGCCGCCGCGAGCGTAGGCCCGGCCAATACGAATCGATACTGCTTGCCGGTTGTGTCCTCGTTGACCGTGAAGCTTTCGCGCGTCGAGTCGGTGATCGGAATCCGGCGAAACGGCACACCGGACTCGACCATCAGTTGGGACACCAGCCCGCCGGTCGGACCGCCTGCGGGAAACACCGCAGACACGGAAGCGCCGAGTTCATCCGCTACTCGCGCGACGTTGATGCCACCGCCGCCGGCGTCGTAACGAACACCGGCACAACGAATCTTTTCGGTGGGACGCACCACATCGGCTGCCGTGGTGATATCCAGGGCCGGATTCATCGTGAGCGTGACGATCGTCGGCCGGCGGGGCAGTGTGGACACGTCAAATCCCCCGCAGGTCGACTCGGTTGCGGCAGTCCGGAGTCATCAGTGCAGCGAAGTGACGGGCTGGCAGGTGCTGGCTTCGATGTCGTGGCTGGTCGCGACAAGCAACTGATCGGCCAGGTCGCGAAGTGCACGAGCGACAGCGAGCTCGTCGCCGATGTCGCTGATGTCTCGGTCAGCCGGATTGCAGCGCGCCGCACCGAAACCCACCGATTCTTTGTCGCTCCAGTACAAACGTGCCTTGGCGCGGGTGTGGCCATCGCGTTCGTCGATGGAGACGTACACGGTCCATCGCTTAAGCGTTCTGGGTCGACCGACATCCATGTGAGCGCTCCTCCCGCATTCAGGTGCCCGTGGTCCCGGATCGTCGTTGACCCGGGACCACGGCACAGGTCACTTGGCAGACTCGATCGCCACGTGCTTCTCAGCCGGCGTGACCTCGCTGACCGGCACCGTGACAGTGAGAATGCCCTTGTCGTATGCGGCTTTGATGCTGTCTTCGTCGGCGCCGGGCGGCAGCGTCACCGACCGCACGAACGAGCCGTAACTGAACTCGGAGCGGCCGTTCGATTCTTTCTTCTCGCTGCGTTCGGCCTTGATGGTCAAGACGCCGTCGCGCACGGTGATATCGACGTCCTTTTCGGCATCGATGCCCGGCAGTTCAGCGCGAACCTGATAGCTGCCCTCTGTCATCTCGTCCTCGACCCGGATGATGTGGTTGTCGAAGACGGGGTGCATGCTCGGCCAGGCCGGCAGGCCGGCAAACAGTTCGGTGAAGTCCGGCCAGAACGATCGCGGCCGGTGTTGGACGGGCAGTTTCGACATGGCGCCTCCTTGGATGCGGTTGATGGTTTCCGTCGAGATCCGACCACCGCCGCGCAGCTTCGCGGTAGGGACCGAAGGCCCAGCTCTGTGTGCCGTTCGTCGACGGTCGGTCGTCAACTAAGGGACGCAAGGCCCTAGTTGGGTGGGGCGATCCGAGAGCAGGGTCATCGCATGACGAGGACGCATGTGACGCAAGCTGTGGCCGTCTCGGCTCTGCTGTACGCCGCGCGGCGGTACTACCGCAATTGGGGCACGACCAAGCAGGAATGCCGACAGAAGCTTCCGGGTGATGAATTGGTTCGTGCCCCCGTGCTTCAGTCGACCGAGGGCGTGTGGATCGACGCACCGGTGGAAGCAGTCTGGCCCTGGCTCACACAACTCGGACAAGACCGCGCCGGCTTCTACACCTTCGAGACCATCGAAAGCCTGCTTGGGCTCGAATTCCACGTTGACAACACCATTCATCCGCAATGGCAGCGGCTCTCGCCGGGCGACCCGGTACGCCTAGCGCCGCCCGGCTGGCTCGGACGGAAGTACGGGCTCCTGCTCACGGTCTCGCGCATCGTCGAAAACCAGACGATCGTGCTCAGTGGAGCGCCTCCAGAATTCCCTTGGCACGCGGTCTGGTCATTCCACCTTGAGCCGCATTACGACGACCAATGCCGGCTGCTGGTGCGCACCCGGGCAGGATTGCGGCATCCGGGCCAGCTGTTCATCACCGAATTGGCCGGTCCAGCAGTCACTCTCACCGTGCGCGGGATGCTGTTGGGAATCAAGGACCGGGCGGAGACGGCGCAACGCGCCGCCGAGACGCCCCGCACGAGTACCGCACAACAGGCCTGATAAGGCCGCGCACCAGTCCCTTTCGTTGGATGAGAATGAAGGTCGAAGACATCAGCCATGTCTACTCCTACCTATGTCCACAACCTCTCCGCACTGCGGTTGGCCGATGCGGAGGAAGTCGGCGGCAAGGCCGCGAACCTCGGCGAACTTCTCGCTGCCAATCTGCCGGTGCCGCCCGGCTTCGCGGTCACGCCGGGGTGATGAGCACCGCATCCACCGCCGGGCTGCCCGCTTCAGTCATCCCGGGCGGCTGTGATTTCCCACCGCGCAGCATTGATGACCTTGGTCACTATCGCTGCCCGGGCGCGCGCCAAAAGAATGAATGTGTCGTGCGATCGAAAGGAAGCCGATGTCACGCACCGATGAATTCGAACTGACCAGCGACCTACTCGACGCCATCGCCTGGAAGTTTCTGGGTTCCGAGTTCACCGGACGGCGCTACGTCGGGTGGCCGATCGAACAACGTCTCGACCGATACCTCATCCATCAAGGGCTGCCCGGCTTGGTTGACGACGGATCGGTCTTCAACGCGCTGCTGAACCGCGTCATGACCAACATCGGCCCGGCTTTCCGCAGCGGCGTCCTTGCGGTGTCGGCAGGCTAGGACTTCCCGTGGCCGTCATCCACAAGACCGCTCGCGACTGTCGCGTCCCGCCCAATCTGCGGGACTACGAGCAGACTCGCCGCGATTTCTCCTGGGCCGATGTACCCAACCTGTGCGAAGGCATGGGGCCGGGAGGCTGCAACATCGCCTATGCGGCGCTCGACCGGCACGCCGAGGGACCGGCGGCAACACGGACCGCGCTCCGGTTCGTTTCGGCCGCAGACTGGGATCATTCGTTGGTCAGTCGCAATCTGAGCTACCGCGAGCTGGGCCAGCTCGCGCGACGATTCACCAACGTTCTGCGCGCACTGGGCGTCGGCAAAGGCGGCCGGGTTTTCACCTTGATGAGCCGATGCCCGGAGCTCTACATCTCCGTCTTGGGCGCCTTGCGCAACGGCTGCGTGGTGAGCCCGCTGTTCTCCGCGTTCGGACCAGAACCCCTCTCCACCCGGATCAACCTCGGCGCGGCCGACGTGCTCGTCACCACGGCGCCCATCTATCACCGCAGAATCGCCGCGATTCGTGACCAGCTCCCGTCGGTGCGGCACATCATCATCGTGGACATCAACCACGACACCGAAATCCCAGGGACCCTGGACTTCTGGAGCCGGATGGCTGATGTCGACGACGATGCACCGGTCTGCCCCACCACCGCAGACGATCCAGCGCTGCTGCACTTCACCAGCGGCACCACCGGAACCCCCAAGGGGGCGATCCATGTTCACGGTGCGGTCGCCATGCACTTCGTCACCGGGCTCTACGCGCTCGATCTGCACCCCGACGACGTGTTCTGGTGCACCGCCGATCCGGGCTGGGTCACCGGTATGTCCTATGGCGTGATCGCACCGCTGCTGCACGGGGTCACGTCGATCGTCGACCAGGCTGAGTTCGATGCCGAGCGTTGGTACCGCGTCCTGCACGACGACGACGTGACGGTCTGGTACACCGCTCCCACTGCAATACGCATGCTGATCAAGGCCGGACCAGAACTCGCCGCCCAATACCGATTTCCGCGCCTGCGGTTCATCGCCAGCGTCGGCGAGCCGCTGAATCCCGAAGCCGTGTGGTGGGCAAAACGCGTGCTGGGTCTACCGATCCACGACAATTGGTGGCAGACCGAGACCGGCGGCATCATGATCGCGAACACGCCGGCATTCGACATCAAGCCCGGATCGATGGGCCGCCCTCTGCCGGGAGTGGACGCGTATCTGGTGCACCGGGGCGACGACGACACTATTTCGGTCATCGATGCTCCGGACACCGAAGGCGAGCTGGCCCTGCGCCCCGGCTGGCCGTCGATGTTCCGCGGCTACCTGCATGAGGAAGCGCGATACCGATCGTGTTTCGCCGGTGGCTTCTACCTCACCGGTGATCTGGCGAAGCGCGACTCCGACGGGTACTACTGGTTCGTCGGGCGCGCCGACGACGTGATCAAGTCCGCGGGCCATCTCATCGGCCCGTTCGAAGTCGAAAGCGTGCTGACCGACCACGAAGCCGTCGCCGAGGCTGCGGTGATCGGTAAACCAGATCCAACCGTCGGAGAAGTGGTGAAGGCGTTCGTGACGCTGAAAGACGGCGTCGCAGGCGGCGAGGCGCTGCAACGGGAGCTGCTCGGATACGCCCGCAAGCGTCTCGGCGCCGCCGTGGCGCCCAAGGAAATTGAATTCGTCGACGCACTGCCCCACACCCGCAGCGGCAAGATCATGCGGCGTCTGCTCAAGGCGCGCGAATTGGGGCTCCCGGAGGGCGACACGTCGGCCGTCGAGGATCCGCACAATCAGCCGCACCACGAGGTGCGACAGTGACGCCGCCTCCCCTCAGCCACGAGCTCGCACTGGGGCTCCTTTCGGACATGGTCCGCGTACGCCGCATGGAGGAACGTTGCGCGGAACTGTACGGGGAGTCCAAGATTCGCGGTTTCCTGCACCTGTATGTCGGACAGGAGGCCGTCGCGGCCGGGTCGCTTCGTGCGCTGGGGCCTGGCGACGCGGTAGTGGCCACCTATCGCGAACATGCCCACGCGCTCCTGCGAGGCATCCCGATGACGGCGATCATGGCCGAGATGTTCGGCAAGCGCGAAGGCTGCTCGCGCGGGCGCGGTGGGTCGATGCACCTCTTCGACGCCGCCACGCGCTTCTACGGCGGCAACGCCATCGTCGCGGCCGGCCTGCCGCTCGCGGTGGGTCTGGCGCTGGCAGATGCCATGCAACATCAAAAACACGTCACCGCTTGCTATTTCGGCGACGGCGCGGTAGCAGAGGGTGCCTTCCATGAATCGTTGAACATGGCCGCATTGTGGCGATTGCCGGTCTTGTTCTGTTGCGAGAACAACCTTTACGCGATGGGCACGGCGTTGTCCCGGGCACAGTCGCAGACCGATCTCACAGCCAAGGCGGCCTCGTATCGGGTGCCGACACTGGCTGTCGACGGAATGGACGTCACCGCATGCCATGCCGCCGCCCGCGACGCCACAGCCCACATCCGTACCGAAGGCGGCCCCTTCTTCCTCGAGTTTCGCACGTACCGGTTCCGCGCTCATTCGATGTTCGACCCAGAGCTGTATCGCGACAAGGCCGAGGTCGAACTTTGGCGCACCCGTGACCCGATAGCCCAGTTCACCGCTGAATCGCTGCAGGACGGCACACTCACCCAGGACGACGTCACCGCGGTCGAGGCAGCCGCCGAGCAGGAGATCGACGACGCCGTAGCGTTCGCCGAGGCCGGCACCTGGGAGGGTGTCGAGGACCTCGAACGCGACGTGCTGACTCCGGAATCGGCACGATGAAGACCGTATACCGCACCGCGGTGCACGATGCCCTTCGGGACGCCCTGCACAATGACCCCCGTGTCGTGTTGATGGGCGAAGACGTCGGCCGCTACGGCGGAACCTACGCGGCATCCAAGGGGCTGCTCGAGGAATTCGGTCCCGAACGCGTGCGTGATACCCCGTTGTCAGAATTGGGCTTCGTCGGGGTCGGTATCGGCGCGGCGCTGGGCGGTTTGCGTCCGATCGTCGAAGTCATGACGGTGAACTTCAGCTTGCTCGCCCTGGACCAGATCGTCAATACCGCTGCGGCACTGCGGCATATGTCCGGCGGCCAGTTCTCGGTCCCGCTGGTTGTCCGAATGGCCACCGGTGCCGGACGTCAACTCGCGGCGCAGCATTCGCACAGCCTGGAGTGCTGGTACGCCCATATTCCGGGCATCACGGTGCTCGCACCGGCGACCGTGTCCGATGCCTACGGCATGTTGAGCACGGCGCTGGCCGACCCGGACCCGGTGGTGATCTTCGAACACGTCCAGCTTTACAACAGTTCGGCCGAGGTCGATGGTTTGGGCCCGACCGATATCTCCCACGCCGCGATACGCCGCCCCGGATCTGACGTCACCGTGATCGCCTACGGCGGATCGCTGCCCAAGGCCCTCGATGCGGCCGACACACTGGCATTGGACGGTTTCAGTTGTGAGGTGATCGATCTGCGGGTCTTACGGCCGCTTGATACGGACACGATCATCGATTCCGTGCGCAAGACGCATCGCGCGGTGATCGTCGACGAGGCTTGGCGCAGCGGCAGTTTGGCGGCCGAGATCAGCGCACGCATCATGGAGAACGCCTTCTTCGACCTCGACGCACCAGCTGCGCGGGTCTGCAGTGCCGAAGTGCCCATTCCCTACGCAAAACATCTCGAGTACGCGACGCTACCGCAGCCCGAATCTGTTGTCGCAGCGGTGAAAACCCTCTTCGGTGAACAACGATGATCGAGTTCAGCATGCCATCGCTGGGCTCCGATATGGACGAAGGCACGCTCGACGAATGGCTGATCAAACCGGGCGACAAGGTGACCCGCGGCCAGGTGGTGGCAATCGTGGAAACCTCCAAGGCCGCCGTGGAAATCGAGTGCTGGCATGAGGGCACGGTCGGAGAACTGTTGGTCCCCGTCGGCCGCACCGTCCATGTCGGTACGCCGTTGGCGACACTGCTGGCGCCCGGTGAGTCGGCCGGCACGGCACCGCGACCACCGTCACCAATACCAACCGGCGAAACGACGGCCGCCGGGCCGCCTCCGACGGCCGCCGTGCCGCCTCCGACGGCCGCCGTACCCCAGCGGCGCCGGTGGGTGACTCCCGCGGCCCGTCGCCTCGCGGCGACGACAGGTGTCGACGTCGACACACTGACGGGAACAGGACCGCAGGGTTCGGTGACCATCGGCGACGTGGAGCGGGCGGCAGTGGTCGCGCAGCCTAAATCGAAGCCGGCCGGCGACCGTGCCGCCCAGATGCGGATGTCCATTGCCGCCGCGATGAGCCGGTCGAAGCGGGAAATTCCTCACTACTACCTCGCCCACGAGATCGTCATGGACGCGGCCCTCGCCTGGTTGACCGAACGCAACGCCGACAGGCCCATAACCGAACGCCTGCTGCCCGCGGTGCTGCAGTTGAAGGCGGTTGCCCTTGCCGCTGCGCGTTACCAGGATTTCAACGGCTTCTGGCGGGGCGATACGTTCGAACCTGCCCCCGGCGTCCACATCGGGGTGGCGATCTCGCTACGCAGTGGCGGCTTGGTCGCACCTGCTCTTCATGACGTCGGCGACAAGAAGCTCGACGACCTGATGAGCAACCTTACGGATCTGGTCGCCCGCGCCCGCGCCGGTTCGCTGCGCAGTTCGGAAATGTCTGACCCGACCATCACGGTCACCAACCTCGGCGAACGAGGTGTCGACACCGTCTTCGGCGTGATCTATCCACCGCAGGTGGCACTGATCGGGTTCGGCACGCCGGCACAGCGAGTTCGCGCCGTCGACGGTGGGATACGCATCGCCAACACGGTGCATGCCTCACTCGCGGCCGACCACCGGGCGAGCGACGGACACCGCGGCGCGCTGTTCCTCAGCACGATCAACGACCTGCTGCAACGCCCTGACCTCCTGGACAAGTGAGACAGCCATGAGCGACAACGACATTCGCGATGAAGTTCTATCGATCCTGACAACCATCGCTCCCGAGGTCGACCCGCGCGATATCCGGGACGAGCAGCCCCTTCGGGACCAGGTGGATCTCGACTCGATGGATTGGCTGAACTTTCTGGTCGGCATCCACAAGCGGCTCCGCGTCGATATCCCCGAAAAAGACTATTCGTCCCTGCGCACCCTGGACGACGTGGTGCGCTACATCAATCAGCATGCAGCGCAACATAAATTGACGTAGGCGACAGTGAAGACCGGCCTCCCCCATCGGGTCCGGTAGCTCGGGACCCGAGCAAACGCCTGGGGTCCGCGCCCCTGGTATCAACGCCCGTCGCGCTGCCACCAGACGCCTTCACCGAATGCGAAATCTCGGCGGCAGAAAGTTCGCTGGCGCAGCCATCCGGCTGGGGTCTGGCAACGAATACAGGTAGTCGGATGCGGTGAACCATGCCGCCTCGACGAACGTAATCAGAGCATTGGCCCGCGCACGGCAGGGTCCTGCACGCACCACCGGTGGGTCCTGGTGATCCGCCAGAAAGGAACGCCATGGCAAGTAAACTCACCCCGCATTTCGCGGACGTCCAGGCACACTACGACCTCTCCGACGACTTCTTCCGGCTATTCCTCGACCCCAGCCAGACCTACAGCTGCGCATACTTCCAACGCGAGGACATGACCCTCGAACAGGCCCAGATGGCCAAAATCGACCTGGCCCTCGGAAAACTCGGCCTGACGCCCGGCATGACCCTGCTCGACATCGGCTGCGGATGGGGCGCGGCCATGCACCGCGCGGTCCAAAACCACGACGTCAACGTCATCGGGCTGACACTGTCCAAGAACCAAGCCGCGCACGTCGAACACCTGCTCGACGACATGGACACCACGCGCTCCCGCCGCGTACTGCTACAGGGCTGGGAACAGTTCGACGAACCAGTCGACCGGATCGTGTCCATCGGAGCATTCGAACACTTCGGCCACGACCGCTACCCCGCATTCTTCCGCATGGCCTACGACGCCCTACCCCCCGACGGAGTCATGCTCCTACACACCATCTGCGGTATCGAACCAGGTCAAGCCGCGGCACTCGGCATACCGCTGACATTCGAATTGGCCAGGTTTGTGAAATTCATTCTCACCGAGATCTTCCCCGGCGGCCGGCTGCCGTCCATCTCGATGGTTCACGAGCACGCCGCTGCGGCGGGATTCCGGGTGACCAGGGTGCAGTCGCTGCAACCGCACTATGCGACAACCCTGGACCGGTGGGCCCAAGCGCTCGAAGCGCACCGCGACGAAGCCATCGCCATCCAATCGGTCGAGGTCTACGACCGCTACATGAAATACCTGACCGGCTGCGCCGACATGTTCCGGCTCAGACAAGTCGACGTCAACCAATTCACCCTGCACAAATAACAGACCGCCGCCGAACCGTCACCGATACGCCCGGCGTCCTTCTGCCGGGCTGAAAGGCAACATTGATGTCATCTGGTTCTCATGACGAAATGCGACCGCATTTCGAGGAAGTTCAAGCGCATTACGACCTGTCGGACGATTTCTTCGTCCTTTTTCAAGATCCGTCCAGGACCTACAGCTGCGCCTATTTCGAACCCGAAGCCCTGTCACTGGAGCAGGCGCAGATCGCGAAGATCGACCTCAACCTCGACAAGCTCGACCTCAAACCTGGAATGACGTTGTTGGACATCGGCTGCGGTTGGGGCGCCACTGCCAAACGTGCCGTCGAGAAGTACGACGTCAACGTCATCGGGCTCACGCTGTCGAAGAACCAGCAGGCTTTCACCCAGCAGCTTCTGGATGACATGGACACCGACCGGACTCACCGCGTGCTGCTGCAGGGGTGGGAGGAGTTCGACGAACCCGTGGACCGGATCGTGTCCATCGAAGCCTTCGAGCACTTCGGTTTCGACCGCTATCCGGATTTCTTCAAGAACTGCTTCGAAATCCTCCCCGAGGACGGCCGCATGACGATACAGAGCAGCGTCGGCTTCCATCCGTATCAGTTGAACGCGGAAGGTAGGAAAGTCACCTTCGAAACCGCGCGCTTCATCAAATTCATGGTCACCGAGATCTTCCCGGGCGGCCGAATTCCGACGACCGACATGATGATCGAGCACGGCGAAAGGGCCGGATTCGTTGTCCCCGAGGCAGTCTCGTTGCGACCGCACTACATCCGGACATTGAACATGTGGGGCGACGCGCTGGAGGCCAATCACGAGCGCGCCGTCGACATCCAATCGGAGGAGGTGTATCAGCGTTTCATGAAGTACCTGCGCGGGTGTGAGCGCTACTTCACCGAAGGACTGCTCGACGTCACCCTCGCCACGTACTGCAAGAAAACCAGCTAGGCCCGAACAGGCCCCGGGTGAGTCGCCACATCGGTCTCACCCGGGGCCGATTCACGCTAAGGAGTAGCCCACTTCTCCCAGAACAGGAGCCGCGCCCGTAGCGACGGGTTGCTCATGGCGTCGAGGGCACGGACACCCGCGTTGGCGATCGCCGGCATACCGACCAATTGGTGGAACCAGCGCCCGCGTCGGTATTCCGTCCCCCACGCCTCCTGTACCCGCTGGGTGTAGTTGGTGAAGTCGTCAGGACCGCCATTGATCAGCGCCGCCACAGCGCATTCTCCGGCGGCCAGACCGGACTGCAGGGCTTTGGATATGCCCGCGCCTGACGCAGGCCGGGCGGCGCCGAGCGCGTCGCCGGCGAACAGCACGCCTGGCCGCCAGGGTGGCCAGGCGGTAAAGCCCATGGGCAGCCGCCAGGCCTGCACCGCTTTCGTTTTCATCAATTCGCCGATCGTCGGCAGCTGCCAGTCCGCAGGTAGGCCGGCGAGGAACTCGCTGAGCAGCTGCGTCACGTTGATCTGCCGCCACTTGTTGTAGCTGTTGACGTACCCCAGTCCAACGTTGACGCGACCACCGCCCAGCGGGAACACCCAGCCGTAACCGGGCAATTGATCGCCACGGAATCTCAATTGCAGATGAACGTCGAGGGAATCGGCATCCGGGCGGTTGGCTGTCATTTCGGCGCGGATCGCGATGGCGGAGTAGCCGTTGTAACGCGAGGACAGATTCAGTGCCCGCTTGATCGGCGAATGGGCGCCGTCGGTGGCTATCACTGCATCAGCGAAAACCTTTGCGCCGCTTTTGAGAACCACGCCGCCGACCCGGCCCTGTTCGTCGATGATCGGTGTCGAGACCTCGGTGCCGCGGCGTACTTCGGCACCACACAACTCGGCGCGCTCGAGCAGCATGAGGTCCAGCTCCAGGCGCCGCGCGACGTACCCGTGATCAGGCATCCCCGGGCGGTTCGGGAACGCCAGATCCCATCGGCTCGGGCTGTAGACGGTGGCGCGGTTCACCCGGTGGAACTTGGCGACCTGCTCGGCCAATCCCATCTTCTGGATGAAGCTGACCGCCCGCGGAGTCAGGCCGTCGCCACACGGCTTGTCACGCGGAAACTGCGCCTTGTCGAACACCACTACCCGAGCACCGGCCTGCGCCGCCTGCCATGCGGCGGCGGCTCCGGCCGGGCCGCCGCCCACGATCACCACGTCGTACCGACTCGTCATTCGATGCTCGCTTCCACCGGCACCTCGGAAGCCATCAGGACTGAGCCGGCGGTGTGAGCACAGTGTCGATCATGTACACCGTGGCGTTGGCGGTTTGTACACCGCCACAGACGATTTGAGCGTTGTTCACCTTGATGGTATTGCCCATCGCTGTGACGGTCAGCGGCTGGCCCTGCACGGTCGGGTGGGTGCCGACGATGTCGCGCGGGCTGAGCCGTCCCGGAACAACGTGATAGGTGAGGATGTTGGTCAATGCGGCCGAATCGGTCTTGAGCCCATCGACCGTGCTCGGTGGCAGCTTGGCGAAGGCATCGTCGACAGGCGCGAAAACGGTGAACTCGCCACTATTGAGAGTGCCGACCAGATTGACGTTCGGGTTCAGCTTGCCGGAAACGGCGGCCGTGAGCGTGGTCAGGATTGGGTTGTTCGATGCCGCCACGGCGACGGGATCTGCGGCCATGCCTGCCACTGAGCCGGGCCCGGTCGGCACTTGCCTGGCGTAGCCGGCGCAGCCCGGACCCACCAACGAATCCATGGGCTCGGCATTCGCCGTCGCCGCCGACAGCGGCCCGATGCCGGCGGCGATGGCGGCCGCCGAGACCACGGTTGTCAGTCGCTGCAAGGTGCTGTTCATTGGTGCAAACCCTCCGTTGTAGTGCGATGCCCGACGGATGTCAGGTGGTGACGTCCAGGTATTCGGAACCCAGACCTGTTCGGATAGGCGAGAAGGGAAAATCCGGTGGTCTGCTCCCCCGATGTCAGGTGTCACCGGTCAGCCATACGCGAACGAATACACTTGCAGCCCTTGGCTCGGCCGCACTTCCAGCTGCCCTGGTTCTGTCCGGTCGGCGGCTGCGAGCCGATAGGTGTTGGGCGGGCCGTCGACCAGCACCGTGGTCTGCGCCCCATCATGATCGACGGTGAGTGTGCCCTTTCCTCCGGCGACGATGTACACCGATTTGGCGTGGTACCGCAGTCGTATCGATGACGTCTCACTGCGAGCCGTCGCCCCCTGATAGTCCAGCAGCCGGCCGCTCAGGCCGGTCACCCGAATCACGTTGGCAGGCAGGGAAAGCAGCCGTAGCAGCAGCGAACCCAGCAGTGTGCTGACGCTGAAGCTCACCACCAGACCCGCGACCACCAGCAGGGGACGTCGAGCACCCGCGGATCCCGACACAAAGATCACTGGCAGCACAGGCACGATGCACGGCGAGATACCGGTGATGAGCCCGCCGAGGACACCGATCAATATCACAGAGACCATGGCTGTGGTTCGCTACCAGGCGACCACCGGATGGGCACGCGAAAGTGCCCAACGATATGGCAATTTCAGCATCGGCCCATCCGCGACGGCCTCGGCTGCGAATCAATCACTGCACACCAATGACGGCGACACCGGTCGCCCAGACGAAGGAGTGATGGATGCACCACACGTATCACCCGAGGGCCGCCGCGGCCGGCATGTCGGTTCTCGCCGTGTTGGCCTTGACGGCGTGCTCCAACGACAGCACGCGTGAATCGACCGCAGCATCGACAACCAGCAGCGCCGCGTCCACGGCCGGTGCCGCGGCGACCGCGGAGCCTGCTGGCGCTGCCTCCGGTTTGGTGGGCACGGGATGCCAGGCGTATGCACAACAGGTTCCGACCGGGCCGGGTTCGGTGGCCGGCATGGCCGCAGACCCCGTGGCCGTGGCCGCTTCGAACAACCCGATGCTGACCACGCTGACAGCGGCACTATCAGGCAAATTGAATCCGAACGTCAACCTGGTGGAGACCCTCAACGGCGGCCAATTCACGGTGTTCGCACCGACCGACGACGCGTTCAAAAAGCTGTCGCCGTCGACTCTCGATTCACTTAAAACCGACTCCGCCACACTGACCAAGATTCTCACCTATCACGTTGTGCAGGGCCAGCTCTCGCCCGACGCGGTCGCCGGCACGCACACCACGCTGCAGAGCGAGACGGTGAATGTGACAGGGTCCGGGGCCGACCTCAAAGTCGACAACGCCGCACTGGTATGTGGCGGAGTCAAGACGGCCAACGCCACCGTCTACATGATCGACACGGTGCTCATGCCACCGAAATAGGGAGCGCGCTTCGTCGACGCAATGGGCGGGCCCGCGGCGGTCCATCGACGGCCGCGGCCCGTTCGAATAGTGCAAATCGGCTGGGCAGCAATCCTTTAGGAGATAGTTGATGAACAGGGTACGTAGCACCGTCCGGATCGTGGTGCATACGGCAGCCGTCAGCGCGCGCCTGACTCGCTGCGTCGCGATTCAGTTGATCGGCTACGCAAACCAAGCCGCCGCCGGTACGTCAGGCCTGTACGGCGAGGGCGCGGACGTCGACCAGCCGGACAATGTCCTCGGCAGTGACAATGCCGACGACCTGTCCCGCATCGACAACGAGTGCCCGGCTACCGCACTCGGTATCCAGCCGCCCGAGTAGGTCGGTGATCGATTCGTGAATATTGGTGTCAGGTACCCGATCACGTGGTATCGCCGCTTCGCTGACCAACGTGCTGGCCCGCAATTCCGGTGCAATGCTCCGTAATTGCCTCAGCGTGATCAGGCCGGTGATGTTCCCGTTCCGGTCCTCGACCGGATACGCCGAATGCCGGTCGCCGAGGAGATAGCGCTGGATGAATTCGTCCACCGATATCCAACCGGGGGCCGTGTGTGGATGTGCGGTCATGACGTCAGCGACAGATAGTCCGGCGACTGCCCGACGGGTCCACCGTGTCATCTGTTCTGCCCGCGCGGCACTCAGCAGGAACCAGCCGATGAACACCGTCCAGATCCCGCCGACGGTGATGCCCATCAGGAATTCGAACAGTCCGACGCCGATGAGCAGGTAGGCCAGGATGCGCCCCGCCCGGAGCGCCTGCGTCGCGGCGCGCTCCGCATCGCCGTATCGCTTCCACAGGTAGGCACGAAGTATCCGCCCGCCGTCCAGCGGTGCGCCGGGCAGCAGATTGAACAGTCCGACCACGACGTTGACCGCGGCAAGCCACCAGATCACTGCGGCGACAATGTGTGCGCCTGCGATGCCGCGCAGGGCGGTTGCGACCGCTGCGAACAGCCCAGCCAGAATCAGACTTGTCACCGGGCCCGAAACGGCGATCCGGAATTCGGCTTTCGCGTCCGTCGCTTCGCTCTCGAGCTGCGCGATACCGCCGAACAACCACATTCTGATGCCCCGCACCTCGACGCCATACCGACGCGCTACGAACGCATGGGTCAATTCATGCGCAAACACTGACAGCACGAGCACCACAGCCCCGGACAGTCCGGCCAGCCAGTAGGTGCCGGCGGAGTGGCCAGGCGCCGTCGCGGGCAACGAATCAGCCAGGCTCCACCCGAACAACCAGAGTATGACGAGCACGCTCCAGTGCACACTCAGCGGAATCCCCGCCACTCGCCCCAGAGGGATTCCAGGTTCCATCGTCAACTCCAATTGTTCTGCCCGACAACGGCTTCGTGGCGCGCGTCCGGCTCTCAGCGCATATTTCAGCCCACCATGGGGACTCCTCGGACGGTAGGGACCGAAGTAACGAATCTGGTAGGGCTTATGTCCGGCGTCTCCGAACAGGACTCTGGTCGGCAGGTTCAGGGACCAAATGCCATAGCAGCGGGCCCTGCTCAGGATCATGCTCACGGGCATGACGCTGTTTGTTGATCGCTCAGATGCTGGACGTCAGTTGGCGCAGCGACTGGGATACCTGCACGGCCAGGACATTGTGGTCCTCGGTCTGCCACGCGGCGGAGTACCGGTCGCCTTCGAGGTGGCCCAAGCGCTGACGGCCCCATTGGATGTTCTGGTAATTCGCAAGCTCAGCGTGCCCTTCCGACCCGAGTTGGCCTTCGGCGCCATCGGCGAGGACACACCGCGGGTGGTCAACGAGCCGATCGTGCGCGCCGCCCGTCTCAGCGCCCACGATGTGGACGAAATCGAACGCAAAGAACGCGTCGAGCTACGGCGCCAACTCGACCGGTTTCGCCATGGGCGGGAACGGATTCCGTTGGCCGGCCGGATCGCGGTGATCGTCGACGACGGCATCGAGACGGGAACGACGGCCATAGCAGCCTGCCAAGTCGCGCGGGCACAGGGCGCGCGCAAGGTGGTGCTGGCTGTCCCCGTCGGGCCGCCGGATCTGCCCGCGACCATGGACGGATATGCCGACGAGGTGGTCTGTCTCGAAGCGCCCGCGGTTTTCCGCGCGGTACGGCAGGCCTACGAAGCGTTCTCGCCGACGTCGGATGACGAGGTGCTCAGGCTGTACTCCCGGGCCGGGGCGAGCTACCGAGATGCGGCGACGAGTGCGCGCGCGCCCCGTCGCATGTTGCGCGATGCAGAAATCAGCGTCGACGCCGGCTCGGTCCAGCTCGCGGGACGCCTGACGATTCCCGACCGTGCGCAAGGAATCGTGGTGTTCGCCCACGGGAGCGGAAGCTCACGGCACAGCCCCCGCAATCGCTTCGTCGCGTCTGTGCTCAATGACGCCGGCCTGGCTACCCTGCTGCTCGACTTGCTGACCCCCGCAGAAGAACGCAACCGCGCCAATGTCTTCGATATCGGGTTACTCGCTGCACGTCTGGTGGAAGTCGGCGCATGGCTTACCCGACAAGTTGATACGGCGGCACTGCCGATCGGTTACTTCGGCGCGAGTACCGGCGCGGGAGCCGCCCTCCGTGCTGCCGCAGACCCAAGAGTCAAGATCGACGCGGTCGTTTCCCGCGGTGGCCGGCCTGATCTCGCGGGCTCGGCACTGGCAGACGTTCGAGCTCCGACGCTGTTGATCGTCGGTGGGCGCGACGACATCGTCCTGGAACTCAATCGACAGGCCCAGGCGGCGATGCGCACCGCATGCCGGCTGGTCGTCGTTCCCGGCGCAACGCATCTTTTCGAAGAACCAGGCACTCTTGAGCAGGTCGCGGAACTGGCATGCCACTGGTTCGTCGAACACCTCAGTGCCGTCGCGGCCAGCCCGTAACTGATCGGACGACGGAGTCCGGCCCGATGGTTTCCACCAGCGAGTTCCGGCCAGCACCCCAGCCGTGGTTGTTGGTCGTGCTCGCCGGACTCATCGGCTACTGCGTTTTCCCGCTGCAATGGGTGATCGGATCACCTCTGAGCCCCACGCGGTCGTACATCAGCGAACTGTCGGTCGCCGGCCAACCCGCATATCAGGCCTTCAGAATCGGCGACCTCCTGGCCGGAGTCGGTCTGACCGTACTCGCGGGAATCCTGCTGCTCTGGCGTCCGTCACCCCCGATGCGACTCGGGAGCGCGGCCCTGACAATAGCTGCCGCCACCTCGATCATCGATGCCCTGTCACCCATGGCGTGCACCCCGTCGACGGATAACCAGTGCTGGGATGGCGATCATGCCGCCGTGCTCGCCCAGTTGTCGCAGTTGCACACCGCCTCCGGGGTGATCGGATTCGCCGCCATGGTCGTCGCGATGGCGGCCTTTGGCACCGCATTGCGCCGGCAACCAGAGACGCGCCACCTCGGGTCCACCGGGTTCGTCGTGGCGGCCGTCAGTGCGATGCTCGGCTGTGTGCAGATCGGCACGGCCCTGGCCGGTTCTGACTGGACGGGACTGTTTGAGCGCATACAGGTGTTGACGATGACCGCATATCTGTCTGCGTTGACCATTGTCGTCGCCCGTTCCGCCGGCGGGCGTCGCAACCGGCTGCGCCCAGCTGAAAGTCGGGCCAATTGACCAAGAGATTGCAGCTCAGGCACAAAGGCCCTGTCCGGCAGCCTCCGCACAAAGCGATGCTGGTCATAGCGGCCCACGGCGACAAGGCGGTGGTCCAGCTCGCCCCCTGGAGGAGTCATGAGCGGAACCGGCGTACTGGTAGCAGCTGTCGTGGCTGTCGGCGCGGTGTTGCTGGCGTTCTCGATCCGCGTCGTCAAGCAGTACGAACGAGGAGTGCATTTCCGCTTCGGCCGCATCATCGGCGTGCGGAACCCCGGGCTCCGGCTGATCATTCCTGCGGTCGACCGCTTGCTGGCGGTGTCGTTGCGAATCGTGACGATGCCCATCCAGTCGCAGGGCATCATCACGCGGGATAACGTCAGTGTCGACATCGCCGCTGTCGCGTACTTCCGCGTCGTCGATGCGCGAAAGTCAGTCATGGCTATCGAAGACGTGGCCGTTGCCATCAATCAGATCGCACAGACCACGCTGCGCAACGTCGTCGGCCAGCATTCTCTTGATGATGTACTGGCGAACACCAGCGAGATCAACGCCAGCATCCGCCAGATTCTCGACACGAACACCCTCGAATGGGGCGTGGAAGTGACTTTGGTTGAACTCAAGGACATTCAACTGCCGGATGGTATGAAACGAGCGATGGCGCGGGAGGCCGAGGCCGAGCGCGAGAAGCGCGCCAAAATCATTGCGGCAGAAGGTGAGGCCAGAGCGGCGGCGGCTCTCGGCCAGGCATCCGACACCATGATGGCGCATCCGCTCGCACTGCAGCTGCGCAATCTCCAGACGCTGGCTGAACTCGGTGTGGAAAAGAACACCACCGTCGTGTTTCCCGCGCCCCTGATGAGCGCGATCGGCGAACTCGGCACATTCCTGGCCCGGGAGTCGGGCGCCGCGACCGCAATGAACGTGCCAGATGGGCAGAGCGCGTCCGCTCACCCACGTCCGGTGGCAGCAGCTGCCAATCGCTGAGACCGACGTGATCAGGCAACCGCCGCACGGCATCGGGCGGCGGCTGGCTGAGAATGAGGACATAAGGCCCTTTAACGAGCGGCTGCCGTTGCGGCACACTGCCGTGGTGAGACGGTTCGATGGCGACGGCCTCCGGGAGCCTGACCCGGCCAATGAGGGCAGGGCCGCGTTCGGTGCCGCGACCCATCTGATGATCACGGTGCCCGACACCGTTGACGCCGCCGAACTCGAAGGCGAGATCGTCACCGCGGTGGCCGACCGACTCAGGGACGATCAGGGCTACGAGTTATCGGCTGCGGGCTATGCCGATGCCCGGGAAACCGGCCACGAGTATCACTTACGCCCTGACGGCAGCATCCTCATCGCTTCAGTGCCGGGAACGCTAACGGTCAGCATGCACGGCGTCAGGGTTGACGCCAATGATCTCTTCACGGGTGTGAGCAGCGAGCTGGAGCAGCGCCACGAAGGCCTACGGGTGAACATCGGCTGACACGTCAATCTCCTACCTCGTGAGATCGGTTGTAGCGCCCAATTATTGGGCTGCCGACCCCTCGCCGGCCTGTTCATCACGCCCTCACCGATATTTACGCACGCACCAAATCCTCGTATGCGCACACCTTGAGCGAGGCTTTCGCAGCTGCACGCGGCCCTCAACAGTCAACTTGCGGTTGAACAGGCCAAAGGCATTGTGGCCGAACGCGCCGACGTGACCATCAACGAAGCCTTCGACATACTGCGCAACTACGCGCACCTGCACAACCGGAAGCTGGCCGAAGTGGCCGACGCGGTCGTCAGGAATGACCCGGCCGTCGCCGATCTCGCCAATCTGCCGGCCGACTAAAGAGCGAGGTCCTTCGACCCGGCACCGATGGGACTTATGGCCCTGCCTGCACCGCGTCAGACCTGGGCAGTATCGAAGCTGCGTGCGGCAGTGGGGCTCTGGGTGAAACCGAGAGTGGAGCCCCGTCCGTGAGAGCATCCAGCGCGACTGCGGCCGAACCGATCTCGACTCTCATCGAGGGAGCCAGCGATGACCGATCCAAGCGCGCAGGCGCTCGGCGCGCAGACCCAGGACGCCGGCGGTGGCGATGACGCGCCCTCGCCGGAGGAGCCGGGGGCGGCGCCCGGCCATGTCTTCTGGCCGACCTCGGAATTCGATGCACGCACCAAGCGCCGGTCATTCGTCACGGATCTTGCGTCGGCCAATCGGCGATACGGCAGGTAAAGGCGGATGAAGCCCGTCATGGGCTTTGGACGCTGGAGCGAATCGTGGTCGCCTTGTGGTCCGCGAACCTGGTGATAGCTTCTTGACCGGCTCCGAACAGGGCGGCCACGATGAACAGTCCCGCCAGTGTCGAGGAGTCCGCCTGCGCGGTCGGCCCGGTGATCGCCGCATCGACGACCAGGATGCCGACGACGGCTGACCACATTCCGATGACGCATTTCAGGATGGCCTGCGCGCGGGCGAGATCGAACGGATGGTCCGCCTCGGGGATCTGCGCCAATGAGGGCACCGCACTGAACAACGCGCCGATGCAACCGGAAAACATGACCAGGATCAAGGTGATGGTGGGTTCGGGTCTCCAGGCTTCGGCCGCTGGAGGCGGAATCAGAGGCGCGTTCATCACGAATCGTTGAAGCAGGACCAGCGCCGCCGCGAGAATCAGCAAAATTCCGGAGAGGCCGAATAGTTGGTTACGAAATCCCCGCATCTGCCGATGCTTTCCGTCGGATACTTCGTGGGCATGGCTCAGAACGTCGAAGGCCGCCCGCTGCAACGCCATCTCAGCGCTGGGTGTACCGGTGTCTTCCAATTCTCGAGCGAGGTTCTGGACCTTGGGATCCGCGTTGCCGAGCACCGCGTTGCCGACCACCAAGGCCGATTCGGCGTGCGAGCGCACACCGAGGTCGTCAACGATCAGCAGACCTTCTTCTGCCTGTCGTAGCAGCCGCCAACATTCCTCGATTTCGCTGCCGAGGAACCACAGCCGCAGCTTGTTGAGCACATTCCACCGTGGGCTTGTGCGCAGCACGACGTTCAAGTCGGCCAGCGGTTGGAACACCTGGCTCTGCATCAGAGCCAGCTGATCGGCCGACGGTTGTCGGCTCTGGTGAAGCCAGCGGGCTTGGGCTTCCAGCCGGGTCAAGCGTGCTTTGGCTTCCTCTCGCCACGCCCCGCTTGCAAAGTAGATTCTGCGCGCGGATTCTCGTTGTTTCCCAGAACTTTTGCCTGCGACATGGCTCGCCGGAGGCGCGCCGACCGCTCCTTCTCGGAGCACTTCATCACGACTGAACATAGAAACCTCCGGGTGCCAAACCGACTGTCATGCAGCGGAAACGCTGCGCTGGCGCCGGATTCTTCGGTGACCGGTGTGCCGGGATAGTCGTCTCGCGGCTCCGCCAGGACCGGCCTTGGATGTCTTCACGGCCATCGCGACCCTTCTTCCCTTCGCAACGATCGAATAGCCGAGCCTGCCAATGGGATACAGGCATCGCGCCAAAGCCGTGACGGCCTGGCCGTTTGGTCACGCGGGAATCCTCAGCACATCCGTCGCCCGCCGATTGGTGCACTGCGTGACGACCGGTTCGACCCGCACTGGATTACCGGAGCAGGGTGCGTTGATCATCCATCCGTTCCCGACATAGATACCGGTGTGATAGGTACCTGTCCCCTCGAAGGGTTCCGCTGCGCCCCACACGAACACATCGCCGGGGCACGCATGGGTGATCGCTTCACTTGAGACCAGACCACCGGAGATGTGGGTGAAATGGGGACAGGTGTCGATCGTGTCGGTAGGGACACCGGTGTCAAAGCCGGCTCCCTGAGCCACCGCGAAACGCACCAGACCGCCACAGTCATAGCCGACCCGGTTCTGGTCCTGATGTTCGTGCGCTCCACCGTCCGGCGGATCCCAATCGAGCGTTCCCGAAGATGGGCCGTCGGTCCGCTTGTTCCCACCCCAGGCGTAGGTGGTGTTCTGCTGGCCCGCTGCGAATGCGAGGGTGTCGATCGCCTTGTCGCCGGTGGGGGTCCTCGGGTCGGGCAGGGGATCACCGTTGTGAAAAGTCGCCAATCGTTCCCGCCAGACCTGAGCCGTCAGGCCGGCCAGCAGCGGAGAGGGATACGGATTGTCTTCCAGGCACATGCAATTGTGGTAATGCGAGCTGTTGTCGCGGGTCGCCTCCGTGGGCCGCGGCATCACTCCGCCCTTGGTCGGCAGGGGCAGCTGATCGGCCGGTGTCGGGGTGCCGCCCGCCGGTACCGCCGCGGACTGGGTGTCCCAACCTCGCTGATGCAGCAGGGTTTTCGCGCGCGCCAGGAACGCTGTGCGTTTGGCCAGACCACCGGCGCCGCCTTGGACCGCTTTGGTCACCGCGACGATGTCGTCACGATCGGCGATCGCATTGATGTTCCTGCGCGTCCAGTATTCGCAGGCGATCTTGATCGACAGCACCGGGTCGGCGGCCAAGTCGGGATCATCCACGAGATTGGCACCGACGAGTGGACCGTAGGTGGCGTAGTTGGCGCGGCCGGTGAGTTGGATCAGACCACGGCCTTTGTACCGTGGCCCGTCGCCCGCATAGATGTTTCCCAGGTCCGGCCGGTTGTCGAGATAAGCGAAGTAGGCGTCGTTCCCGTACTCGACGGTCGTGTTCAATTCGTCGGTTTCGGTGCAAATCTGGGCCAGGAAATGCGCGACGCGCAGGAAGGTATTGATCTGGTACTGCTCGCCGGTGAGGGTGGACTCCAGCACGGGGCTGATCTGCTCGATGATCTCGGACTGTCGGGCTTTACCGGTATGGCTCACCATGGCCCACAGCAGTGCAGCGTCCAGGGGCACCCTGACTTTCTCGGCCGCCCACCCCGGCGGCATAAGCCAATGCTCTTTCATGACCGCATTCCACTCGCGCTCACCGATACAGCCGTAGTCCAAACCGGCGGCGGGCTGCCACCCTTTGTCCAGCTGCAGGGTGACGGCGGCCTGCTGCGTGTTTCCGTCTCGCCACCGCTGGGTCACCGGCAGACCAAGGGCCTGCTGCCAGCGGCCCAGTGCCTGGCGCCAGTCGGGCTTCTCACTGGGGTCTGCGCCGGACACGCTGCACTCAGGACCCTCTTGGGGGCCGAAATAGAAACCGTTCGGCAGCGGATAGTCCTTTGGTGTCAGGTCAGGCTGAGCAGCCCAACCCGGTGGCAAGCGCCAGCCCTCGGTGAACACCGCGTCCCACTCCCCCTTGTGGATACAGCCGTAGATGCTGCCGCAGCCGGGTACCGAAGTTGGGCGCCAATGTTTCTCGTGCTGAAGGAATTCGGCAGCTTTCGGCGTTGTGCCGTCGTTCCACTTCTTGGTCACTGGCAGCCCGAGCGCCTGCTGCCAGCGGCCCAGCGCTTCGGCCCACGACGGCTCCTCGCCGCCGCCCTCACCGGAGACAGAGTACTTGGGACCTTGCCGGGGGCCGAAGTAGAAGCCGTTGGGCAACGGAAACTCGCTGGTTTGCATCGCGGTCCGCGTAGTTACCGCGGTATCGGTGGATGGCATGTCGTCGTCCTTATCGCCTGAACCGAATTTTGCGCATTGTTGGGGCAAGCTTTCGCTGACCGCTTGCACGCGTTGTGTTGCTGCTGAACGTAGAACTTCGCGGAAAAGTCTGCGATTCCAAGG
This sequence comes from Mycobacterium sp. FW102-FHT13B02, assembly GCF_058790275.1. Lineage (NCBI taxonomy): Bacteria > Bacillati > Actinomycetota > Actinomycetes > Mycobacteriales > Mycobacteriaceae > Mycobacterium > Mycobacterium sp. FW102-FHT13B02. Next base: position 334,166 of record NZ_JBYTCM010000005.1, read on the forward strand.
TTCAATTTCATCGACGCAGAGGCATTCCGTCCCGAGGCGTCCTGCGTCTTGCTGTCAGTAGCCCCCGTATCGCATTTGGCCAGCCCACACCCGGTGATGCCGACTAAGGCAACATTACGGTTTTTCAAAATGAGCAATAAGGAGTCAAAGGTCCCGATCCGGATGGACAACGGACCCAATGGGAAGAGGTCACCCCAACCACGGCCGTTCGGCCCTCCCCCCCGAGCTGAGCTGCCTGAGATTGTCAGAGGGTGTCGGAACACCCAGACGGTCCAGTCATCATCGACCCCCGTTTCTACGACGCGGTGCTGTTCGATCTCGACGGGGTGATAACCGATACCGCCTCAGTGCATTTCGCCGCGTGGAAGGCCGTGTTCGATGCCTACCTCGCCGGCCGCGGCACAGAAACCAGTCCCGAACCGAATCCGTTTACCGAGGCCGATTACCGGCGCTTCGTCGATGGCAAGCCGCGCGAGGACGGAATACGGGACTTCCTGGCCTCGCGCGGAATTTCGCTACCAGAAGGCGACATCAGCGACGGCGACGACGACGACACCGTCCGGGGCCTGGGTAACCGCAAGCAACGACTGTTCGGCGAACTACTGGCACGCGGCATCACCGGCTTCGAGTCGTCCGCCGCACTCGTGCGTCAGCTCGGCAGCGCGGACATCCACACAGCCGTGTACTCATCCAGCCGCAACTGCGCGGACGTGTTACGCGCGGCCGGCCTCGACGAGTTGTTTCCGATTCGGGTGGACGGGGTGCTGGCCGAGCAACTGGGCCTGGCCGGCAAGCCGGATCCCGCCATGCTGAAGGAGGCCGCTGATCGCTTGGGGGTGCGGCCCGATCGATGTGTCGTCGTCGACGACGCCGCGTCAGGTGTTAGGGCCGGCCGTGCGGGCGGGTTCGGTCTGGTCGTCGGCGTGGCCCGCACCGGTTTCACGCAGGAGTTGCTCGCCGCCGGCGCCGACGTTGTGCTCAGCGACATGGCCGAGATGACCGTCCAGGTCACTGGTCGCCGGATATCGACGTTGCCGGACGCGCTCACATCCTTCGGCCTCCTGGGTGGTGTCACTGTCCCCCGCCGCCCGGCGCTGTTCATCGACTTCGACAGCGCGCTTCCACACGTCGCAGGCGAGCTTGGCGTCAGCGCGCTCACTCCGCGCGCCACACATGCGCTGACGGCGCTCGCGGCGCTGTGCCCCGTCACCATCCTCAGCAGTTACGACCTTGCCGACCTGCAGTCCTCAATCGGGGTGCCCGGACTGTGGTACTCCGGGAGCGACGGCTTTGAGTTCTGCGCTCCCGACCACAGTCACCACCAGCATGACGCGGCCGTCGCCGCCATTCCCCTGCTGGAGTCCGCCGCTGCAATGCTCGAGAACCGCCTCGAAGCCATCCCGGGAATCCGCTTGGAACACAGGCGGTTTGCTATCGTGATCCACTACGGAACTGCCCCAACGGAACATACCGCCGACATCAACATCGCGGTGCACGCCGCCGCCCGCCAGCACCATCTGCGGATCACCCAGGGCCACAACGCTGTCGAATTGCACCCGGATGTCGACTGGCACGAGTGCAAGATGTTGCACCGGATCATAGCGATGGCTGGAGACGGGATACCGCTGCTGCCGATCTATATCGGAAGCAGCCGGTCGGATGAGATGGCGTTCGACGCGATCGAACACGACGGCGTGTCGATCATCCTGCGGGACACCGAAGACGGGGACCGGCGTACTTCCGGTCAGTTCAGTATCGAAGACGCAGAGCGCGTCGTGGATTTTCTCGAGCACATGTCCGACCAACTGGCAGCAGCAGGACGATCAGAGGCTGACGGTTGGTCGATCACCTTTGACGACTACCAACCGCAGTATGAGCGGCTGCGGGAGGTGCTGTGCGGAATCGGCAACGGCTACCTGGGCAGTCGCTGCTGCGCACCCGAAGCCACGGCAGGTGACTTCCACTATCCGGGCACATACGTGGCCGGCGTCTACAACCGCCTCGTCGACGACGTCGCGGGCACGGTGATCGACAATGAGAGCATCGTCAACCTACCCAACTGGCTACCATTGACGTTTCGGATCGACGACGGTCAATGGTTCGACATCGACCGCGTAGAGGTCCTGACATACCGGCAATCGATCGACGTCCGCCACGCCGAGTCCATCCGGGAATTCAGATTCCGAGATGCCGCAGGACGCACCACCGGCGTCCAGCAGCGGCGGTTCGCCTCGATGCACGATCCTCATGTCTGCGCGCTGCAGACCACGGTCACGGCCGAAGACTGGTCGGGCACCATGGCGTTCCGCTCGGCCGTCGATGCCGCGGTCAGAAACGCGGGTGTGGAACGTTACCGCGACCTTTCCGCCGGCCACCTCGCTGTCAGCACGGCGCAGGATCTGTCGGACGGATGTGTGCTGGTGGAAACCCAGACGGTGCAATCCCGAATTCCGGTGGCAGTCGCTGCCCGGACCACCGTGCGGCAAGGAGACCAACGCGTCGGTTCGGGCTACCGGTACTTCGAAGCCGACGGCTGCGCCGGGCACACCGTCACTGTAGAGCTCACTGCGGGCCAGTCGGTGACCACCGAGAAGGTCGCGCTGATATTCACCGGTCGCGATCACGCGGTGGGCGAACCCGGCGACGAGGCCCGCCGCAGACTCAACGGCGTGCATCGGTACGACGAACTCTGCTCTGCACACCGCATTGTGTGGGGTCAGCTGTGGGAATCATTCAACCTGCACCTGGTCGCCGACACCGCCGAGCTGCGCATTCACCGTCTGCATATCCTGCATCTGCTGCAGACCGTATCCGTGCACACCGCTGATCTCGACGCCGGAGTGCCGGCTCGCGGGTTACATGGCGAGGCGTATCGCGGCCATATCTTCTGGGACGAACTGTTCATCATCCCGGTGCTCAATCTCCGGACCCCGGCGGTCAGTCGCGCGTTGTTGAAGTATCGGTATCGCCGGCTGCCCGAAGCGCGGCGCGCAGCAGCTGCCAGTGGCTACGCAGGTGCGATGTTCCCCTGGCAATCAGGTAGCGACGGCCGCGAAGAGAGCCAGCAGATGCACCTGAATCCCTTGTCGGGCAGGTGGAACCCAGACCCCAGCCGGCATGCGCACCACATCGGAATAGCGATTGCCTACAGCATCTGGCAGTACTACCAGGTGACCGGCGATCTGAAGTACCTCATCGATTATGGCGCGGAAATGCTCCTCGAGATCGCCCGATTCTGGGTCAGCCGCGCCAGCTTCGACGCCCAGCGGGGCCGCTACCAGATCCGGGGTGTGATCGGGCCTGACGAGTTCCACACTGGCTATCCGGGGCGTCCGTACGAGGGAATCGACAACAACGCCTACACCAACGTGATGGCGGTGTGGGTCATCGCGCGTGCCCTCGAATCGCTCGACATCCTTCCGCTACGTGATCGGTTGGACCTCCTGGACAGACTCAATCTGCGCGGCCCCGAACTCACCGAGTGGGACAACGTAACTCGGCGGATGTTCGTCCCGTTTCACGACGGCATCATCAGCCAGTTCGAAGGCTATGAGCAGTTGCGCGAATTGGATTGGTCTGCATATCGCAAGCGGTACAACGATATCCGCAGACTTGACCGCATTCTCGAGGCAGAGCACGACAGCGCAGACCATTACCAGGTGTCCAAGCAGGCTGACGTCCTGATGCTGTACTACCTACTGTCCGCCGACGAGTTGCGGCAACTGCTGGGCCGACTAGGGTACGGGCTGCCGCCCGAGGCTATTCCGAAAACTGTGGACTACTACTTCAATCGGACATCGCACGGATCAACGCTGAGTGCCGTCGTGCATGCCTGGGTGTTGGCTCGCGGCAACCGTGACCAGGCCACGTCGTGTTTCACACAGGTACTGAAGTCCGATATCGCCGATGGCCCCGGCGGCACCACGTCCGAAGGGATCCATTTGGCTGCCATGGCCGGCAGTGTCGACTTGTTACAGCGATGCTTCTCCGGACTCGAGACGCGTTGTGACCGGCTGGTGCTCGGCCCCATGTGGCCGGAAAATGCTGGAACGCTGGGGCTTTCAATCTGGTATCGCGGTCATCGGCTGCATTTGAGGATTCATGGCAGAACTGCCGAAGTCACCGCCGACCCTTCGGACGTGGCACCGATAGATGTCGAATGCCGGGGACATATCCAGCAGCTTGCCGCCGGTTCGACCATCCACATCTACTAGGCCGTGGCCACCGACCACAACCGCCGTGGCCTCCGGACGACCGCCTCGATGTCGGCCTCGACCTCGACCTCGACCTCGATCTCGACCGACAACCGCGCAGCCAATGCGTGCGCGCTGGGCCAGTCACCGTCGCACACCGCGCGCGCCAGGTCGTCGACTGCCGGGCTGACCGCATCGAATTCGGCGAGCCACGATGCGACCACTTCGGCGACCATATCGCCGGACACGTGCGCTGTCCGGCCGCCGTGCAAGCAATCCCGGACGCAGAAACACGGGCGCTGATCGGCCGCCGTTGATCCGCGACCCACCCAGTCCGCGATTGCTCCCATGACGATCACCTCCGAATTGCTGACAAAACGATCACATCACCTGCGTGATACTGGGTGTAGGGGCCGAGGTAGCGACATCGGGATGTCCTATGGCGTGTTGTCGACGGCCGAAATCCGAAGGAACGAGGGACTTTGGTACGAGCCGAACGTTGGTGAATTGGGCCAAACGTCCCTATCGGAGTTACCGGCTGCGAACTTAGTGTCACACCATGCCCCGACCATGTCGTATGCCGGAGTCGAATCCCGCAACAACGGTTCTCAACCGCAGCGGTTCCCGCCCGGCCACCAGGACGATGCGGAATCGCTGGGCGGAATGCGCGGTGCCGGCGACCCATGTCGATTGGAAAGACGCGCTGAGCAAGAGCTGGTTGATCCACGACCGCAAGACAATGGATGAGCTTCTCGGGGTCACCGGATCGGCTCCATCGCTCCACCTCAACGACTTCCCCACCGGGCATCAGATCTTCGCCGAAGGCAGGCCGGCCAACCGGGTCTACGTGATCATCTCGGGCATCGTGAAGCTCACTGCGCCCATTCCCCGGGGTCGTTGCACCGTCCGATCACTGTTGGGCCCCGGTGACATCATCGACGCGCCAGCGGCGTTCGACGGCAGCCCGCATGGCTGCACCGCGACGTGCCAGACTCTTGTGCGCACGGCTTCGTTGAGCAGTAGCGCCGTGCAACGGCTCCTCAGGCACCGGCCTGCGCTCGCCCAACGCTGGCTCCAGGCGCTCGCGCAGGAAATCCGCGCCCGCGAACAAGACATTGCGCTCTTGGCATCGGGTGACATCGCCGCTCGGGTCGCACGCGAATTGCTCACGCTCGCAGAACACCTCGGAGTTCCCGTCGAGGGCGTGATGCACGTCGATCACACCCTCACCCGTCAGGAGTTCGCCGAACTTGTCGGCGCCCCAAAGGAACCGGTTGGCAAGGCACTGGCGAACTTCGTCGCGCACGGCTGGATCGTGACCGGTCCGGGCCGGTTCGAGATCACCGACATCGATCAGCTCCGCCGTCGTGCGGCGGCGGCCTTCTACACGTCACTTCCTGACGCGCACGCCTTCTCCGAACGATGCCGGATCACGGAGGGACCGCAATGACGGCAGCACGAGCAGACGTCCGGGTGCTTGCCCAGCAGTTCCTGGCGTCGCCATACGCCCGCATGGAATTCGTCAATTGGTCGATCGATCAGCGTGTCGCGAGGTTTCTCCACAGTCGCGGGTTGTCTCATGTGGCTGATGACGGAGACTCGCTGTGCGACTTGGTTGATCGGATCCTGCACTGCCACGGCCGCGAAATCTCGGCTGACGACTTCAGCCAAGCAGTCACGAGCCGAGCGGACATCCGGCAATGAGAACGCGCAACAGCCGATTCGGCATCCTGGTCGGCATCGACGGCTCGGCAGAATCCCGCAGCGCCGTCCATTGGGCCCTTGACACAGCGGCGCGGCACGACCTGCCGCTCACAGTTGTGCATGTCCTGCGCGAGCCTGAGAACCATTGCAATGCTTGGGGATTGACGAGCGCGCCGCAATCGATCCGGTCAAGCCCGCAGGTCGAGCAGGACGTCCAGGCCCTGGTCGGCAGCGCGATATCCGTCATCGACCATCTGTCGGACGCCACGCCGCTCGGATACTTCCGGACCAGGCTGCACACCGCGCCGGCGGCCGCGACGCTGGCGGACCTGTCCGGCGATGCCGACATGGTCGTCGTGGGCGGTACTGAACGTCATCTCGCCTCGGCAACGTTCTGGCCATCCATCGGCATCGACCTGGCTCGCCACGCCGGTTGCCCGGTCGCGGTCGTGCGCGGAGAGGCCAGGATCCGGCCGTGCGCCTTGCCTGTCGTCGTGGGTATCGATGGCTCGCCCGCCTCAGAAGCCGCTGTAGCCATCGCATTCGACGAAGCGGCGTCGCGGGGTGTCGAACTGGTGGCGCTCTGCGTGGTCAGCGAGAACACAACCATCGAGCTGGCGGGGACCACGCTCGCCCCCGACACGTCCGGCGAGGAAATCCTGGCCGAGCGACTGGCCGGCTGGGCCGAACAGTATCCGGATGTCAGTGTCCGGCCGTTGGTGGCATGGGGCGATCCCGCCCACCGACTCCTGGAGGAAGCCGCAACATCGCAACTTCTCGTCGTCGGCAGCCACGGGCGCAACACGATTGCGAGCGCCGTACTCGGTTCGGTCAGTAGCGCGGTCGTTTCGGAGTCGCCCGTCCCGGTCATCATTGCCCGGCAGCCCTGAGCGCGCTGATCCCGCGCAGCCGACACCCCTCGGTCAGTGGTACCGCAATGGCAAGCGCCACAACGACTCCCCCGCATCAAGTTCCCACAACCTGATGGCGTTGAGCCGGACCAGGCTCAACGCACCGGCGATGAGAATTCCGGCCAGGGGAACACCGCCGAGCACAGCGGTCAGGACCGCGGTGCGCAGTTCAGCCGGACTGGCCGTTGTCACGTCAAACCAGGCATCACAGAGCAAGAGGATTCCCGTGGTGAACGCGGAGAACACCAACAGATGGCGGTGCAGCCATGCCAAGATTGCCGTCGCCGCCATGAATACCACCAACAGGCAATCGAATCCGACCCAGATCACCGGCCAATTCCGGACCTCGTGAGTGCGCGGCAGGGTGAAAGCCAGATAGACGATCCACGGGATCATGAACACCACACCTCCGGTCATCAGGCTGAGGTGTGCACGCCGCAGTCGCTTCGGATGTGCGGCAGACATCACTTCGCCGATCGGACGTTGGAGGCGGCGGATCAGCTCACGTCGCTGCGCGGGTGTCAGCATATCGATCTCGCTGTCCGACAGTACATGTCCGGTGTTTCCGTCTCCGGCATCGTGTTGAAGCATCCGATCGACGCTACGAGTCGTTGGCACCGTCCCGTTAGAGCCGTTGGTCCTGATCTGAGCGCGGCCGCCGTCCGATGACCTTGGTCCCTAGTACGGCAGCGAGGGGCCGAACACCATGGAAGACATGTCAATTGCTGCTATCGCCGGCACTGTGGTCGGCATCGACGGGTCGGCGGACGGCGAAGCCGCGCTGCGGTGGGCTGTCGGAGACGCGAAGCTCAACCATCAGAAGATCACGCTTGTACACGTCGTGAGCCCACTGGTCGGCGGATACTCGGGCATCGGAATGTCCGCACCCGTCTGGCCGCAAGATCTCAACGATTGGCGGCAGGACCGCGGACGGCAATTGCTCGACAACGCGGTACATCTCGCGCGTGCCCTCGCGGGCGGGGAGTTGGAGATTGACACGATGATGCCGTTCGGCGCCATCGTGCCCGCGTTGGTCGAGCTGAGTGCTCGCACCGACATGATGGTGCTGGGCAGCCGCGGACTGGGCACGTTCAACCGCGCCTTGCTGGGCTCTGTCAGCACCGCACTGGCCCACCACGGGCACTGCCCCGTCGTGCTGGTGCACGCCGACGCGCCGGCGCTTCCGGCCAATGCCCCGATTCTGTTGGGCACCGACGGTTCGGCCGGGTCGGTACCCGCGGTCGAAATAGCCTTCCGGGAAGCGTCTTGCCGGAACTCCGAATTGATCGTGCTGCACGCTTGCAGTGACGCCGAGGTCCCCCAGCTCACCGCGGTTCCGTGGTGGGCACTCGAGAGCGACGCCGAACGTCGACTGACGCAGTTCCTGGCGCCGTACCGGGAACGCTATCCCGAAGTGGCGGTCAGCTATCACGTGGTGCGCGACCATCCAGCCCGTCATCTGGTGGAAGCGTCCGAGTCTGCCCAGTTGGTCGTCGTAGGCAGCCGTGGACGCGGTGGCCTGGCCGGCATGCTGTTGGGCTCGGTCAGTTCCACACTGGTGCACGCGACGACGACACCGGTCATCGTCGCGCGGCGCGACGCAGCCCTCGTAGAGACCAGCCCGACGGTTGCCACGGCGGCGCAGTCATGATCACCTCGACCATGCGCACCTGGCGAGTTCGTACCCCGGCCCCCATCGGCAGCAGCCCGCTCGAGTTCGGCACCGCAGACATCACGGAACCAGCCGACGGCGAATTGCTCATCGCCGTGCGCGCCTGCGGAGTCTGCCGCACCGACCTACACGTCGTCGAAGGCGATCTACCCGTGCACCATCCGCACGTGACACCCGGTCATGAGGTGGTGGGTGAAGTGGTGGCCGTCGGAAACCAGACCCCGGGCGACTTCGCCGTGGGCGATCGCGTCGGGGTGGCGTGGCTACGGCACACCTGCGGGCGGTGCCACTTCTGCCTCCGGGGAGCGGAGAACCTCTGCCCGCAGTCTCGCTACACAGGTTGGGACGCAGACGGCGGTTACGCGGAATTCATCACCGCACCAGCCGATTACGTACACTCCCTGCCCGCGGGCTACTCAGATGCCCAGCTTGCGCCATTACTGTGCGCCGGCATCATCGGATATCGATCCTTGCTGCGAGCCGACCTACCGGGCGGCGGGCGGCTGGGCATCTACGGCTTCGGGGGCAGTGCCCACATCACCGCGCAGGTGGCTCGGGCCCGCGGCGCGGAAGTACACGTCATGACGCGCGGTGAAGCCGCACAAAAGCTGGCCATGGAACTCGGTGCCGCCTCGGCACAGGGTCCTGCTGATCCGCCGCCCGTGGCACTCGATTCCGCCATTCTGTTTGCGCCCGTCGGGGAATTGGTGTTGCCGGCCCTGGAAGCCCTCGATCGTGGCGGCACCCTGGCCATCGCCGGCATCCATCTCAGCGACATCCCGGCACTGAACTACCAGCGGCATCTGTTTCAGGAACGGCAGGTCCGATCGGTGACGTCGAACACCCGGGCTGACGCCCGCGAGTTCCTTGCGTTCGCCGGTAGCCATCACATCGAAGTCACCGCCCCAACGTATCCATTGGACCAGGCTCAGCACGCCCTGAGCGATCTCGCGGCCGGACGTATCTCCGGTGCCGCGGTACTCCAGGTCAGCTGATCTCCGGCTTCCCGTCGATCGATAGATTCCCCGAGTATGAGCCCAAGGGCACACCAACGAGGACCTACGGCCCTGTCGGATCCCCCTGCAGCACTACGAGACTCGAATCTAATCAGCTGTCGGAAGGGATCACGATGCTCAAGACAATGCTACCGGTGGAGGTGCTCGAGGACGGCATGCGCATGGCCTGTCGAGCTCCGTCGTATCGCAACAGCCAGCCGTGGAACTGGATAATCGACCATTCGCAATTGCAACTGTTCATTGCCCCCGAGCGAGTGCCGTCCGTCGATCACGCTGGGCGCCAATCGCTGATCAGCTGTGGAGCGGCCCTGGACCACTTGCGCGTCGCAATGGCAGCCAACCGCTACGACTGCCAGGTCAAGTACTTTCCATCCGCCAACAGTCTCGCGTACCTGGCCTCGATCGATATCGCACCCGCGACCTATGTCAGTGAACTCCAGCGCCGTCGCGCCCATGCGATCATCGACCGGCGCTCCGCTCGGCTGCCGTATGACAAGCCACCGAATTGGTCTCAATTCGAGCCCCGGATGCACTCGGACGTCGATTGCCGGTTCACCTACCTCGACGTGATCGCTGAAGGCGATCGGGCCGGCATCACCGAAACAACCCTGCTGGCCGAGCAGCTACGGCCGTTCGAATCAGACACGAATCATTGGGGCGCAACATCATCCGAGCAAGACCGGCACGAACGAACCGACGTCGCCGATGATCATTCGGTGCTGCTGGTGTTGTCGGCGGTCGAGAACACCCGCCGGGCGGTCTTCGGCTGTGGTGAGACACTCTCGCAGGTGCTCCTCGAGGCCACCATGGCAGGTTTCGCCACCTCGATCATGACCCGGGCGGTCGAAGTTCCCGCCACTCGCGACATCGTGGCCGATGTTGTCGGTCGGGCACTGCCTCAGGTGATCGTGCGGATCGGGGCCCACTGCAACCGGGATCTGCTACCGCCGCGGGCCCCACGTCGGCCACTGTCCGACGTACTCCATTTCGCCGAATGAGGAAAGACATGCACACCGAACAAGCCGCTCCGGTCATCGTCGGAATCGACGGCTCACCTGCCGCTGAATCGGCGGCACTATGGGCCGCGCAGGAAGCCGCCAGCCGTAACGTGGAGTTGCGACTGATCTACGTGGTCAATTCCGTTCTAGGCCAGCCGATGCCCGCAGAGTCGTACCGGGTGGAGGTCGAGAAGGCAAAGAACGCACTTGCCGCCGTCCGCAGGCGCGTTGTGTCGGTCATCCCCGAAGCCAGAGTGAAAACCGATTTCTATGAAGGCAATCCTGCCGGAGTCCTGGTCGCCGAGTCTCGATTCGCGTCCCTTATCTGTCTCGGCACCAACGGCATCGGCCGATTCGTCAAGGCATTTCTCGGGTCGACCGCCGAAACCGTGGCCGGCGATGCCGCCTGCTCAGTTGCTTTGATCCGGGCTGCAGACGGAACGAAAACTGCCGACTTCCAACCGCAGTTCGTCGTCGCACCGGTCAGCGTGTACACCGACGACTCCCGGATCATCCGAGCCGCGGTACGTCGGGCACGTCGTCACCACTCCCCCGTGCTGGCGCTCGGTGTCAAGGACAACGATCTCGGAGCCACCCCGCGTGACGTGTTGGACCAGATGGTGGACCGATGGCGCCAGGAGTACCCCGACGTGACGTGGTATCCCGTAGCGACGAATGCGGGGCTGCCGCATTTTCTGCGAGACCATCCTGAGTTGGCGGTCACCGTGGTGTTGAATTCGACTGGAAAACTGGACGTTTCATCCGTGATCGGAGGAATTCATCGCGAGCCGGTGGATATGAGCCAGCTCGTGGTCTTCATCGACCGGGATCACGATGCAGCCGAACCTCACACCGACCGCGCGGCAGCATCTGCCGGTGACCAGACAGTGCCGCAATAGTTTTCAGGTGGGTATCGGGATGCCCGCCGCGCCCGGCGGGCATCTCCCGGCGTCAATCAACCGCCGGAATCCAGTTCCATTCCTGTATCTCCGGCAGGTCCTCACCGTGCGTGCGGATCCAGTCCCGATGGTCAACCGGTGAATCAACGGCGGGTAACCGTGATAGGCAAAGATCACCGGCCGGTCGGTAGCCCGCCAGTACGCGTCGACCGACCGCAACCGAGGCGCCGCCAAGGGCTCTCTGACAGCACGAGTTGTGCTGGTCACCGGGTGGACTCGCGAGCACGCGGCCGAACGACGAGCACCGGGCAGTTCGCATGGTGGATCAACCGGTGACTGGTGGCGCCGAGGAACAATCCGGTTACATCGCCATGCCCATGGCTCCCGGCGACGACCAATTGTGCATGCTGGGCGTGGCTCAGCAGCACCTGCGCCGGGTTTCCGAGTGCCGTGATGCGACGGACGACGACGTCGGGGAATTTCTCCTGCCAGCCCGCCAGTCGCTCTGCCAGCAGCATCTCCTGCTGTTCCTCTCGAGCCCGGCCGGTGAGGTCATTCCAGGGTGGTTCGACGTAGTAGAAATAGGCCGGCATGTAGCTCCAGACCAGCACAGCGACCAGTTCTGCACCGCGCATCGAGGCTTCCTCGAATGCCCACGCGATGGCGTCTTCGCTGTCCGGCGCGCCGCTGATCCCCACCACGACGGTGCCCGTCACCGGCACCCCGGGTGCACGAACCACAACGACCGGGCTGTGCCCGTGCGCGGTCAACGCCACCGATACCGAGCCGGCGAGCAGCCCCATGAACGCATTGAGGCCCGTTGAGCCCACGACGGTGAGGAACGCATCCTTGGACAGGTCGGCCAATACCCGGGCCGGCCGACCAGCCACTCGGGTCAGGGTCACCTCCAAGTCAGGGTCCAGAACCTGGACGTGATCCAGCGCTTCGTCAAGGAAGCGCTGGCCCGTGGTTTCGAGGTATTTGAAGAAACTCTCCGAGGCGCCGGGGTTGAATCCCATCGCAAAACTCTCGAAGTCGACGGCGTGCGCCAACCGGAGCGGAAGGTTGCGCAGCTGAGCTTCATTGACGGCCCAGGTGAGTGCCAGCAGCGACGAACTCGATCCGTCGATGCCGACCAAAATATGAGGGCGGGAAGCTAATTCAGTCACAGTTTCCTCCGAGAACATTGCCGGTCCGATGGTCACGACGCTACGAGCGCCGGCAACGTGCTGCTATGGCCGAAAGTCACTCGTTGGCCCGCCACAGGCAACGCGCAACGGGTGGCCCCCAGCGGTGACTCATGTGGCCGGCCAAAAGGCCTTTGTGCCCTCGCCCCGACCGCATACCCCGCGTGAGGATTCACGGACACGCCTTTCCACACCTAAAGGGAGCTCATGGAGCCGGCAGACCGCGAAGCAGGTCCCCAGCTGACCATCGGCCGGCCGAACCGGAAACGACGCGGCAGCAGGTCGTGCTCACCGAGCAGTACTTATCCTGTTTCGCAGCATGTTTGGTCACTGATCAGCGGCACGCACGGCGATCCGCTGGCTCCGTTCGCAATGGCTGCCGGCCGGCGCCTGTGGTTCAGCCCCGATGGCACCGCCGCCCTGTCCTACCGCGTGCTGGGCGGGTACGCCGTCGTCGCGGGCGATCCGATCGGGAATCCCGAGCTGTACGCCGGTCTTGTCAGCAGCTTCGCCGAAATGTGCCGAGCGCATCACTGGCACGTCGTAGTGCTCGGCGCATCAGAGCCACGATTGGCGTTGTGGCACAACGCCCCAAGGATCCTTCCGCATCTGGCCACGGTGCCGATCGGCCGTGACGTCGTTATCGACGTCAACACATTCAGCCTCGCCGGCCGGCGCAAACGTAATCTTCGCCAAGCTGTCCAACGCACCCACAACGCCGGCATGACAACGCAGGTCGTGGCGGAGAACGAGGTCGACGACCACCTGCGCATGGAGTTGCGCGGCGTGATGCTCGACTCGGGCAAATCCGTTGACAGGGAACGCGGATTCTGCATGATGCTGGGCGGCACGCTATCGGGTCGCTATCCGGGGGTATGGCTCATCATCGCCCGCGACGGCAACGGCCGAATACAGGGCTTCCATCGCTATGCCAGCGCCGGCGGAGGCACCGACGTCAGCCTGGACCTGCCATGGCGGCGCAGGGATGCCGTGAACGGCACGGACGAGCGACTCAGCGTCGACATGATTCAATGGACTAAAACGCATGGCGGACAACGTGTCTCGCTCGCTTTCGCGCCATTTCCCGAGTTGTTCTCCGAAGGTACCGGCCATGGATTGTCCCGCCAATCCCTCCGGGCGCTGGCTCATATCGGCGATCGCTTCATCAAACTCGAGTCGCTGTACCGATATGTCCGCAAGTTCGACGCGATGAGCCAGGAGCGTTATGTCCTGTTCCCAGCCCGGCATTTCGGACACGTGCTGGCTGTTCTGATCGCCCTCGAGTTTTCCCCACATCACCGCTCGCCGACCATGTCGACGGCGGCCGGTACACCGAACTCCGTCTTTTCCAACCGCCATCGGAACACGGAACAAACAGACAGGGAGACAACATGATCGAATTCCACAGCGGCGACTCGGTCGTCGTTGGGATCGACGGTTCGACGGCCGCCGTATACGCCGCTCATTGGGCAGTGGACGAAGCCATCTCCCGGGACGTACCAGTACGCCTGGTGAGCTGCGTTCAGCAGTCAGCAGGGTCGGACCGCATGGTCATGGAATACGCCCGGACCTGCCTGCGAGCAGCGCATGCAGCCATCGAGACAACTGCTACGCAAGTAAAGATCGAGACTGCCGTGGTGGTCGGCGACCCGACCGTTGCGTTGATCGGGGAATCCCGCGATGCCGCACTGGTGTGCGTCGGTTCGGTCGGAATCGGGCGTTTTGCAAAGGCGCTACTGGGCTCGACAGCCGCAGGAGTTGCTGAGGGTGCGTCCTGCCCCGTCGCAGTCATCCGCAGTTACTCACCACGGCGACGGACTCCTGACGGGGCGATCATGGTGGAGTTGAACGACTGGGACGAAAACCACGATGTCTTCGCCGCGGCAGTTGCCGAAGCGCAACTGCGCGCGCGGCCGATTATTGCGGTCGGAGTGTGCCCGCCGGAGACGGGGCTAACGGCGTGGCAGGAGCTGCGGCGCCGCACTTCGGTCTGGCGCGACCTCTATCCCGACGTGGAGATCACCGCCGCACCTGTCACGACCAGCGTCGTCCACTACCTGCACAATACGTCCGAACCAATCAGCCTCGTCGTGGTCGGCGCCCACAGCGCTCGGGAACTTCCGGCCATCATCGGCTCGCATGCCGACACCAACCGCGACAATCCGTCTGTCCTCATCGCGCGTGCATGAACGTGCATGAAGATGACTGACCACTGCCCGCGGCCGGGCAGTGGTCAGTGGGTCGGTGCGATGTCAGCTGCTCGACTCGCGGGTATGGGGCCGGGCAACGAGTACGGGGCAACCCGCATGCTGAATCAAGCGGTGACTCGTCGATCCGAGGAACCATCCCGCGACATTCCCATGTCCCCGGGTCCCGGTGACAACCAACTGGGCGCGCTGGGCATAGTCCAACAACACGTGCCCCGGGTGACCGGCGGCCACCACCCGACGGACGACCACGTCCGGGAACTTCTCCTGCCACCCGGCCAAGCGCTCCGCCAACAGCATTGCCTGCTGATCCTCGCGAGCCGGGCCCGGCAGCTCTTCCCATGTCGGTTCGACGTAATCGAAATAGGCTGGTACATAACTCGATACGAGAACGGCCAGAAGATTTGCGCCACGCAGCGAGGCCTCCTCGAAGGCCCAGCCGATCGCGTCCTCACTGTCCGGCGCACCGCTCACGCCGACTACGACCGGACCGCCGGCATGTGCGCCGGGAGAGCGAACCACGACGACAGGGCTGTGCCCGTGTGCGGTCAGCGTCAAGGCCACCGACCCCGCGAGCAGCCCCGTGAGTCCGTTGAGCCCAGTGGAGCCGACAACGGTGAGAATTGCGTCCTTGGACTGTTCCAGCAGCACGTCCGCGGGGCGACCCGTCACGTTGTGTAGCGAAACCTCTACGTCAAGATCCATGGCCTGAACGTCTGCCCTGGCTTCGTCGAGGAATTTCTGCCCCGCCGCCTCCACATATTTGAAGAAGCTCTCCGAGGCACCCGGATTGAATCCCATCACAAAATTGCCGTAGTCGACGGCATGGACCAATCGCAGCGGCAGGTTGCGTCCCTGCGCCTCGTGGACGGCCCACGTCAACGCGTCAAGCGATGACCTCGAACCGTCGATGCCGACCAAAATACAAGGGCGAGGAGATAATTCGGTCATGTTGTCCGCTCCAGACGAAGGTGCATGTATCTGACACCTGCAACGGTACGAGCGCAGACCACGCCGTGCTACGGCCGAAAGTCACTCACTGATCCCGACGAGGTCGGCTGATTACCCGGCGTCACCGACTTCATCGAGTCGCTCGCTCACCCGCGCCAGCGCCTCGTCGAACACCTCAATCTTCTCCCCGCGCTTCTCGCTGGCCGGCTGCGCGGCGCCGCGGCCACCTTCTGCCTCCACCCGGGCCGCGCCCTGACGCCGCAACAGACTGAAGTTCTTCTCGCGCGCTTGCCTAAGTTTGGTCTGCAGCTCCTTCAACGATTTCGCGTCCATACGGGCCAACGCCTCGGGATTGCTCTCGGCGATCAGCGAATTTTCCTGTGGGGTGAGGTTCACGTGGTTGCTCATCATTGATTCATAGCCCGCGGCGACGACACGCGCTCGTCGAATCAAGGCACTACTTGCCAATCGCCGAATGCGGCATGATTCTTGGTGTCATGTCCGCACCCACCGAGGCGCCCCCGGTTGGCGCCTTGCCACTCGCGCCGAAGAATCCGCTGCCCTGGCGGCAGCTGCTGAACACGCGGCAACTGCACACCGGACTGGTATTGCTGAGCGAAGTCGGCGGACCGGTGAGCCGCATCGCCCCGGTACCGAAGTCGGTCGCGCCACCCATCGTGCTGGTCACCTCGCCCAGCGGCATCCGCGACGTGTTGGGCCGCGCAGACAATCTCGCCGACCGTTCGACGATCCACGAAGAAGTGCGCAACGTGGTCGGCGACAACCTCTTCGTCCTGCCCAACAGCGCCTGGCCGCCACGCCGACGCGCCTTGCAGCCGGTTTTCACCAAACAGCACGTCGACCGCTTCGGCGGACATATGACCCAGGCCGCGCAGACCAGTGCCGACCGTTGGCGCGACGCCCGACATGTCGACCTCGATACCGAGTGCCGCCAGCTCGCCATGCGGTCGCTCGGATACTCCATCCTCGGTCTCGACATCAACGAACACAGCAACACCATCGCCGAGAACATGCATGTGGCCTCGCGCTACACGGCCGACCGCGCCCTGCGACCGATCAAGGCACCGCAGTGGCTCCCGACGCCGGGACGCCGTCGCGCTCGTGCCGCGGTGGCCCGCATGCGCCGGATGACCATGGACGTCCTGCGGGACTGCCGCGCGAATCCGAACCGCGATGCGCCGCTGGTCAAGGCGCTGCTCGCGGCCGCCGACCCCGAAACCGGCCAGAAGCTTTCTGACGACTACATTTGCAACGACCTGCTGATTTTCATGCTGGCCGGCCACGACACGACAGCGACGACACTGACGTACGCCTTGTGGCAGCTCGGGCGTAACCCCGAGATGCAGGACCGGGTGGCCGCCGAGGTCGCCGCGATCGGTGATCGGGAGCTGACGCCCGACGACGTGCCGCGGCTCACGTACACCGCCCAGGTGCTCAACGAGTCGCTGCGACTGTGCCCGCCGGCGGCCGGTGTCGGCCGGACGGCGACGCAGGACATCGTGGTCGACGGCTACCGCGTGGAAGCCGGCACCATCGTGGCCATCGGCATCAGCGCCGTCCACCGGGACCCGACATTGTGGGACCACCCGCTGGCCTTCAACCCCGACCGGTTCAGCCCGGAGAACTCCAAGATTCGCGACCGCTGGCAGTTCATCCCGTTCGCCGCGGGCCCGCGCTCGTGCATCGGTGAGCACTTCGCGATGCTGGTGACGACACTCGCGCTGGCCACCATCGTCCGGTCGAACCGTATCGAGTCGTTGGCGGACGACTTCCCGCTGGAGTCGCCGTACACGACGGTGGCAAAGGGCCCCATTCCGGTTCGGGTCGCCGCGCGCGGGTGACTCTTGGCGGTGGCTCGCATGATGCTCGACTGGGACCACAACGCCTATTACCAACACCTGCTGCTGCAATACCTGCCGGAACAGTGTCAACGTGTGCTGGACGTCGGCTGCGGCGCCGGCGGGTTTGCGGTCCAGCTCGCTCGACGCAGCGCCTGTGTCGACGCCGTCGACCGCTCGGGCCTGATGATCGCCGAAGCGAAACGACGAACTCCGATGAACGTGAACTGCATCGAGCGCTCGGTCTCCGGTTCCTGGCAGCCCGCCTCCTAGGGACGAGTGCCGGGTTCGCGAAGACGTCCGACCACCGCGACATGCCTGTCGTGCTGGACCCACCGTTGACGACCCGCGAAGTCGCCGACCTGGCAGCTGAGCTTCTACCGGGCGCCCGTGTGCGGCGGCTGCTCTTCTGGCGTTACCTACTGATCTGGCAGAAGCCCGCTATCTAGCTGCGCGATGCCAGTTTGTCCAGCACGTCCAGGGCCTCGCGACACCAGTCGACCCACGCTTGTTCGGTACGCAACCCTGCCTTCAACACGAGGTGGCGCAGCACGTCGGCGTCGGCGACGGGGGCCGCGAAATCACGTGCATCGATTTCACGGTAGTTCGCCAAGGTCGCTTCATGCGAAGCCAGGTGATGGGCGATCACCGCACGCACGGCCCCTGTCTCGCCCAGTGCGGCCGCAGCACGCACACGCACCGCGATGGACATCCGTTCCGGCGCGGGATCGTCGATCCCGCAAAGCCATTCACTGAGAGCCTGCCGTCCGGCCGGCGTGATGCTGAACCGCTTGGGCTGGCCACGCTCGGGTCGATCGGGAGTCGAGGCCTCGGCAAGCCCGGAGTTCTTGAGCTTGTCGAGTTCACGATAGATCTGCTGGTGGGTCGCCGCCCAGAAGTAGCCGAATGCCCGATCGAACCGGCGAGTGAGTTCAATACCGGTCGATGCCCGCTCCGTGAGCGCGGTCAATATGGCGAATTGCAGCGACATGGCGTGATCGTAGGTCCAGTGCGGTTTCCGGTGCCGGAACGCAGCACGTTTGCGCAGTTCTCCGTACGCGGGAGTCCCATCACGCCAGTTATCCAATCTGTTGCAAAAAGCTGAGACGACAGCCGAGCTCGCCGCCGAACCATCGCCAAAAGCACCTTTGCCCAAGCGATTCGATTATCGCCGGCACAAGCAGGCCGCCGCTCGCGTCTTGATTATGCCACTAGTTGCATAACCAGGGTGACGCAGCTAAAGTCGTGTCCAATCACGGTTCCGATTCGAAGGGCTATCACCACAATGGGTCTGCCTCCCGTCCTCGCACAGCGCCTGTCCCTGCCGGTGGTCGCATCGCCGATGTTCCTGTGTTCAGGACCCGAACTGGTGAAGGCGGAATGCCAGGCGGGCATCATCGGATCCTTCCCGGCACTGAACGCCAGGCCCTCCAGCCTGCTCAGCGATTGGCTGGATGAAATCGAGGAGTCGAACGCCGCCTACGCGCTCGGCAATCCCGACGCCATCGTTGCGCCATTCGCGGTCAATCAGATCGTGCACCGCTCCAACGACCGCCTCGAACACGACATGAGTGTGATCGTCGAGCACAAGGTCCCGATCGTGATCACCTCGCTCGGCGCACGGCCCGAGATCAACGACGCCGTGCATTCCTACGGCGGCATCGTCCTTCACGACATCATCAACAACGAGTTCGCACACAAGGCCATCGACAAGGGCGCCGACGGCCTCATCGCCGTTGCGGCCGGGGCCGGCGGCCACGCCGGCACCCAGTCACCTTTCGCACTGGTTCGCGAGATCCGTGAGTGGTTCGACGGTCCACTGCTGTTGTCGGGCGCCATCGCCCACGGCCGGTCCGTACTTGCCGCATTGGCTGCCGGCGCCGACTTCGCTTATGTCGGTTCGGCTTTCCTGTCCACCGATGAAGCGAACGCGGTACCCGAGTACAAGCAGATGATCGTCGAGTCCACCGCATCCGAGATTGTCTACAGCAATCTGTTCACCGGCGTGCACGGCAACTATCTCCGCGGCAGCATCGTCGCCCAGGGTCTTGATCCAGACAACCTGCCCGAATCCAACGCCTCCGCAATGAATTTCGGTTCCGGCGGCAATACGGACGCCAAAGCGTGGAAGGACATCTGGGGCGCCGGTCAGGGCGTCGGCAGCATCAAGGAGCGCCTCACCGTGGCGCAACTGGTCGAGACCCTGAAGACGCAGTACGTCGAGGCCCGAGAAGACTTGCTGAGCCGGGTGCTCGACGACGACATGCTGCAGCCGGTGCGCTAGCGCTCAGCGCGTCTCGTACACCACCGCACCGTCGTACACGGTCGCGGCCACCAGCGAGGCATCGAGGGCGGCGAGGGCATCTCGCGGCGGGGCGGACAAGACACACAAATCTGCCGCCATCCCGACCGTGAGTGCCCGCGGCACGTCGGGCTGCCGGGGTGATCCCAGAAACATGCCCAATGCCGTTGCCGCGTCGATACTTTCGCCGGCCCCGAGCACTCGCCCCGTAGAAGTACTGCGGTGCACCGCAGCGCGCATCGCCGCCCACGGATCGGCGTCCCCGAACGGCATGTCGGTGGACAACGCGACAGGGATCTGCGCGTCGCGCAGCGAGGCCACCCGCCACAGTTGGCAGTGTTCCGCTGCCGGCACGTCGGTGAGGTACTGGTCACCGCGCTCGGCAACGAAGTTCGGTTGGGTCACCACCAGGACGCCGAGTTCGCGCAGATCGGCCAGGCAGTCGTCGGGAATGAGGGCGCCGTGCTCGATCCGGTCGCCCGGCCGCGTCCCCGCTTGGCGCAGCGCACTGATCGTGACAACGAGCTGCATCGCGGTAACGCAGTGCAGCGCAACGATTCCGCCTTGGCGATGCCGGGCGGTGATCCAGTCGGTCAGCGCATCGAGGTCCAGGTCGTCGTCGTGCAGGATGCGTTTGGCCGGGGCCAGCACGTCAACGCGCTGGCGCAGTTCGCCGTGTCGACGGGCCTCGCCGAAGTTCATCACGTCCGTGGCGGTCAGATCGGGCGTCGCGTCGGTGACACCGGTGACGCCGAACGATGAGAGTCGTCTGCTGATCTCACCCAGCCCGGCGTCCCGCCGTTGCAGTGAATGCGACCAGCTCGGGTCGGCGCTGCGCAGCCGGCCGTCGGGATGCTCAGGCAGGCCGACAGCCGCCAGCCCCGCGGAGTTCAGGGTCCACAGCACGCCACTGCGGTGCTGGACGCGCACTGGCACATTGGGTGAAACCTGATCGAGCACCGCACGATCCAGCGAACCGGCGACCGCCTCGTGATAGCCGACCGCCCGAATCCAGCCGTCCTCGCCGACCTTGGCGTGTCCCAACACCGCGCGCAGGGCGTCACGGCTGCGCACCTCGCCGGGACCCACCCGTACTGACGCCAATGCTGCTGCCGCCGAACGCAAGTGGACGTGATGGTCATGCAGGCCCGGGATGACGGTGCCACCCGCCGCGTCCATGACGTCCTCGCCCTGGATTGGTTCGAGACCGGCCGCAATGGCCTCGATCCGCCGGCCCGTACGGATATCCACCATGCGGCCGTCGAGCAGCACGGCCCGTTGAATCAGCATGCCGCCGCTGCCCTTTCCCGCACCATTTCCCGCACCGCCGCATTGTCGGCACCCAGCTCGCCGGCCCGCGACGACAGCACCGGCGCGGCCGGTTCCGCCACCGCACCAATCCCGTCACTGCTGATGAGCGGTAGCGCCGCATACTCGGCGGCGACCGAGGCCAGCGCGAACTCGATGACCTCACCGCCACCACGGTGCAGCGACTCCCCCACCGCCAGCGCGGCATGCATGCCCGTCAGCGGATCGGCAATGGCGTCGCCACAGAACACCGGCCCGGCACCGGCTGGATCGCTGCCGACGAGGCCCCCCGATACCGCGGCATCGTCACCGAAACCGACCCAGTGAGCGCATTCCCCGTCGGCGCCGTGACCGGTGATCCGCAGCCACACCCGCCCATTCCGGGCCGGGACATCCGCCGGCCCTAGGCCCCGATGCGTCAGCGCATCCGGACGCGACGACTCGATCACCACATCAGCCACCGACAGCAGCTGCCGCACGTCGTCAGGCTGGCCGAAATCAGCCGCGTAACAGTACTTTCCGGCATTCATCCAATCGAAGAACCGGCGCTCGCCCTGGCGCGTACCATCCGGCCGCGTCGGGCTCTCCACCTTGACCACCGTGGCACCGGCCCGGGCCAGCAGTTGCCCGCACAACGGGCCCGCCCACAGCGACGACAGGTCCGCCACCAGTAGTCCGGCGTAGTCGCCGAACGGATTTCGGCCGCCACATCGACGCACCACCGGCGCAGCCGCAACGGTCTCGCCCAATACCCCGACCGGCAAGCCGAGTAGACGGGCCCGTTCCGCGACGTCGCCGACCTGGCGACGACCGGCCCACTCGGTGATCGCCGACCACCGATGGTCGATCGCCACCTCCGATTCCAGCATCGCCGGCACCGCATCGACGTCATCAGGCCGCGCCAGAGTCAGGGCGAACCAGCCGTCCCGGCCGGCGATCAGCCGCGTCGCTCCACCGGCACTGATCCGGCCCTGCCGGAGTAGCCCTGACAGCGCGGCTCGCCCCGCGAGGAGTTCGGCGGCATCGACCGTGATCCCGAAAAGAGCCGACAACTCGGATGCGACAGCCCGCGCCTGGTGCAATACCGCGGCGCGGCTGACATCCGGCGGGCCGTCCGGCATGCCGGTCAGCGCGGCCAGCCCGCTGACCGACCACTCCCGCACCATCGCGCCTACCCCGTCATTCATGCCGAGACAACATCAACCAGGCCCCAGGTCTGTGCCTTCGCCGCATTGATCGTCACCCCGGACAGCACCAGATAGGCTGTGCGCCAACGGCCTATCCGCCGCGTGATGCTCACCGTGCCACCCGCACCGGGGATCAGCCCCAACGCCAACTCCGGCAGTCCGAGCGTGGCATCCCGATGGCAGGCCACCCGCCCGCAGAACGCGGCCATCTCCAGCCCGCTGCCGAGGACCTGACCATGCACCACGGCCTGGCACGCCGTGCCCAACCGACGAGTGATCTCGTCGAGCACCAGAGCCGGGCTGAAGCGCGTGCGGGCCAGGTGCGCCGAGGCCGGGTCATCGAAGGTCCCGAACTCGGCCAGATCGCCTCCGCTACAAAAGGAAGGCCCATTCCCCGTGAGCACCAACGCGGTGACCGAGGTATCCAGGCGGGCCACCTCCAGTGCCTCGAGCAGCGCCGCCCGCGCATCCGTGGAGAACGCGTTGTGGCGCTGGGGCCGGTTGAACGCCACGTACAGGGTCTCACCATCGCGGTGCGCTACTACCGGATCCGGTAGCAGCGGAGCAGTTTTCGGGCCGCGTTCGGCCAACCAGCGGGCAAATTCACGGCCGGACTGCAAAGTCGAGTACGCCAGCGATTCGGTGATCACCCCGCTGAACGTCGAGCCGGCCGGGTCGAAAGCACGCAGCACGTCGTCACACACCGCCGCGGTCTGCGGCCAGGACGCCACGCGCTCGGTGATCTGCGCCAGCGCCTCCGCGACGTCAGGCACCTGCACAGTCCTCGGATCCGCACATGGCCGGTCGACCAGCGTGAAAGTCGCCTCCTGCAACCAGAACTCTGCGTCGGCACCGGCCGGATCCCCGACCCCGATCACCAGCCCACCGGCACCCGGCGCATCGGCGAGGTCGACAACCCGCATTCCATCAGGCAACGGACACCGGGCCCTGAACCTCAAAGTGGGTCACCGGCACGTCCTCGCCTCCTGCGGATGTCGACACCTGGATCATGCCACTCCGCCGGCGGCGTGACCTCTAGTCGAGCCTTACCCGCACCGTCACGCGGCCTTTGTCGTCACGCGTGGCGACGGCATGCCCAGCGCGGTCGGCGCCGCGGAAATTGAGCAGCGTGATGGGGCCGCCATCACCGAGAAAATTGCGCCACCAGCTCTTGGAGTCCGGTGCCATCACCCTGATGATGACCTCATCGCCGGACAGCCGGTAGTTCACGGGAGTCTGAAAGCTGCGCCCCGATTTGCGACCCGTGTACCGGATCTCGACCAGGCTGCGGCCGACGATGCCACCGAGAACGGGAACTGTCGTCAGACCCACCGCCGCCTTGTTGAGGGCGTGGGCGACCGGGCTGTCGAAAAAAGTACTGGACATGATCGCCAGGCTAGCGCCGGGTGCAGACTTCGGGATGAACACGCGACCATCCGCGGGAGGTATGCCTACGAATCACAAGGTAGGAACCGGCGCTTTCGGGAAGTGTTGTGACAGAGGGTTCCGCCACCGAGTGAGGTTCGCGCAGCCAGCGTGAACCCGTAACCGAGGAGAGTCTGTGACAGACGTGAATGAATCGGCGCCGTCGCTGCGGGTACTGGTCACCGGCGCCACCGGGTATATCGGCGGGCGGTTGGTCCCACGCCTGATCGAAGCCGGACACCGAGTCCGCGTGATGGCCCGCAATCCGGACAAGATCAGTGACGTGCCCTGGGCTGCCGACGTGGAGGTGGTGCAAGCCGACCTCACCGATGCGGACACGCTCGGCGAAGCCTGCCGCGACATCGACGTCATCTACTACCTCGTGCACTCGATGGGTAACCAGGGCGAATTCACCGAAGCCGAACGGCGGAGCGCAGAAAATCTCGCTGCCGCGGCGCGCAGCGCCAACGTCAAACGCATCGTGTACCTGAGCGGACTGCACACGGCATCTGACCGGCTGTCCACCCACCTACGTTCGCGCAGCCAGGTCGGAGACATCCTGATCAAATCAGCTGTCCCGACTATCGTGCTGCAGGCCGGTGTGGTCATCGGTTCCGGTTCGGCCTCCTTCGAGATGGTCCGCCACCTGACCAACCGGCTACCGGTCATGACGACGCCGCGCTGGGTCAACAACCGCATACAGCCCATCGCCATCCGCGACGTCCTCTACTACCTGCTGGCCGCCGCCACCGCCGAGCTGCCGCGCTCACGCACCTACGACATCGGCGGGCCCGATGTCCTGCGCTACGGCGAAATGATGCAGATCTACGCCGAAGTCGCGGGACTGGCCAAGCGCAGAATCCTGGTCTTGCCGGTTCTCACGCCCAAACTCGCCGGATTGTGGATAGGGCTGGTAACGCCGGTGCCACCTCAGATCGGCCGCGCTCTGATCGAATCGCTGAGCACCGACGCGGTGGTCGCCGAGCACGATATCGATGCCGTGATCCCGCCCCCTCCTGGCGGTACCACCGGATACCGCGAAGCGGTCAGACTGGCACTGCGACGCATCAAAGACGGCGAAGTGGAAACCACCTGGGCGAACGCCTCGCCGACCGGCGCCCCCGCCGACCCGCTCCCATCAGATCCGAGCTGGGCCGGCGACGCCATCTATACCGACGATCGCAGCATCGACTGCGACGCCGCCATCGACCAGGTGTGGCAGGTCGTCGAAGGCATCGGCGGCGAACGCGGTTGGTACTCCTTTCCGCTCGCCTGGATGGTCCGCGGCTGGCTGGACGTGCTGACCGGGGGTGTCGGCCTGGCGCGCGGCCGCCGCAATCCGAACACCCTCTATACCGGTGACGCCCTCGATTTCTGGCGCGTCGAGCGCATCGAGCGGCCGCATCTACTGCGCTTGCGCGCCGAGATGCGCGCCCCCGGCAAAGCCTGGCTGCAATGGGAACTCCAAGCCCGCGGGAAAACCACCAGACTCCATCAGCGAGCCATTTTCTTTCCCAAAGGCCTTGCCGGACGGCTGTATTGGTACGCCCTCATGCCCTTTCACGGCATCATCTTCACGGGCATGATCAAGAACATCGCGGCGGCAGCGCAGAAGAAACGGACCCGGACCGCCCAGCGCCTGCCGCTAAGTCAGGCTGCGCCGGTTGATCCACCAGATGTGCGTTGACAGTACGGTCGCGAAGGCGCACCAGACGGGATACGCGACCAGGGGCGCCGCCCGCTGTTGCCGTACCGCGAGTGCGCGGCGCGTCAAATCGGCACTACTGACAGTCAGCGCCGCAGCAGTCAGTGCAGCCGGTCCGAGCCGACGACGGTTGAAGAAGATCCACGACCAGCTGGCGTTGAGTCCCAAATTGATCGCGAGTGCGGCGCCGAAACGGCGGGCGGCACCCGTGTCGCCCTTATCGGCCAGGCTATCGAGCGTGTCGGCGGACACGACGGCGATATCGGCATATAGCAGCGGCCACACGATGGGGAACGCCTGCCGCGGCGGCTGATAGTTCGGCTTGCGCAAGCGCGCGTACCACGCTGAGGCAACGGCAGGGCCCGATGCCGCCCCGCCCGCAATGGCAGTGACAAGTACAGCGGCGGCAGTGGCGCCAATGGTTTTCGGGTTCATCGTCTGTGGCTCCTGTGCGGTCGGTTGCGGTCAGTTCTCAACGGGAATCGCGATCTCGTTACGGCGTCGGCACGGCAGGGTCCACGGCGGATCGTAGAACCAGGCCGAAGGGTCGCCGTCGGCGGCGAACCCGTAGTCGCGGAGCGTGTCGCGCAGCGCAGCGGTGTGCCGGGCGATGCTCTCAGCGCCACGATCACCGGTGAAGCGCAACACCGCCACGGTTTCCGCCGGCACCTCCACCAGCTCAACGCGCTCGTCATCAGGCACCGGCAACGACTCCAGCGTCGATCCTGCCGGCATGTAGAACCGGATGACCCACCCCCGATCATGACTGCCTTGCTGCCCTACCGGCGCCGTCATCGCGATCTTCCGACCGGTATCGGTGTACTGCTGCTGGCCGACGGGCGCCGTCATCGCGATTCGATCGCCCTGGTGGTTGGCACCGAAAATATAGGCGGCCAATCTGCGGAATCCCGCACTGCGCGCGGCCTCCTCATCTCCGTCCACCGTGGTTTGCGCCGCTATTCGTCGCCCGTAGCGGCGAATCTGCACTCCACCGGCCAACAGCTCCGCGACGTAGGGTGGCTCCTCGACCCCGCTCCGAATCCCTACCGTCGCCGTGACCGGTCCCAACAATTGCGTAGTGAACGTTCGCATCTGATTCAGCACATCACGCTCCTTCCCGTTCTACTGGGCCGTCAAAAGTGGTTCGGCGCCGAAGCCCTTGCGGATGGCTCGAACCCCAGCGGTTCGCATGCCCGCCTATAGCGGCGTGGCCGATGAGTGGACAGTTGTCCACAGGTGTACACCCCCTCCCGTACGGTGTGTCTGTGAGTTTCACTATCGACAGGTCAGTAGAGATCGACGCACCGGCCGACGTGGTCTGGCAGGTGCTCACCGACGGGGCCAGCTACGGCGAGTGGAATCCGTTCGTTACCGAGTGCTCGTCGACGTTCGAGCCCGGCAGCCCGATCGACATGAAGGTGGTGCTGATCGGTCCGCCGAAGAAGCAGCGCGAATTCATCAACACCTTCACCCCAGGTGTCGAGTTCAGCTACAACATGAAGCCCGCCCCACTGGGGCTGCTGCGCAGCGAACGCTCGCACCGCCTGACTCCGTTGCCGGACGGCCGCACCCGCTACGACTCGCACTTCCAGTTGTTCGGCCCGGTGTCGCCGATCGTCGCCGGCATCATGGGCCGCGCCCTGAAAAAGGGCTTCGGCGGCATGACCGACGGCGTCAAGAAGCGGGCCGAAGCCCTCCGTTAGGCGGGCGTCGCACGGGCAGCGGCGCGCGTGCCGGTCAGAAGGCGATCGATATGTCAGTGCCAAGTCGGGCCGGCTGCCGCGGGAGAGCACCGCGTCGAGGTTCACGGCGACGGACCATTGACGGGCTCCTGTGTGACTTTCGGCAGTATGAGACGAGCGTTGACCCGAATAGCGTTGGGGCGTCTAGAACTACCAAATAGGAAAGTTGACATGACCAACACTGTCGAGAAGACCACCACCGAATCACCAGCAACCGAACTCACTGACGAAATCCGCGAATCAGCGAAGGCCGGACAGCATGATGCGGGCCAGGCCTTGCGCAAGTTCCGCCACGCCGTCGACGAGGCGATTCCCGAGTCGGTTCAGCCCCTGCGCGAAAAACTGGTCGAGGCCGCTCTGGAACTGGCCGACGATCTGGTCACCGCCCAGTACAAGTTCCATCGCAGCCTGCTCAACACCGCCGACCGAGCCCTCACCAAGTCGGACGGCGAAAATAAGTAGCAGATGAGATAGGCCCGGCGGTCGCGCTGGGCCTATCTTGTCGTTCGTCGACATTTTCTTTGCACCTAGCCGGCCCTCGCCTCATTGGTACGAGCCGAAATAGCAAGCTTCCGACTCTGTGCTACACCAGGATTCGCGATCCCGGTGCGGCTGTGGGACCTTCCGCGCGCTGCGATATCAAAGTGGCCTTGCCAGAACTGGATTCGCCGCGGAGGTGACCAAAGGCACTTGTAGTCGCAGGTCGGGTCATGAACATTAGTGCTGTCCGTTTGCTCGATGGATCGTCGAGAGTTGCTCGCCGAGCGGTTTGCCTACAGGCGTCTACGGTGTGAACGCCAGGTCGTCATAGCGCAGACTGTTCGATGGGGATACAGTTCGCCCGGCGAGGAGGGCAACTCGCACGGCGGCCTCGTCGCGTCCGTCAGCCGATCCCCAGGAGGGCTGCCATGTCGATCGTGCCGAAGGCACCAACCCCGGCGCTGCCCGAGACACTGACCGCCACGCAGGTCGCGGCGGCTCCGGTTGATGAGGTCCTGGGTTGGCTGGACAGTTCCGCGCTGGGGTTGTCCAGCACGGAAGTGTCGGCGCGGCTGGCGCGTTACGGTCCGAATGCCGTTCGGACCCATCATGTCAACGCGCTCGCGGTCCTCGGGCGTCAGTTGCGCAACGCGGTGCTGATCTTGTTGGCGGGCACCGCCGTCGTCTCGTATTTCCTCGGGGACAGCCTGCAAGCGATGATCATCGGCATCATCCTGGCCGCCAGTATCGGTCTGGGCTTCATCAACGAGTACCGCGCCGAGCGGGCCGCCGCCGCCCTGCACTCGGGGGTGCGCCACACCGCATTCGCCTGCCGCGACGGAGCTTTCGCCGCGATCGATGTCACCCAACTCGTTCCCGGTGACGTGATCCGGTTGTCGTTGGGCGAGGCCGTGCCTGCGGACCTGCGCTTGATCGAGGTGACCGGTCTGGAATGCAACGAGAGCATCCTGACCGGGGAATCGACAGGCTCGGAGAAGTCGCCCCAACCGGTGCCTGCCGATGCCGAGCTCGCCGAATCCACCGATCTGGCGTTCATGGGCACGATTGTCAGCGCCGGCGAAGGGATCGGGGTGGTATATGCCACCGGCCGAAATGCTGAGTTCGGGCGTATCGCGGCCGGCCTGGGTGAGCGGCAGCCAGAGACCGACTTTCAGGTCGGCCTGCGGAGGTTCTCGTATCTGCTGCTGCAAGTCGCGATCGCGCTGACGGTGCTGATCTTGGTCAGCAACCTGCTGCTGCGCAAACCGGTGATCGATTCGGTGCTGTTCTCTCTGGCGATCGCGGTCGGCATCACGCCGCAGTTGCTGCCCGCGGTGGTCAGCGCCAGCCTGGCGACCGGGTCACAACAATTGGCCAAAGCCAAGGTGCTGGTCAAACGCTTGGTGTGTATTGAAGACCTCGGCGACATCGATATTCTGATCACCGACAAGACCGGCACGCTGACCGATGGCCGGATCAGCTTGGTCGACGCGGTCAGCCCCGCCGGTGCGCACAGCGACTCAGTCCTGCGTCTTGGGCTGCTGGCCACCGATGTCGACCCGGCGTCGGTCGGGGTCAGCGCGAACGCGTTGGACGCCGCCCTGTGGGAATCCCCCAAGGCAAAGGACCTGGTCGGCACCGGGGTACAACGTGTCGCGAGCATGCCGTTCGACCACATCCGCCGCGCCACCTCGGTGCTGGTCGACGACAGCGGGAAACGCATATTGGTCCTCAAGGGTGCGCCTGAACAAGTGCTGGCCCGATGCCAGATGACCCCGCAGGACACGCAGAACACCCTGGACACGTTGTTCGCCGCCGGCCGCCGGGTGGTTGCGGTGGCCGCCAAACCGGCGACCGAGCTGACCACCATCACAGCTGACGACGAGTCCGATCTGATGCTGGCCGGCTTCGTCGTCTTCGCCGACGAACCCAAAGCCGCCGCGCGTCAATCCCTGACTCAGCTGGCTGCCCTGGGCATCGAGCTGAAGATCGCCACCGGCGACAACCCCCGCGTTGCCGAAAAAGTCTGCACGGACCTGGGTTTGGCGTCCAAGGGCACCATCACCGGTGCACAGCTCGAGGCCCTGGACGTCGACGAGTTCACCGCCGCGGCGAAGAACAACACCATCTTCGCCCGCATCTCCCCGGAGCAGAAGGCGCAGCTGATCAGGTCGGCGCGGCAAGCCGGGCGATCGGTCGGCTTCCTCGGTGACGGTGTCAACGACGCGCTGGCCTTGCACGCCGCCGATGTGGGGATCTCGGTGGAAAGCGCCACCGACGTCGCCAAGGACGCCGCCGATGTCGTGCTGCTGGAAAAGGACCTCGGCGTGTTGGCCACCGGCGTGGCCGAGGGCAGGCGAATCTTCGCCAACACCATCAAGTACGTGCTGATGGGCACGTCGAGCAATTTCGGCAACATGTTCAGCGCGGCCGCCGCCTCGGCGTTATTGCCATTCCTGCCGATGCTGCCCAGCCAGATCCTGCTGAATAATCTGCTCTACGACAGCTCGCAGCTCGCGATCCCCACCGACCGCGTCGACGAGGACCAACTGCAGGCACCGTCACACTGGAACATCGCTTTCATCCGACGGTTCATGTTGATTTTCGGCCCGATCAGTTCGCTATTCGACTTCCTGACCTTCGGTCTGATGTTGGGCGTGTTGCATGCCGGCGCCACCGAGTTCCGTACCGGCTGGTTCGTGGAATCGCTTGCCACCCAAACGTTGATCATTTTCGCGATCCGTACCCGAAGGGTGCCGTTCTTCCGCAGCCGAGCCAGCGTGCCGCTGACCATCACCAGTCTCACGGTGGTTGCGCTCGGCGCGTTGATCACGATTTCGCCGCTGGCGCACCCGCTCGGCTTCACGGCGCTGCCGCTGCAGTTCTTCGGCGCGCTGGTCGGGTTCGTCGTCGTCTACCTGCTCCTCGTCGAGTTCACCAAGAAGTGGTTCTACGCCGAGCAAATCCGCGAAGCCGGCCGGCCGCAACGCACCCGCGGCCGCGAACATCGCATTCATCGGCGTGCCGCACGGTTCAGTCACGCCAGCGCCATCGCCCGACGCACCTGAACGATCAGAGAGCCCCGCAAGCGGGATGCGCCCCAGAACCTATGCGAAGGTGGAGCCATGACGGATGTGGCCGACATCCTCAAGTGGGCCAGGCAGCAGATCATCGCCCGGGTCCCGAAGGCGGATCTCGACCAGCGTGACCCCGACTACATCCGAGACCAGCTGCCCGGCCTGTGGATGCTGGCCTCCCTGTACTTCCGGGCCGAGGTTCGTGGACTGCAACGCATTCCCGCGCAAGGTCCGGTGCTGCTCGTGGGCAACCACAGCGGCGGCAACGTTCCCCCCGACACCTTTGTGTTCACCCTGGCCTTCTGCTCCTACTTCGGTGTCGAGCGGCCCTTCTACCAACTCGTCCACAACCTGGTCGCCATCTACCCAGCGTTGGGCTGGCTTCGCAAGTTCGGCACCGTGGCGGCCAGTCCCGAAAGCGCGCGACTGGCCCTTGCGTCCGGTGCCGCCGTGTTGGTGTATCCGGGCGGTGACTTCGAGGTATACCGCCCATCGTGGCAGCGCCATATCGTCGACCTCGGTGGCCGCCAAGGGTTCGTGCGACTCGCCCGCCAGACCGCCGTGCCGATCGTTCCGGTGGCCAGCGTCGGCGGACAGGAGACGGCATTGTTCCTTGGACGCGGGCAGTGGCTGGCTCACCTGCTGATGCTCGATAAGGTGCTGCGACTCAAAAGCCTGCCGATCTCCCTGGCCCTGCCGTGGGGGTTGAACGTCACCGACTGGTTGGGCCACATCCCGCTGCCGGCCAAAATCGTCATCGAAGTGCAGGAACCGATCGAGGTCACCGACGATGACCAGACGGTGTACGACAATGTCGTGGCCAGCCTGCAGGCCGGCGTGCACCGGTTGGCCGCCGAACGTCGATTTCCGGTCATCGGCTGATGCGAATCGAACGCCGCATCACCCTCAACGCCGATCGCGACACGGTGTGGAAAGTGCTCGGCGACCCAGACCGCTACCCCTCACTGCTCCCCCACCTGCAACGCTGGGAGACCATCACAGACGGGCCACCGAGAGTCGGATCGCGCTACACCGTGCTGTGGACGATCGGCTCGATACCGGTGGGCGGCATCGCGGAGGTGGTGGAGTTCGACAAGGCGCGGGACCTGGCCTGGATCAACATCACCGGCGTGACCCAACGTGGCCGCTTCCGGCTGCGCGATGCCGGGCCTGGACGAACCACTGTCACATTTCGGCTGGCCTACCATTCAGACGGCGGACTGCTCGGCCTGATCGCCGACCGCATCGCGGCCCGCCAAGTCGGCCGTTCACTTTCGGAAAGCCTGAAGAACCTTCAGCACCTTGTGGAGTCCTAGATCACGGCCCGCAAAGAGATCCTACGCCGTCTCGGACAACCGATCAGTTTCGCAACACCAGCTCCCGAGCAGGAAGACCAGCGTGTCCTCGGGCTGTTCGGGCACCGAATATCTGTTGCGCCTCCGGCGGAGACGCGCGTTTGGCCTTTGGGCGCGACAATGCGGGTGCGCCCGTTGCCGAAGCCATCACGATAGGCGGCCATCGGAGCCGGCGGGTCGACGACCAGGTCGTCACCACCTACGAGATCGGACACTCAAGTGAAATGGACGTCGAGGTAAGTCGCTGCGCAAAGCAGAATCAAAAGACACCAGAATACATTTAACAGTGTCGTTCCGATGGTGCGGAAGTTACTTCTTTTTGAAGGTGTCCTTGATCTTCTCGCCGACGTCTTTGAGGTTGGCCTCCGTTTGGTCGCCCTTGCCCTCATTTTCAGTGCTCTTGTCGCCGGTGATCTTGCCGATCGATTCCTTGGCTTTACCGCCAAGTTCCTGGAGCTTGTTCCTCGCCTTATCTAGTCCGCTCATGGCGTTCTCCTGATGCTACGTTGCGGAATCGGCCCCTGATGGCCGAGACCTCCGGCCGAGAGTAGCGCGACGTGCCCCGGCTGCGACTATTCGAACGCATGACAGGGACCATCAGCCGCGACTTTGTGACCTTCGCCCTTATTGGCCGACAGTGGGGTCAATTAGCGTCAGGAATTGTTGTTGATAACCGAGACACAGGGATCGCGATATCACGAAGAGCTCCGAGAAGGCGACGCAAAGAACTGAGCGGTATCAATAACTTCTTTAGGCGCCGGTGATCGGCCCCGAACATCTGCCTCGACATCGAAATAAGGGAGCCATCATGATCATCCTCGGAATCCTCCTTCTCATCGCCGGGTTCGTTTTCAAAATCTCCATCCTGTGGAGCATCGGGATCGTCCTCATCGTCATCGGAGCGGTCCTATGGATATTGGGGTCGATGGGACACGCGGTCGGCGGCCGCCGGCATTACTACTGATCGGCAGCCCTTGACTATTCGCCGATTTCGATCCGACGCCACATGAGTCGCCGCGGCCCAGATGACCCTCACCCGTCTGGGCCTCTCGGATCTACTACCTAAGGAGACAGACATGATGCGCATCGTCGGGTTGCTGGTTCTCATATGGCTCGTCGTCGGCGCAGCCGCGGCTGGCCAACGGGGATATTTCACCCACGCTTCACAGAACTGTGCCAGTGCCGGAACGATCGCGGTGACCGTGATCGCCGGACCCCTGAATTACTTCGGAGTCAACCCCAAGGTGACGAATTGCAAAGTGCCCCAACCGAGCTGACAACGGGGCACCGTCGCTTCCCTATCCTCACCCACCAAGCACTTCGAGCTTGTTCGTCGCCTTATCCGTACTGCTCACAGTGTCTTGTCCTGCTTCTGGGGCCTTCAGGCCCACATGTTTGATCAATCCGAGTTCGCGGGCACGAGCGACCGCATCGGCGCGATTGTGGACACCGAGCTTCTTGTAGGCACGCTCCGCGCGTTCCTTGGCGGCGGAGCGCGAGATCCCCAGCTTGTCGGCCACCAGCGCGAAGGTCATCTTGCTCGGCAGGTAGCGCAGGACTTCCCGCTCGACAGCTGTGACAGAGGCGGCCGCCGCGGCTTCGTCCGCCTTGTGCTGAGCCGCCTCGATCGCCGCAGCAGACGCCCGCTCCACCTCGGTTTGCGCCGCGTACGCCGCATCGATCGCCCGGGCGGTGTCCTCCAAAGCAGCGAGTTGAACCCCGACGAGCCTTTCGGTCTGCTCTCCGATGAAGCCCTCGCTGAACACCACCCCACCCAGACTCGCGATCGAATCGAACAGCGGTCTGGCCCACCGATGCTCCACCAGGATCAGGGCCAGGCCCGAACCCGGGACCAGCGACCGCGCCAGAGCCTGGGCTCGCACGCTCTGCAACACCTCGACGCCACGGCCTTCGAACATCGCGAACACATCGAAGGGGTCGAATTCGACGCCGGCGAGCAGCAGGTCACCGAAGTCCTCGTCGGCGATCTCCACGCGCGTCAGCGATCCGTCATCGTCCATAGTCAGCACGAGCACGTCGAGCAGGCGAAGCACGCCATGTCCTTGAAGCCTGTCGATTTCCTCGACAATGGTGTCGATGAAACC
Organism: Mycobacterium sp. FW102-FHT13B02; assembly: GCF_058790275.1. NCBI lineage: Bacteria > Bacillati > Actinomycetota > Actinomycetes > Mycobacteriales > Mycobacteriaceae > Mycobacterium > Mycobacterium sp. FW102-FHT13B02. The sequence goes on from NZ_JBYTCM010000005.1 coordinate 368,449, forward strand.
AACCCCCGGTGCGAACCCGACTGCGATCAACTGCACCGGACCAATTGCGCTGGCGTCTATTCCGGCGTCCATCGTGTCCCTCATTTCCCGACAGGGCTCGGTCATGTTGGTGTGAGGACCTGTTCCGGCCCGCTACGCGTAATGGTCCGCCGGCGATTGACCGAACGATAAGGGCAATAAGTCATCAGGTAGCGCGACGCCGATGTCGGCGCCCTCGCGACCTCGGAGTGCCGGACGACCTCAAGACGCTGTCGCTGTAGCCGGCCATGGCGGCAGCCAACTCGAAGGTGGTGGCCCATTTGCGGGTGTTGAGCAACTCGACCTACGGTCTGGCTCAGAAGTACTCCATGGCGGCGTTATCGAAACAGTCGCCCACGATGCCGAACGAGCCGAGAAGGCCCCAGACCGTGCTCGGACATGATCGAGTTGACCAGCTTGAGGTTGACGTTCATATCGTAGTCGGCCAGTAGCGCGGTGCGGATCCGTCGGCGCCCGTAGGTGCCGCGAGAACGTTGGTGGACCTCGATGAGCGTGTCACCCACAGTGGGCCGGCGCACCTCACGATCCGGGACCTGGCGGCGCCGGTGGTATTGCAGTAAGAAACGCGCCAATCCTGGTATCCGGCAGGGTGATCGAGCTGAGTGGCCTCGCGCGATCAACCCTTCAGTGATCGCGTGTCGGTGTTTTGGGGGCACCACCGCCTGCTCGTCGAACAATTAGCAGGCACTGACGGGACATGTGACCTCCAGATGATCACTCTGCCCTCGACTCTCACAACGACGGACCAACAACACGGATACGGATCACCTGGGTCAACCGGTCGGGTCAGGCCACACAACACATCACCGTCTTCAACGCCGCCACCGGAGAACTCCTGCGCGCCTTCACCCTCGACCCCACCAGGAACTATCAATCCCACCGGCGCACCCAAAGACCTCACACCGAAAAAATCCCGGTAGGTCCGGGACTATTCCGATGTCCTGCGCCATCACACATTGTCTGGCTGACAGGATTGAACCTGCGACCGGTTGACCGGCGTAGTGCACCAAGTATTGGGGGTGGGATTGACTCACAACTAGGTGTTTGGGCTGCCTTTGTCGACGGCCTTCTTGGCTGCTTCCTGGACTTTATCGATCGCGGTGTCCGTTTTGGCCTGCGTCTTGTCGAAGAAGTCACCCGCCTTGTCGATGGCGGTGTCCCCCTGCTCGGCGCTCTTCGCAACCAGCTTCTTCAGCTTTTCCAGCAGACTCATCAGCCCAACCCTTCTTCGGTGCGATCCCCGCTGACGGCGTCGTGGGGTGAGTTCACGTTCCACCCCTTAGGCGGCCTCCCAACAGGGCCTTTCGACCCTAGGGGCCCTTACCAAGGGATCTGATGCCGCTACCGCATCAGAAGCGGCATCAATACACCACACGCCCCGACGGCGTAGTCACGCGGCGCAGCCAGTCAGTACCAGTTGCGTCTGCCGCCGATGGTCCGGCCTGACCTGCCCATGACGAACAGGACAATACCGACGATGAGCAAAATCCAACCGCCCCAGACACATATCGTCTCAACGTTGAGCGGTATCCCGGTTAGCCTCGGTAACAGCAGGTAGCCGACCAACAGCAAGATGACACCTAAGACGATCATGCCGGCCTCCTTATTCTGATATGCGCCAACACGTTAACGTGTCTCTGGAAGATCGTATCCACAAATACGGACTTCACGTGCGCTTTTCTTCAGTATGGGGTGCTTGCTCGGGGTGCGCTGACCAATTGGCCGATCAGCCCCCGGGTCATCCGCCGCCTCCGCTATTGCCCCAATTAATACCTTATGTCCAGGGCCTTCCTCTGGCGGATAACGATTGCGCCGCTCGGTGGTTACCCTAGGTTCCGCCAAGGGCTCCACCCGATCGTCGACGACATCGAGACCGCCCGATACTGTCTGCGGTACAAAGCTTTTCGACTCCCGGTCGAAGGATATCCATCACTATCTGGGAAACCTTGATGACGTCCAGGTGGCCATGGCCTTCGACGTCCTGTGCCTTGCGTCGTAGCGCACCGCGTTCTGGCAACCCGGCGCCGGGATGCTAGACATGACTATGTGGGCAAGTCAGAGGACTTACCGGTGGACCAGCCCACAAGATAGGTGATCGCCATGCGTGTCGTGACCTTCAATATCTTGCACGGCCGAACCGTCGGCGACGTCGTCGACCCGGCTGGGCTGCGCGACAGCATCCTGCGGCTGCAGCCCGATATTCTGGCTTTACAGGAGGTCGACCTCGGTCAGGAGCGTTCGGGCGGAGTCGACCTGACCGCCGTTGCCGCGGAGGCGATGGATGCCGTCACCCACCGTTTCGTGGCTTCGATCTCGGGAACTCCGGGGGCGACCTGGGTCGCCGCGACGGGCACCGAGCAACGCGGATCGGCGGCGTACGGAATCGCACTGCTGTCGCGGTTTCCAGCCTCTGACTGGCAGGTGCTGCGACTGCCGCACATACCCGCCCGGTTTCCGATGTATCTGCCTATCCCCCGTCGGGTGGTCGTCATGAACGAAGAACCTCGAGTGGCCGTCGTCGCCCAACTGGAGACTGCACTCGGCCCACTGACGGTAGCCAACACCCACCTGTCGTTCGTGCCCGGATGGAATCGGCGACAGTTGCGCCGGATCGTCGCTGAGCTGCGCGGCCTCCCGGGGCCACGTCTGGTGGTCGGCGATCTAAATCTCACACCCGCCGCGGCGCAGCGGTGGTCGGGCCTGCGGACGCTGGCGGCGGCACCGACGTTTCCGGCCCATCGTCCGCGCCGTCAACTCGACCACGTCCTCACCGATGACCCCGGGTTCAGCGTCCGTCACCGGGAGGCACCATTGATGCCGATCTCGGATCACCGACCCCTGGTGGTCGACCTGGAGCGTCACTGACTGCTTTCGTCCCACTCCGTAGCGCCGGGTAGTGAAGGAGGGGATTCTTCCAAATCGCCTGCCGGCAGGACACTTTCGTTGAGAGTCGAGTTGGTATCGGCACCGCGCAGCTTCTGGTACCACGTGCCGAACGGCGATCGACGCAACGGCCACATCACCACCGACTCGGCCAGTTTCAACGTGCTCCGCGCAATCGACCGGGGGACGTGGTCAGGATCCATGAGATCGTTCTCTGCCAGAGGACCGTTGTCAGCAGACATCATCGTGTCGGTCAGCTTTCGCAGCGAACGACCAGCACCGCGCAGCTCTTCGATGCCGTAACGGAAGGCCCCCCGGCGCTCCACTTCATCGCGGAAGTCTCCCACGGAGACCCCCAAATGCTCGGCCACCAGACTGTCCCGGGTGAAGAGGATCTCACGCTCCACATCGGCGCAATTCGCCAGCGCGGGGTTTGCTTCTATCGCAACATCGCATTCGCTGTCGAAGCCCAGCGATCGGTTGTTGAAGTTGGAGGAACCGATGCGGAGCAGTCGGCCGTCTACGACGATGACCTTCGAGTGCACGTAAACCGACACCCCCCTGCCGGCCACCGGCCAATAAACCCCCAACCGCCCGTGCAGATCCGCCCGCCTGAGCAATCGTATGAGGCGTTCGCGAGCACTATCCATCGACTCCTGTTCCAGACGGCTCTCAGAGCTGCGCGGCAGGATGATGACCACTTCGGGCCCGTGCTGTTCCCGCAGCCGCGTCGCGATCGCTTCCGCGATGCGCCGCGAGGCAAAGTACTGATTCTCCAGATAGATGACGTCACGAGCGGCAGCGATGGCAGCGACATCCAGTGCCTCGATCTCCCGGACCTCACTGCGCTGGGGCAGCGCTGGAAGTGTGCGGGCCACCGCCACCTCGACGTTGCGCAGCGCGGGCCTGAGCCCCTCGGGCCACGGGGATGCGTACGGTACGTCCTTGGCCAGCTCTCGACCGGTCGCGGCCTTCCACCGCTCGCGGGCCTGCTCCGCAAGCAGCTCCCCTGCGGGACCGTCCACCGCAGCGGCGACTTCGTGGCGTGGGCCGTACGCATCGCCTGGGCCGTGCCTGCGCGGATCGACGGGAAGATGCGCGCGGGTATCCCAGCGCCCGAGCGCGAGATCGATGCCGCCGCAGAAGGCCACCGCATCATCGACGACCACGATCTTCTGGTGGTGCACGGCACCGGTGGGGTGCACTCCGTCGACTGCGAAGTGCATTCGCGCCGAGGTGAACTGGTTGAGCAGACTCACCGGCACGACGCCGAACCAGAACCCGTCGAAAGCGGGCAGGAGCCGAAGGTTGGACTTCAGCAGATACACGTTCAGTTCGGGACGCTTACCCAGCAGCCAGTGCAGGAACGGGCCGAGGTTGTTGGGGCCTTCCAACGTCGCTTCGTCGCGCTCGAATGCAGTCCGGAGGCCCAGGTCCCAGCCAATGACGACGATTCGCTGCTGAGCGTTCAACATCGCGGCCTTGACGTGCCGCAGGTACTCAGCACCATCGACGATGGGGGCGTAGCGATTGGCCGTTGCCGACCGCCAGCAGGTGACCCCGGACTCGATCACCGTTTCGTTGCGTCGGTCCATGCCGACGCCGACCCGCTCATCGGCGTTCACGGACATCGACCCCTCCCGGGTACTGCGGCGAACTGCCGCGAGGCGCAGGCCCACCTACGATCTTCCCCCACAATCACGCTCGGGGCTGAACAGCGGGCGTTCCGAACCGGGACTGGCGGACGCAAGACGCGGGACGGCAAGCGTCGCGCCTGGGTTGAGGTTCTCCCCAAATCGGAGAGGCATCGATAACGAGGGGGACGGATACCAGAGAAGCGGATGGGGTATGACCGGCAGTTCCGTGAGGGGCTGTCCGGATCGTGCAGGAGACAGCCACGCGCCTGCACGGTTCACCGCAGTTGCATGCCGATCTGCGTGATGCCGCAGTGACGACTGACGCCATTTTGAGGACTTACGGCCCTGACCGCCTGGGGAGAACCCGTGGTCACATCGAGCCACGCCCGCGAGCGGGCCGCTCGATCGATCAGGGGCAAACCGTGGGGACGACGTTGTCGGTGAACTGGAAAGCGTTGGCACAGGCGACCGTAGTTCAACCGGGTTCGACGGTTGACTTGGCCGAGGACTTCGATCCCGGCCGCCACGACAAGGAACTCGCCAAGCAAGGCGGGCTGGCCGAGTTGGCCGAGGCGACCGCGACTCTGTTCGATCTCCAAGACCGGTTCTTCGCCCAAGCTGAACGCTCATTGTTGATCGTTCTGCAGGCAATCGACGCGGCGGGCAAGGACGGCACCATCAAACACGTGATGAGCGGACTCAATCCCGAGGGCGTCGACGTACACAGCTTCAAGGCTCCGTCGGCGACCGAACGTGCGCACGACTACCTTTGGCGTCACCAGATGGCACTGCCCGAGTTGGGTCGTATCGCCGTGTTCAACCGGTCACACTATGAGAACGTGATCATCACCCGGGTGCACCCGGAGATGCTATGGCCGCGCTCCGCAGTGCTGAATCCAGAAGGACTCTGGCACAGGCGATATCGCGACATCAATGACTGGGAGCGGTATCTGACCGACAACGGAACGGTGATCGTCAAGCTGTTCCTCAACGTGTCAAAGGACGAACAAGAACGCCGGTTCCTCGCGCGCATCGAAGATCCCGAGAAGAACTGGAAGTTCTCTGCCGCCGATCTGCAAGAGCGCGCGTTCTGGCACGACTATCAAGTGGCCTTCCAGGAGATGCTGACGCACACCAGCACCGACTGGGCGCCGTGGCACGTCATACCAGCCGACCACAAGTGGTTCAGCCACCTGTCCACCTCGGCGGTTCTACTGGAGACGCTGCGTGGCCTGAATCCTCAGTATCCGACCGTGAGCGCCGCAGCCAAAGCCGCACTGGCGGAAGCGAAGACCGAGTTGCTCGGCACGAATGCCAACACAGCGGAGTCAACGAATGGCCGTTGACGCTCCGGCGCCGGACCGGGCCGGCGAGCAGGGTGGCTCGGCTGCCGCCGCCGACCTGGAGAAGATGCCGGTCGAACAGGTTCTCACCCAACTCCACGTGGACGCCGATCGGGGTTTGAGCGGCGCCGAGGCACGCCGGCGGTTGGCCCAGTACGGGCCGAACGCCATCGTCGAGAAGGAGAAGAGCCTCCTTTCCAAGGTCATCGGCTACTTCACGGGCCCGATCGCCTACATGATCGAGGCGGCGGCCCTGGTCTCGGCGATCCTGGGTCACTGGCAGGACTTCATCATCATCGCGGCGCTGCTGATCTTCAACGCCAGCCTCGACTTATGGCAGGACATGAAGGCGTCAAACGCGTTGGCGGCGCTGAAAAAGGGCCTGGCACCCGAGGCGACGGCGCTGCGCGACGGCACGTGGCAACCCATCCAGGCATCGACGCTGGTGCCGGGCGACATCGTCAAGATCCGACTCGGCATGATCGTGCCGGCCGACTTGCGCATGGTCTCGGGCGAGTTCGCCTCCATCGATCAGGCGGCTCTGACCGGCGAGTCGGTGCCGGTGGCGAAGAAGGTCGGTGACGAGGCGTTCGCCGGCAGCGTGGTCAAGCAGGGTGAAATGGTGGCCGTGGTCATCGCCACAGGCTCCAACACCTTCTTCGGTAGGACGGCGAAGTTGGTCGCCGGCGCCGGCTCGACCAGTCACGCCCAGAAGGCGATGTTCCAGATCGGCAACTTCCTGATCGTCCTGGCAGTGGTGCTCGCGGCGATCATGGTGGCCTTCCGCGTGTACCACGACATCGTCGTCGCAGACGATTGGAATCTGAGCAATGCGCTCGCCATCCTGCAGTTCGTGTTGATCCTGCTGGTCGCATCGATCCCCGTGGCGATGCCGGCGGTGTTCTCGATCACGATGGCCCTTGGCGCCCTGGCGCTTTCGAAGCAACAGGCGATCGTCTCACGGCTCGACGCGATCGAGGAGATGGCGGGCGTCGACATCCTCTGTTCCGACAAGACCGGTACCTTGACGAAGAACCAGCTCAAACTCGACGAGCCAATCCTGTTCGCGTCGAAGGACCCGCAGGAGGTCGTCCTCGCCGCCGCGCTCGCCTCGAGGATCGAGGACCGCGATGCGATCGACACCGCGGTGATCGAAGCGCTGAAGGATCAGAACGCGCTCAAGGCGTACAAGCAGACGAACTTCCTGCCGTTCGACCCGGTGACCAAGCGCACCGCGGCAACGGTCACTGACGCGACAGGCAAGACGATCGTCGTCTCCAAGGGCGCGCCGCAGGTGATCGGGGATCTTGTCGGGGTATCCGGCGCGGACGCCAAGAAGCTCACGACGACCGTCGAGAGGCTCGGCGCGAAGGGCTACCGCGCACTCGGCGTCGCCCGTTCGGAGGACGGCGGCCAGACGTGGGTGCTCCTCGGCATCCTGCCGATGTTCGACCCGCCACGCGACGATTCCAAACAGACGATCGACATGGTCAATGCCAAAGGCGTGCGGGTCATGATGGTCACCGGCGACGACATCGCGATCGCGCGAGAGACCGCCCGCCAGCTCGGTATGGGAACCAATCTCGTCGCGGCGGCGGACGAGTTCCCCAAGGACATGGATCCGAACAACGTGCCACCGGCGATCGCCGACGCGATCGAGAAGGCAGACGGCTTCGCCCGGGTGTTCCCCGAGCACAAATACGCCATCGTGAAGTCGCTGCAGGCACACGGCCACCTGGTCGCGATGACCGGCGACGGCGTCAACGATGCGCCGGCGTTGAAGCAAGCCGACTGCGGCACTGCGGTTTCGGGGGCCACCGACGCCGCCCGCGGCGCAGCGGCATTGATCCTCACCGCCCCCGGCCTGTCGGTGATCAACGACGCCATCGACGAGGCCCGCCGGATCTTCGGACGGATCACCAGCTACACGATCTACCGCGTGGCCTTGACCATGGACATCATGTTCCTGGTGGTGCTGTCGACGACCGCCCTGGGCTTCCAGCCTCTTACCGCGATCATGATCGTGCTCATCTCGCTCCTCGATGACATTCCGATCATGACCATCGCCTACGACAACACTCCGATCAGTGAGCGTCCGATCCGCTGGAAAATGCCTCGGCTGCTGAGCATTTCGGCCGTTCTCGGCTTCTTCTCGGTCGTGCAGTCGTTCGGGCTGCTGCTGATCGGCATGGGGGTGCTGTCCGATTCATACTTGCGGCAGTATTTTGGCCTGTTCGACCAATCGCACCTGCAGACGGTGATCTTTCTGCAGCTGGTCGCCGGCGGACATCTGCTGTTGTTCGTCACCCGCAGCGAACGCTGGTTCTTCCTGCGACCCTTCCCTGCGGCGCCGCTGGTCATCGCCATCGCGCTCACCCAGATCCTGGCGGTGCTGATGTGCGGCTTCGGCTGGCTGGTACCCGCGATCTCTTGGACCACGATCGGCTGGGTGTGGGCCTACAACATCGCCTGGGTGTTCATCCTCTGCGGTGTACGGCTCATCACGGAAAAGCTCGTTGACGACCGCACAGGCCAGCGCATCAAGCATCGCGACTTCATCACCCGGCCACTGCAGGCGCACCTCGCCATGGTGTCGAATACCTGAACTGCTCCTCGGCAACGACTTCGGCTCACTCATCATCGCGGCGAGACGCTGAAACTCCCGACCGACACGGCACCCAACCACGACTTGGCGGCAATCGCCACCGCACACCCCTCGTCGATCCTGCGCCTACCGCCAGCTGGTGGTCGATCGCCAGAAGTGCGTGGAATTACTGGGATAAGCGACGGGCCGGCTACCGCGCCGACGCGACGATGATCTTTACTGCCTCGGCCACGCTGTCGGTGCAGTGGATGAGGTCGAGGTCGGATGCGGAGATCTTTCCCTCGGCCTGGACGGTGTTGCGAACCCAGTCGATGAGACCCGACCAGTAGTCGACGCCCAACAGGATGATCGGAAAGGCGGTGACCTTGCGGGTCTGCACGAGGGTCAAGGCTTCGAACAATTCGTCGAGGGTGCCGAAGCCGCCGGGCAGGCACACGAATGCCTTGGCATATTTGACGAACATGGTCTTGCGCACGAAGAAGTAGCGGAAGTTGATTCCGAGGTCGACCCAGTGGTTGAGGCGCTGCTCGAACGGGAGCTCGATACCCAGGCCGACCGAGTACCCGCCGGACTCGCTGGCCCCACGGTTGACCGCCTCCATCGCACCCGGGCCGCCCCCGGTGATCACCGCGTAGCCCGCGCGCACCAGCGCGGTACCCAATTCCTCACCCAACCGGTACTCGGGTGAATGGGGTGTCGTTCGAGCTGAGCCGAAAACCGTAACAGCCTTGGGCATTTCGGCGAGGGCGCCGAAACCCTCGACGAACTCGCCCTGGATCCGCAACACCCGCCAGGGGTCGGTGTGCAGCCATTCGACACCGTCGTGCCGGTCCAGCAGCCGCTGATCGGCGGTCGTGGCGGCACAACGTTCGCGACGAAGTTGCACCGGCCCGCTTATCTGGAGGTTGCCGTCGTCGTCCGCGTTGTCGTTCTCGTTCACGTCGGCCAGCGTATGCGGCGACTGTTCATGCGGTCATCCGTACCTCGGCCATGCTGAAGACAACGGGTTCAGTACCGCTGCTCGGTGCCGGCTCGCTCAAGGTCCCGCCGTCACGCAGCCGGAGCGCTCCCTGCAGATCGTATTCATGTTGACGTGTCAGCAACACGATCCCCTGTACGGAGAGCGAACCGCTCACGGTGCAGTTCCCGGCTCGGACCTCGGTCAGCCGGGCCTCCTCGACCACCGCGATCATCCCAGCGATGGTTACGGCGATCTCCACCTCGATCTCGACGGCGGCGAGTCGCGTGCCGCCAAGGTACACCGCGATGCTCGGCCGCTGGCTGGCCGCGATCCGGTGTTGCACGAGGGCCACCACTTCCGTGGCGTCTGGGTCGTCACGCGTGCTGCGGGCGGCGTTCTCGAACGCGTCGCACGCCGTCCATCCCGCGGCGACGACGGCAGCTAGCTTTGTCGACATGAATCCGTTTGTCGCATCGGCAAGTTCGCGCCAGGCAGTGTCGATGAGGTCCAGCGGGACGCGGCCGATGGTGGGGCAGCTCTGGCACAGTAACCGTGTCAGCGCGTCCGCCGGTTGACCAGGACTGCCGTCGAAGAACAGGTCCCGCACAGTTGCAGTGTCTTGGAGTGACGTGGCCATGGCTCACCATCGCTCCGTCAGCATCCGCAGTCGCGAGTACCCCACTACTCGAATTCACTGAAGGTCAGTTACTCGCAGCCCCGCGGCGAATCAGCCCGGCAAGATCCTCGCGGTCCGAGATGTCGAGCTTTATGCACGCCCGATACAGGTGCCCCTCCACCGTCCGTACCGACACCGTCAGCCGGTCGGCGATTTCGCGGTTGCTCAGCCCCGCGGCAACCAGGTTGGCAATTTCACGTTCGCGCACCGTCAACGGCAACGGATGTGTCGCCAATTCCAGTGCCGGAGTTCGAACTCCCCCGCACTGCGCGGCCAACCGGTTGGCTACGGCTGCGGCCTGCGCGCTGCGCCGCCGATCATCGACCGCCGCGAAGGCTGCCGATGCCTGCGCCGCGGCGTCGAGCGCCGACAACAACGCACCGAGCTGCTCGAATTGCTCTGCGGCGACGAACAATCCAGCAGCGTCGCGATCTCCGACGGCCCGGGCATGCGCCACGATCACGGTGGCGAGGCGGCCACCGATGCCGGAGGCGACGTCGATCAGCCGGTCCGCGGCACTGTGATCACCGAATCGCACGGCGTCGTGCAGTGCCAACATGGATACCGCACGTTGGCCGGAGCTGTTGGCCAACCGGGCCGCATCCAGTGCCAGTTCGATTGCGGCGCTGACGTTTCCCTCGGCCGCGGCAAGCCACGACTCGGCGATCCTGAGCTGCGGGCCGAACACCGCGACGTGCCGGCCAGAGCGGACTTTCAACTCGGCGACCATCTTGGCTCCCGGCTGCACCCGGCCCAACGCGCAATAGGACTGCGCCAGCAGCAGCCGGGCCGGGAAGCTCCACGACGCCGCCGACTCAGCGGTCAGCGCCGCAACCGTCTGCTCCATCCGCGACACGGTCTCGACGAAGTCGCCGCGGGCCAGTCCAACCGTGCCTGCCAGCACATTGGCCATGCCCCACGCCAGATACTGGCCCGACGAGGTGATCTGCATCATGCCGGCGGATCGGCTGCTCGCCGCGTCGAATTCTCCGGCGAGCACCAACGCGCGCACCTCCCCGAACGCGGTGAGATAGCGGAGCAACCCGTCCACCTTCGCGCCGGCCATGCGACCGCGGCGAGCCAGCACCGCAACCTCGTCGCTGCGTCCCATCAACGCCAGCGCGAGCGCACCACCGAATGCCGCCCATTGCAACGCGATTGGGTGCGCGACCGGGTCGGCCAACACCCGTTCGGCCATCGCCACGGCCTCCGGCAGTCGGTTCTCGAAAGCCAGCGTCGCCGATGCGGCGCCGTCGACGTTCAGCACCAGCTCGGGACTCGTGATCCGTTCGCGGAGCAACGCGAGCACGTCGTCGGCGCCTTCGGCGTCTCCCATCGACCAGTGCAGGTTCGCGATACGCGCCCAGCCCCACCGGAGCAGTTCCGGTTCGGACATCTGCTCGGGGTCGAACGCGCCCAGCGTCTCCTCGGCCTCGGTCGCCCTGCCCTGCCACAGCAACGAACGCGCCAGCAATTCGCCGGCCTCGAGACCGCCGCCCCGATTGGTGGCGGCACGAGCCAGCCGCTCACCCAGCGTCACGTTCGTCAGCGCGATCGCCTCGCGCGCCGCCGTGACCAGCAGGTCGAGTTCGGGAACCTCGTCGCTGTCCAGGGTCAGCTCCGCCAACCGAATCCGGTGCGCCGAACTACTCAGCGGACGGTCCCGCATCGCGCGAACGAGTTCGCCGCGCAACCGGCGTGCCGCAGCCATTCCGAGCCGCCGGCGGATCACCTCACCGAACAAGGGGTGGGTGAACCTCACCTCGATGCCACCGGGCTCCTCGCCGACCCGCACCAGGCCACGGCTCTCCGCATCTTCCACCACGTCCGCACCGACGATCGCGGTCAGGGTGTCCAGGTCGAGTGGTTCACAGAAGGTCAGCAACCGCAGCGCGTGCAGTACCTGGTCGGGCAACTGGTCGACCCTGGAATCCAACAACGACGCCAGTTCCGAGGTGACCGCAGCCCGGCCCCGCAGCTGCCAGACTCCCCGAACCTGCCGCAGAGTGCCCGCCTCGATGGCCCCCTCCACCAGGTGACGGACGAACAGCGCATTCCCGCCCGAGGCCTGCCACATGAGCTCGGCGGACAGACCCTCCACCTGGCCGCCCAAGGCCTCCTCGATGAGACCGACACACTGCTGCTGGCTGAACGGCAGCAGATGCAACCGCTGCAGATACCGGTCCTTCCACAGCGACGTGATCGCGTCGGGAACCGGCGCGCCCGCACGCACCGTGGCCACGATGCGCACCGACCCGTCCAATGCCAGCTGGTGCAGGAGAGTCGCCGACAACTGATCAAGCAGATGGGCGTCGTCGACACCGATCACCGAATGACCTTCGGCCAGAATCGTTTCGCGCGCGGCGGACAGGAATGCCACCGGGTCGCGCGACGTGGCGCTGCGGACCAGATGGGCAAACACCCCGAGCGGAATGCCCCGCGCCGACTCCGTCGCCGCAACCCAGTGCGCTCGCACCGGTAGCGACTGGGTAACCAGTCGGGCCAGCGTCGTTTTACCTACGCCCGCGTCACCGACCAGGACAATGCCGCAATCGCCGGATTCCCCGAGCAACGCCCCGCGAATCACCGAGAATTCACTGTCGCGGTGAACGACCGGCCAGTTCTGGGCCACGGCGTATCAGCCTACCGGCCACTTTCCGCTGGTGGAGGCATTATGACGCTGGAATATGAGGTCCCATTCATCGGGCCGTTGATTAACATCCGGCCTGAATTATCGAACTCACATCTTGTCGTGCAGATCGGACACCATGTCGAACAGCGTCTTGCCGTTGTGGGTCCGGGTGAGGACCTTCGACAGCGTCGTAATCTGGTCCAGAACCGAGCGCGTGGTGTTCTGCTTTTCGTCGAGCGGCACGGTGTCCGGGGCCAGCAGGTCCACCTCGCGGTAGTCCGCTCCATCAGGGCCGATCAGCGGTGAACCGTCGGTGTTGGCGCCGTTCAGCAGGTTCAGGATGTCTTGGGGCTGAGCCATGGTGATCGCTCCTGTTTTCGTGGCCGTGGCCGCGGCGGTTGCCGGTGCTGCGCCGCCAGTGGTTCCGATGCCGCAGGCTGCAGCAAAATCTTTGGGCGACAATCCGTCTGCGACGTTCATGTCGCAGTTGCCGAAGGGGTTACAGCCCATCGGCAGACCTTGGTTGGCGCCATAAGCTCCGTCTGTGTACTGGTGGGCGATCTGCCCTGGCAGCAGCGGGTTGGAACCGTACGACGCGGCGATCACCCGTAGTCCTTTGGGTCGCGATACCCACATCGTGTTGAAGTCGCCCTGGTTGGCATAGCCGATGACGCGCGCCGGGTTACCGGCGTATTCGGCGAGATTGTCGTAAAGGGCGTTGATCCAGTCGGATCCGTCGCCGGCGGGGTTGCCGCCACTTTCCACGTCCAGCATCAGTACGACCTTGGGATGCAGTCCCCCGTTGGCATCGATCATCTGCCGCACCGTGTTGGCATTGTCCTGCCAATTCGGGCGCACGTAGGTGTAAACGATGCCGCATTCCAACCGGCCGGAGTCCAGCGCATTGCGCATCCACGAATAGTTCTGCGCGAACTTGGCATCCTGGTGGGTGCCGTCGCATACACGGATTGAAAGAATCTTGTACGGGTAGGAATCGCTGACGGGCACCTGGAATTCGGACACGTCGGCAAAGAAGCTGTCCACGTGGCCCTGAGCCGGCGGGGTGCCGTCTTCGACAATAGGACCCGCCACATACCAGTGGTCGTTCCAATAGCTGCTGTCAGAAGGGATGGCCTTGGGGGCGGTACAGCACCCGTACGAACCCGACGATTCCATCGCGACGCCGTCGACGACACAGTTCATATGGGAATGCGGACCGCCGTCACCTTCGTGGTGAAGGTTGATCACCACCGGCGCATCGCCGGGTACGTCGCTCAACGATGCGACGTGCACCAAATCGAACGGCCCGACGTGCTGCTCGCCCACCGGCTGGTATCGATACGACTCGGTGGACAATCCTTGCCTGCCCCACACCATTTGGTTGCCGTCGAACACCGCTGAGAGCACATCGGTCACCAGGCCAGAACAGTCACAGCCCACACCGTGATCGTTGGGATCCCAGGTGCCGCCGTAGACGTAATCGTCACCGAGCCGGTCGAAGAATATGCGTTTGGCGAACTCCACGTCGCCACGAGTGACAGTCATCAGTCCCTCCATTGATGAAGTGTTGAGAAATCAAGTGTCACGACGAAATGCCCAGGGGGCACCAGTAGCCCACTACTCGAATCGCTGCCCCTCTGGGCACCGAATGCCGTTGTGGTGGCGCGTTGGTCGAGTAAGTGCGTCAACGCGCCGATTCGAGTAGCCGGCTACTCGATACAGGTACCCGGCACCGCACATAGCGTCGAGCGTGATTGAACCATCATGTTGGGAGGAGAACCCGATGCCTCATCTGCGCCCGATCATGTTCACGGTCGAAGGTCACGTGTCGGACATGTTCAGCGGGCCCGTCGCGGACACCGCGACAACCCTTGAGGCCGAAGGCATCTGCCATCATCAGCCCATCGGTTACAACAACGGGGCGCTCCCGTTCGACAACGACAGCGGTGTCAACGAACTCGCCCGACTGCTCGGCACCACCCAAATGGACAACGGCGTACCGTTTCCGGAGGGCACGCCCTGGTCGCTCGGCATCTACTCCCAGGGCGCGATCGTGGGATCGTACTTCTACTTCCGCTTCCTGCAGCCCGGCCAGCCGCTCGCCTGGCGCACCCCGGACCTCAAAGGCGTTCTGGCGTACGCCAACCCGTGCCGGCAGACCGATTCCATCGCGTCCTGGGCCCGATCATGGGTGAAAGCGTCCGGTACCCACGGCCTGGATCCGAACCAGCGGTTCGGGCTGCCTGGTTTCCCCACCAAGCCCGACAGCTGGGTGGACGTCTACCGGGAAGGCGACATCTTCGCCGAGAACAGTGACGACCAGTCGAGCGCGGTCAAAGCCGCCGTCTACGAGGCGGTCATGAACGACTGGACCAGCAACCCGTTCTCCCTCTCCGGGCAGATCGCGGTAACGCTCCACGCGCCCTTCAACGAGGTGTTCGCCGTGATCGAGGCGACCATCAGTGGCGCGGTGTTCCTGGCCAGCAACCCGAACCCGCACTACGCGCCGTTCGAACTCGAGGGCGGTAAGGACTGGATGCGAGGACAACTGGCCACCGGTTCCGTCCCGGCCGCTCAGGTCAAGCCGGTAGTCGCCTGAACTACTCCCCGCGAACTTGGATCAATGCGTATCCGCCGCCCGTCCGCCATCGCTGTCCAGTGGCATCGAGTTCCGCGACTTGCACGGACCTGAGGCCGACGACAACTTCCGATTTCAACGTCCGCAGTGCCGCTACCGGAGACGGAAAATAACCCACGGTTTCGTTGAACGGTGTAGTGGCGGGCCAGTAGCGGTCGCCGACGAGGCGCCGATAGTTGAGGTCGCCTTTCATCAGGGTCATGTTGGCGGTCGCAAATTCGGCTGCGAGGTCGTCCGGCATGTCGTGGAACGCCAGCGGTGCACAAAAGAACCTGTGGGTGCGCACCTTGAGTCGGCCGCTACGCACGGAGTGCCAGAGCCGGTCGCCGATCCTGCCGATCTGCGGACGGGGCTCGGTCCTCAACCGTTGGATGACCGACAGCACATCGGCCATGGTCGCATCCGACACGTAGTACGGGTACGGCTTGACGTACAGCACGATCTCGGCCGCAAGACGCTGAGTGAGCAGACTGTCGGCCAGGACGAGATCAGCCAGCAGCTCGCGTCCCGCGTTGTCTGCTACGACGCAGACCATCGGGTTGTCCTGCGATCTGAGGGCAGACCACAGCATCGAGCTGTCGTCGACGAGGAGGCCCTCCTGCCGAGCTCCTGCGGCGGCTGCCTGCAGTTGGAAGCTGAGGTCGGCGCGGTTACCCCACAGTGCGGCGACCAGCAGCGCGTCGTGCTGCTGGTCCCCCGACCCCTCCGTCACCTCGGCGATCGCACTCAGTTCTTCGTCAACGGCCGGTCCCGTCAGCTCGGCATTCTTGACCGGAGCGAACGGGTCGACTCCGCGCCAGGCGCCCGCCCCGAAGTAGCCGACAGCCTCGAGCAATCGGCGGTAGAAGTAACTTTCACTCCACAGGAATGGCGCCTCACCCCACGGGCGTCCGTAGAGGTGCTCGCCCCAAGCCAGCCAATCGTCCCGGTCATGAGCGTCCTCGGGCAACGGCTCGAGGACGCCAGTGGTGCTCTCGACGAGAAGCTGTTGCAACATCGCCTGTTCGGCGGAGGTGTACGGCCAGGATTCCAGCACCTGACGAATCAGCTTCGGATGCCGCTCATGGAACACACCCCACTCGAAGGACCCGGGGACCGCGGCCGTGATCGTGGGCGCATCAGAGGTATCCACCAAGGTTCAGCTATTTGCTAGGTGCGGAAGTAAGGTTCCACCGTGCCGCTGAGCTTGACGACCATCGGATTTCCCCGGCGATCCTTGGCGGTAGGAACTTCCACCCGCACCCAGCCCTCGGCCACGTCGTACTCGTACACATTGGTCTTCTCGGCGCCGTTGAAGCGGATACCCACACCACGGAGGAGCGCCTCTTCGCTATAGAAGTCGCTGCGCGGGTCGATGGAGAGGTGGTTCGGTGGAACGTCTGTGTTCTGATCCTGAGACATGATGGCTTTCGTCGAGTGCGTTGGGTTCTTGGCTGTAATTCTCTAGGAACGTACGCGCCCCTGCCGTAGCGGGTTCCGCGTAGGTCGTGGCGGGTGGCGCGACCGAAGCTGTCACCTCATCGTGCGCCAGAACCCCCGCATCGAAATCTCCTGGTGGTTCCGGCAATTGGGCATTGGCGCCCAGAAGACCATACCCATCTACCTCATACGTCACACCCGTCTCGGAAGTCCACTGGGACGCCTGTTCGCCTGCCCACATAACGATGCCAGCGCTCGAGAAGTCGGCCTACCATCGGAATTTATGGGCCTGGTGTAGGCAACCCACCAGAGCCTCGCGACAGATCAAACCTCATGACAGAAGGAGGGATGGGCTGATGAAAATCGCACTAGCAATCGCCGCTGCGCTCGCACTCAGCCCCATCGGCGTAGCCCACGCCACACCAGGACAATGCATCAATACGCCCTGGGGCGGATACTGCGACGGGCAAGCCGACGGCAACGGCATCTTCAACCATTGCGAAGGCGCACTGGGGTTCAGCAACTGCTACTACGTCCGCGCCGTACCCACGGACGTAGACCCGCGCGGATGGGTACCGCTGAACTGACGCATCGCTCCCCTGCAGCGGTTGCCGCCGGCAGCGTTCAGCTCGGTATCAGCCGAAGTTGCCGCGCCTTCTCCAGAATGATCCTGGCGCGGTTCAATCGAGGTAAGTCGCTGCCGTCCTTGGGCTTTCCGCCGCGGGCGTTGAACTGCTCGACGAACTCGCGCGCCCAGCTGATATCAGATTCGGACGGGCTCAGCCCGGCGTTGATGGTCTCGGCATCGGACGAACGCAGCGCGAGCTTGCCTGTCATACCCATCCGCCGAGTGAGCGCCACGCCCTCGGCCAGCTGATCCGGATCGCGGGTCGGCCCGTCGATCGGACCCGGGATGTGTGCCGCGCGCGACGCGACGACCAGCTGGGACCGGCTGTAGGCCAGAGCCAGCGGGTCCTGCTCCACCCCGATGTCCAGCGTGTAGTCGTTGACGCCGAACGCGATGCGAAAGCACGGTCGCGCGGCGGCGATGTCATGCACGCGCGCCAGCCCGCGCGCGGTCTCGATCAACGCGATCACCGGCGATTCACCACCGAGCCGGTTCGCGGTGTCCCACATGTGATTTCCGCCCTCCGTCTTGGCCAGCACGACGCCCTTCATCCCGCGGCACTCAGCCAGGGCACGACAGTCGGCAGACCAGAAATCGCTGGACGCGTCGTTGACCCGGACCCACGCCCGGGCTCCGGAGTTCAGGAATTCGATGACCCGGTCCCGTGCCGCCTCCTTCTCATCGGGAGCGACAGCGTCTTCGAGATCCAGAATCACCTCGTCGGAGTTGGTGGTCGCCAGAAGCGCCCCGAGGTCAGGCTCGCGGGACGGATTGACCAGGAGCCAGGAGCGCGAAACCTTCGAGTTCACGGTCATGGCGCCAGGCTAGCCGGACAACAAGATCTAGTCGTCGGCTTCTAGCCGCTGTTTCAGATTCCGCAGTGTGATAGCCAAGTTCCTGCTCTGAATCTCAGCGCCCGTCAGGCCGTCCACTGACCAGTGATTGACTGCATCGACTACCGGTCGCGGCCAAGGGCCAACCGTCCAGGTCTCACTGACCGCGGCGGTCGCCTCATCAATTGCCCGGAACCGGTACGTCCAGGTCGCTATCGGGAAGCGCAGAAACGGTCGGCCCCATCCGATCGCCCTAACTTTGAAGGCAAAGCACTCGTTCTCATCGGCGGCGATCACCTCGCAGCGGGTGGTCCAGCGCAACCTGCCCCGCAGATTGTGACCGTCGAAAACTGTTCCTACACCCACGATTCCACCATCTTTGATGGCCGCACCGGTATTCTCCGGACTCCACCGGCCCATTTGGGTCACATCAGCTACCTGCGCATAGATCCGATCGACAGGAACGTTGATCACCACCTCTTCGGTGACGGTAGCCAGCTTGCCGCCGACATTCGCGGAACGCCGGTCGGGCCGCAGTGCTTTGGCGAGCTCCACCGCGAACGTCGGTGCGCGAAACACCATCTTCTCGGCCGCGCGTTCAGCTTCGGCCCAACCGCCATCCCAAGTTCTGGACGCGCTGGTGTATCTCGCCATCATCACTCCCTCGTCGATTGTTGCGCCTTGTGCCGATAGCCATAGTCTTCGACTTGTGGCTGCGGGCTGTCCAGACCGGGTCCGTGCCGCCCAGGACGCTCGCCGGCGCCGGCATTAGTGCGATCGGCATGAGCAGGGCCCCGGTTGCGCCCTGCAGGGCATGAAAAAAGCGGCTCCCGATCTCTCGAGAACCGCCTCTGAACTGCTACTTCATCTGTCGGCCTCCTAGGAAATTATTCAAAAAATGATTCCCAGAAATTGCAATACCTGATCCAGCGCATCAACAAGGCGCCAAAACGGCCCGTGACCAGGGCAGACGACAAGATTCAGACACGTCGGCTGGACCGCCGCCTGTCCCCTGACACGATCGCCGAACTGGTCGCTGCCTACCGCGCTGGTACGTCTACCAACGAACTATGCCGTCGGTACGAGGTCTCGAAGGGTGGTGTGCTCAAGCTGCTAGCCGGCCACGATGTCGCCATGCGCCAACAGCCCATGACCCAGGATGAGATTAACGAAGCGGTCCGGCTGTATGTCACCGACGGTCTGTCGATCCGAACGATCGCTCAGCGACTCGGCAAAAGCAAGGGCAGTGTCTGGAAGGCACTGCACGAGAGAGGCGTCCCGATGCGACCAGCTCACTGATCGTTCTTGGTCTTGCGCTTGGCCTGCTTCCGCTCCTCAGCTGAGAAATTGTCAATACCTGTGGATCGGGGTGTTTCAGGCGACCTCCGTTCCGGTGCTCTCGTCACCGTTTGAAGGCG